>NZ_JBQRUM010000024.1:0-28455 GCF_053485795.1 Thalassotalea ganghwensis
TCACCACCGTGAGTTTTTGTTAATACTGCTGAGATAGCAGCTGTTAACGTAGTTTTACCGTGGTCAACGTGTCCGATTGTACCAACGTTTACATGCGGTTTCGAACGTTCAAATTTTTCTTTAGCCACTTTAAAATACCTCTAGGTAGATTAACAAAATTAAATTATTTAAATGAGTACAGGATAGAATATTGAAGGATGGTGCTGATAGGCAGATTTGAACTGCCGACCTCACCCTTACCAAGGGTGCGCTCTACCAACTGAGCCATATCAGCACAACAACAAAGATGGAGCGGACGGCGGGAATCGAACCCGCAGCTTTAGCTTGGAAGGCTAAGGTATTACCACTATACGACGTCCGCATTTTTCTACCATATATCTCCGTATAAAAATGGTGGAGGGAGGTGGATTCGAACCACCGAAGGCTGAGCCGTCAGATTTACAGTCTGATCCCTTTGGCCACTCGGGAACCCCTCCATAATTTTTATATCTCTGTATACAGAGTATTAATGGTGCCGACTGCCGGAATCGAACTGGCGACCTACTGATTACAAGTCAGTTGCTCTACCAACTGAGCTAAGTCGGCACTACATTAAGTGGAGCGAATTCTAGTGTAATGTTTTGCCCCTTGCAAGAGCAAATTGTAAAAAAAACGGGGTTTTTGATTGTTTGTCGCTTTTTTACCCAAAAACACCGAAATTTTAGCGCTGTTCGCTGATAAATCGTTGCATTCCGATAAAGATTAAATCATCTACTAGGCTATATGGCTGTTGGATAAACCGACTTAATTGATCAGCGTTGCCACCCGTTAGGATAAGGTTAACTGCCGTTTGGTTTGTGTTAAGTTGGTCAATCAAGTACTCAATCGTCGCCGTTGTTGCCACCCAAGCACCATGATTGACACACTCATGAGTATTTTTACCTAACTCGACGCTGGCCTTTTCCAACGGTTGAGCGTCAATGCGTTGTGTTTGCGTCACTAACGCATTTTGTAATAAATCAATGCCCGGCAATATCCAACCACCTCGATGCAGACCGGAACTATCGACAACATCAATGGTGGTAGCGGTACCTGCATCAACGATTATACAATGCTGCTGAGGATATAACTGAGCCGCGGCAAGAATAACCAACCAACGATCAACGCCAAGTTTCTCTGGCTCCTGATAGGCACATTGAATACCAAATCGTTGAGCTTCTGTTGTTAATAACCTAAAGCCAATATTATGTTGCTGGCACCAATCTCTTATCATTTCAGACAGTTTTTCGGATCCGACACTTGCAATAATTATTTGCTCAGCCTGACTAAAGTTGTGCGTTAGCCACTCAGGGGTTATATCTAACGTTAAGCAAACATTAATTGCACTACGTTGCTCTAAAATAACAGACAGATATTTACTACGAGTGTTACCGATATCTAATAAAATTTGCATTAGTTACCTCTTAAACTCACTTCGCCGCCATATATCGGTTTAATTTCACCCTGACACTCTAGCAATAGAGCACCTTGATTATTAATACCACGGCAGATACCTTCGGTTATTTTCTCTCCAGAGATTAACCTAACTGGCTTGTTTAAAAATCTATCACGTTGGTGCCATGTTTCAAGCATGGCATTAATCCCTTGCTCTTGATGCTCACGTAACCTTAGGGTAAGCGTATTAATGATCACGCCAGCAAGCTCGCTGCGATCAACTGGTTGTTTGCAATGGCTTTGTAAATCGGTCCAAGGCTGGTCAATGTGTTTCCCCGCTTCATTTGGCATCGCCACATTAACACCTAAACCGATCACACAGTGACAAGGCTCTAGTGCTTGCCCTTCCAAATCAATCAGAATCCCAGCCAGCTTTTTACCGTCGATGTAAATGTCATTTGGCCATTTCAATTCCACGTCAATTCCATAACATTGCTTTATTGCATCACTAATCGCTATGGCCGCAACCACGCTTAACCCCATTGCAGCTGACATGCCCTGCTCTAAATACCAATACATTGACATATAAAGATGTGAACCAAAAGGCGACATCCATTGTTTACCGCGTCGACCGCGACCGGCACTTTGATACTCAGCAATGCAAACTTGTGCTTGTTTGATGTTGCTAGGTAATTTCCGTAATAAGTAATTGTTGGTTGAGTCGATAATCGTATGAAGTTCAACTTTACTGGCTAAGGCACTGCGATTTAATTGACTGAGCACTTTGATTTTATCGATAAGTGCTATTGGCTGAGCCAACCGATAGCCTTTACCTGTAACACTAAAAACATCCAGCCCCATATCGGCAAGCGTTGAGATATGTTTGGATATAGCAGCTCGACTGATTCCAAGTTGCTCTCCCAACTGTTGCCCTGAAACAAACGCACCACTAGCCAGTTCATTGATAATTTGCGCTTTGATTAAATTAGCCACGTGCTGCCTCAAAAGCAATATAGCCACTATGATCAACCATTCTCACTTCTGGTGTGAGACGAACGTTAAATAACCTAAACACCTGCTGACTAATTTCTTGTGCTAGTAAAAATATCGCATAACCATTGTCACTGCCATGATTGACTAATACCAACGCTTGTTTATCGTGTACACCCACGCCATTTTTTACTAGGCCCTTAAAGCCAGCTTGCTCAATCAGCCAACCGGCCGCAAGCTTAACTTGACCTGATGATTGTGGATAGAATGGCATATCTGGATATTGTTGATGCAATATTTGAAATTGTGCTTGTTCAACAACTGGATTTTTAAAAAAACTACCGGCATTGGGAATAACTTTCGGATCGGGTAACTTAGCCGAACGGATCTTAATAACCTGATTAAATATCTGCTCAGCACTGACATCCTCTGGCAACTGGTCAAGCCCTGCATACGTTTTTTTGGCGTGCCACGCTTTACTCAGTTTTATCTTAACCTCAACAATAATACCTTTATCTTTTAACTGATGTTTAAAAATACTATCTCGATAGGCAAACTGACACTCTTGATTGGTGAGGGTTTTCGTTTGTAAATCATCAAAGCTAAACCAGGTGACACTGTCAAGCACATCGGCTATTTCAACCCCGTAAGCGCCAATATTTTGAATCGGTGCAGCGCCAACACTACCAGGTATTAATGCTAAATTTTCTAACCCTCGATACCCTTGTTGAATGCAATAACTAACCAATTGGTGCCAGTTTTCACTGCAGCCTACCGACAAGATATAGGTATGGTCGTCTTCTTCAACTGAGATGCCATTAAATTCAGGTTTAATAATGCATGGCGCGGTATCTTCGGTAAATAAGGTATTACTACCTTCTCCTAGGATATAGAAATTGGCCGGCAGCTGGCTAACTAATAGCTTGAGATCATCCACTGACTTTGGGAAATATATTGTTGGCGCAACCGCATCATAGCCGAAACTATTGAGATGTTTTAAAGAATATTGGTGTAGAGACTTCATTAACGATCAAATTGGGATTTTTACTTATTATAAACACATTTCACTGACAGGCGATATCAGAGACTAATGAGGTCATTGATTTACCCCTGTTTGCGGACCGGCATCTTGATAATATTGCCTTTATCGGGGTAATACTTACCCTGATAACGTTGGCTATCGATATTTTCACTATGATTAACAATGACACCTTCTATCGGCGCGTTGACTTGTCTTAAACTGCGTAGGCCTGAAATAATTTGCTCGCGTTTTGTTCTGCCACCATGAACGATATAGAGCAAACTATCAACATGTCTAGCGATAATCATTGCATCACTAACCGCATTAACCGGTGGTGTTTCAATAATTATCCGATCATAAAAGTTACCAAATACATTTAATAGCATTTTAAAACGTTTCATCGATAAAAATGCCAATGGATTTGCAGGAGATACGCCAGAAGTTAGTATATCGAGCTTAATATGCTTATCGCGGGTAATGCACTCATTAATTTGATGTGTTTTAGCAAGTAAATTGGATAGCCCTGGGCGATTGGGTTCCAACCCTAAACGCTTGTATAGCGTTGGGTGGCGCATATCACCTTCAATCAATAGCACTTTTTCCATTTCGCTGTATGAACGTGCCAACTCTAAAGCAACCGTCGATTTCCCCTCGTTAGGTAAAGAAGATGTGATGGCAATAACCTTTGGAGCTTCTTTTTCGCCACTAAAAAGCAAGGCCGTGCGCAGTGAACGAACTGCTTCAACAAAGCGACCATCGTTATGATAGGTTTCTTCACCGTCAGATGTCGTGGTAACATTTTTAAACTTAGGTAACACAGCTAAAATTGGGGCTTCATTAAAGTTATCTAACTTACGACGCGAGTTTAATGTATCCATTAATAATTCACGCATAATGACAATTATTGAAATAAAAGCACCAGATAATATGAAGGCTAAGGTGACATATAAGGTTTTATTCGGCGCTATTTGACCTTTGGGTGTCAGTGCTTTATCGATAAACCTGACATAAAAGTTAGATTTATAATTCCCCATCGCATCGGTTTCTTTCAAACGCATCAAATAATTACTGTAAAGCTCTTTATTGGTTTCTACTTCTCTTTCTAATTGAGAAAACTTATTCTCAAGGCGACTTAACCGCAAATAATCCTGCTTTGATTTCTCTAGGCGACGTTCAGTAGCTTTGACTTTTTCTTGGCTATTAAAATAGCTTTTTTCCAGTGACACGACTAAGTTATCAACGTGTTCTCTAATACGTTCTTGAACCGATTCCAACTCCGAACGAGCAGCAATTAATTTCGGGTGTTTTGGGCCATAGCGTTTTGACAGTTCATTAAAACGTCGTTCCACTTGCTCTTCTGATCTTTTCAACTGCAAATAGGTCGGTTGGTTGGCGATTTGTTCTAATTCAGTAAGTGCTGAAAAGTTATCCTTATTGGCTTGAATGTACTGATAAGTAACCGCTAACTCATCCGCCTGCTTAGACAACACAAGCGCAGAGGATGTTAACTCAGTTAATTCCGCGCTCACTAAACCTGAAACCCCTCGAATATCAACAATGCCCTCAGTCTCGCGATAATTCTGTAAAGCCAGCTCTGAAGCTTCTAGTTTCTTACCTAACTCTTCAAGCTGATCAACTAACCATTGTGAAGTTGACTCTTTAGATTCGCTATGAATTTCATCTTGATATTGCAGGTAAGTAATACCTATCTGATTAGCAACTTGCATCGCCAGTTCGGGTGAATAAGCGACAAAGGAAATTTTGACTAATTCAGTACCAGCAATCGGCGATATCTTAAGTCGACTACGAAAGGCTGGAACAACTTGCTCTATTGAAGGACGAACTTCCGACGTACCACGCTTAGCAAGAAAAGGGATTTTATCGTTATATTTTCCGGTATTAAACTCTTCATGGGCAGTCAAATTTAAACTTGATACGACCCGCTCAGCAAATTTGCGTGAGCGCAGCAATTCGTATTGTGTTTGCACCTGTTCATAGCTGGCTAATGACTCATTAAAAGCATCATTTATTGATAGGGTATTCGATGGCTTATTCATCCCTATTTGCATAATAGCGGTTGCCTGATAAGAAGGCTTTAACAGAGACACATAAAATCCAACAGCAAACGTCACCACTAGGGTGAAAAAGATAATTTTCCAACGACGTGACCAAAGCGGGCTTAAAATCTCTTTTAAGGCCACTTCATCTTGCATCAAATTTTGGTTATCTTGCTGGTTCAAAAGAAACTTTGCTCTATCTTAATAATATCATCAGGTTGAATTAACGTTGCAACCGTCGCTTGTATCGTTATTGTAGAGCCATCAACTTCGCGAGTAATCTTCCAATCAGTCGTTGATGCTCTGCTTGCTAAACCGCCTGCTAATGCAATGGCTTTGTCTAGTGTTAAATCATCCTGATAGGGGTAGCCTCCCGGCTTTTTTACCTCGCCGTGAATAAAAAATGGGCGATAAGTTACTATGGTTACCGTCACTTGTGGGTCGATTAGGTAATCGCCAAGCAAACCTTTTCGAATATGCTGTTCAAGTGATTTTGTTGTTTGACCTATCACTTGAATATCATCCAAAAATGGAAAGCTTATAATGCCTGCTTTATCAATTTTTACTTTTGTTGTTAAGTCCGGTTCGCCATAAACGTTGATCTCTATCTGATCACCAGCACCCAACTTATAGTTGGCTGACCAAGCACTAAAACTCGAGAAAACAATAATAAAAACTGCTAATAACTGCATATTTTTTACTCAATATTGATCAGAGTGTAACATTTATTCCCAACAAAAGGCTATTCTTGTGATAATCATAACGCTCACCGCTTGCCGCAAGTATTTCCAACTGATAGCGCAAATAAAACGACAACCAATGATTACGCAAATATTGTACTTCTATAATAGCACCTAAATAGTCTTCTTTTTCATTGAACGTTGAAGCGATAATTTCCTCTTGACTAAAGCTGAGTTCTGCCAAGAGATTGACATAATCATTCCATTTCTTACTTAATGCTAATCGATGGTTGTCAACTAACCGGTAACTATCTTGTAATCGACTCGCTAAAGCAAAGTCTCGCTCGGAACTTAATCTTAACTTTACATCTTCTAATGGGTTCCAGTTAACATTTATACGCCACTTAAATGCGCTATCATTGGCCAAAATCGAATCTTTAAATTGAATCTCTTGATAGCCCACCAAAATGGCAACATCAGTAATATTGGTTGATTGCCACTTAAACCCCATTAAACCGACATACTTGTCTCTGTTTTGTAATGGATTATTCTTAAATTCAATGCGTTCAAGTGTAATATCTGATGCAAAATAAGAGCCACCTCCAACCAAGTAATCAAAACTAGGGTTGATAAAAGTACTCTCACTGTCGAATACTCGTGTAAGGTATCGACGTGTTTGATAGCGCTCTTGCTCATAGCCAAAGGCGACTTTAAGTTTAGCTGTCGAAGATTTTTGCCCATAAAAATAGCCACTTTCTATGCCACTTGACACCTTATTATCACCAACCTCTACCGACAAAGGCTCTCCTAACGTAAGTCCAGTGCCTCGCGCTTGAAACATATCATTATACTTGCCTTGTACGTATATACCTTGTTTAGCACTAAATCGATATTGATAACTCGGCTCAACGCTGACATTACTGTGATTATTATCACTGTCATCTTGATAACGCACATGCTCTGTTGACGCGTTGAGTTGTATCAGGTGTTGCTCAAACTGTGTCTGTATATTGGCAGTTGGCACGACTTTCAAAAAACTTTCTTGCAGTTTATTTTCATCAGAATAAAGTAGATTATCATCGACCCCATATTCTGCACGCACACCTAAGGTCAGTTCATTGCCTTCTTTAACATTAAACGGATCACTGCCATGGCAACTAAATGCCGCACTTAGCGCAAAAGCAAAACCACAAATTTTAAACAGCATTTGAAGCACTATTAACTTTCCGTTTATAAAGTAACCACGATCATATTGGCATT
Organism: Thalassotalea ganghwensis; assembly: GCF_053485795.1. Taxonomy (NCBI): domain Bacteria; kingdom Pseudomonadati; phylum Pseudomonadota; class Gammaproteobacteria; order Alteromonadales; family Colwelliaceae; genus Thalassotalea; species Thalassotalea ganghwensis. The sequence goes on from NZ_JBQRUM010000024.1 coordinate 7,422, forward strand.
GCACCCGATTTTGATTTAGAACACAAGCATTAGTAACAAAGCAGTTACATAACACTTTACTTACCGGTAATTTGAGACCACAACATCATTAGATGACGCCTAAGGTGAAGAAATCGTGCCCTTATGACCGGAAATAAGCCAACCTTCCCATATAACCTCAGTAGGTTTTGGCCATCATAGCTTCGCAGCAGCGCTTGAAAATAATGCATAGCAGTCATTCGTCCTTGAGTTTTTACATATTTAGTTATTCCGCGTTCGATAAATTGTTCGGCAAGTTGTTTATTTTCCAATGCTATTGGAATTTCTGTATCAAAAAAATAACCTAACTGATAAAGAAAGTTTGTCAACGCCGGCGTCTGATTGCTAAGAGAAAATGCCCTGTTGACGATTTGCCAGTCTATCGCCGTATCATAGTATTTGACCATCCGATAAACATTATAAACTTGACGTAAGTCCAAGGTATTATGTTGATAATGTTGATCTGAGATTTCACTGTGAGCTATTGCCATAATCACTTGATGATTAGCACTTAATTGCTTGCTTTCAAGCCCATTATCAAGCGACAACTCTTGGCACTCTTGCCACATCGCCGCTGTAGACAATACCTCGTTTACTTGATGCTTAAGCCCATCGACATGGAGTTCGATATAACATGCTCCGTTTGGGCGAATTAGCGGCGGTGCATGATGATGATTTAAAGGTAATACATCGAAACGCTCTGTACGCTCCTGATAACCTTGGGCTTTTAGTACGTTAATAGCTTGAGCTAATTGGTTTAGCGGGATAAGTATATCAATATCAACCATATAACGACTAGTGATTGGCGTAGCAACACCATTAAACAATTGCGCCGCACCCTTTAATAACAGGTGAGCGATACCATGTTGACTAAGCAGCTCGCAAACATCAATGACTTCTTGTTTGATTGCTAAAGCACGTTGTTGATAAATTTGCTCAATGTAAGTTAAGTATTCATGTAATTGCTCTGGTAAGTACTGCCATAGCTTGTCACTCTTAAATTGAGCGATGAGCGCCCCGGTCAGCCAAAAATTATTGGCTAGAGCGATTAAAGGAAGGTAGTTTTTTTCTTGCGTTAGTTCAGCTAATCTCGGGGACTTATCAAGGTTTTCTTTTGATAACCAAAAACTCAGTTCGGCAAAGGTGTTAGCTTTGATTTTTTCGTCTGATTGCAAAACACTCTTTTGGTTTATTGCCATAATGACGATAGCCAAGGTAAAATTTGCGTATTGTTGCCATAGTACACCTTCTCTCGACGAATTGATGCGAGAAAATCAATAAGATGCTCTAACACATCCTGTGTGAGTTCAACACCAAGTTGATATCCTCCATCAGACAGTAGACTCAACGAGTCGATAATCGACAGTGGTTCAATTAAGCTTTTTTCAACTGCTGCATCATAGTTAGGGCTAACTAACATTTTTGTTTGCCCTGCCTTTTCCTGTGCGTTTTCGTCGCAAGAAAATGAGGGAGGCCAAAGATATTTAAGTTTACGCCCGTCTAATCGTCGCCAACATTTGGCCTGCTTGATCTCTGGGAAGAGTTCTGCCATATGTAACCAGCTGCCTGATTTTATTGCCATAGGTAGCGGTAAAACTTTAACATTAAACCCTTTATCTAGCGCAATCATCTCGTCAGAATATAAACAATAGCCTTGCTTAACCAACAGTGCCGCCAAAGTAGACTTGCCGACACCGGACTTACCTGGCAATAAAAGATCACCATCTTGATGCTGCAAAGCCGCGCCATGAAAACAATACAAATAATCACTTTTTTGAAAACAAAGCACCTGCATATGATCAATTATCAGTGGCATGACAAAATCTTGATGGGGGACAGTATCAATATTCAACTGATTACATCGCAAATTATAATGCTCGCCTTGAGCTGTTTCTTGATGGTGAATATCTATAATAAAGTCAACTTCACTCAACGTTTTACGACAGGGTTCAAAAAGCTGCGTTATTTCCAATGCGAGCGAATCGTTGTTGGTGTTAATCGCAAATGACGCCTGCCCGAGTTCGACAGTAATACTTTGGGCTGGGGCTTTAGTTTTGTTAAGTTTTGTATGACTGAGTTCTGGATAGCGCCCATCGAGATAAGTAACATCTTCTCGCCGCTCATCAAATAGCGGAATGATGTCTTGGTAATAGTGAACTAATTGCTGTGAAGCCATCCCACTAATGTCGGCAACCTGAGCGATTGCTTCCTGTTCACTTTTTCCTTCATCTAATACCAATAATAAACTGACTGACACAGGAGGTAAGTGAAAAAGTGATTGTTTAATTTTGTGAAAAACAAGTGCTTGCTCGTTTTCTACATACAGAGTCAAATAAGAATGGTTAAGCGCAAGCCGAGTTAACGCCATAAACAACCTAATAATTTAACGTAAATTGGTTAACTGATTAACGACAACCTTTACCGTTACTCCCACCGTTTTTACAACTTTTTGGCGCGGCTGAAGTACTAGGGCTCATTAGTGCCGTTAAGGCAACTGGCGTAATCACCGCTAATTTTCCAAATTTTTCCAAAAACTTACGTCGTTGTTCAAGGTCCGTTTCAACAGTATTAATGGTTTTATTGACATTTTTTTGCATAACGTTTACCTACTTACTTCACAACGTTTGGTTCGTTAATCATAACAACTTTGTTGTTTGAAATATAGTCAATTTTTTCGCTACTATGAGCTGCAAATAAATGATGAAGATACACTTATTCGCAGATTTGAACTAAATCTAACAAACTCTCGTATACTTCACAGTAATTCGACAAGCTTTGGAAGGCATCTATGACGGAAGAATCGATTAATCGTCCAACATTATTGAAAACCCTCATTTTATGTCTCATCATTCTAATGATTACCGCTGGGTTTATCTTACTTATTTTCTCCACTGAACCCGAGCCCACCAAAGAAACCGCAACAAAGCGAAGCGCAATGCTAGTGGAAGTGATACCCGTCACGATCGGTGATTTTGTGCCAAAAATTAATGCGATGGGAGTCGTTGTACCGGCGCAGTCGATAGCGCTTACTAGTCAAGTCAGCGGCAAGATCAAGCAAATATCTGAGCAATTTGTTCCTGGCCAATTTATCCAGCAAGGAGAAACCTTAGCTCAAATAGAAAAATCTGATTACCAGTTGCAATTGCAACAACGAGAAAACCAAGTGATAAAAGCGAATGCTGCGCTACAAATAGAGTTGGGCGAACAAGAGGTTGCTAAAAAAATCTATACCGATTTAGAGCAAGATCTTCCCGCTTCTTCACGCGCCCTAATGCTCAGAGAGCCACAACTCAAACAAGCAAGAGCTAACGTTCAAGAAGCTGAGTTACAATTAGCACAGGCAAAGCTTGAACTTGAAAGAACTGCTTTATCCGCGCCATTTGACGCTTACATTCAACGTAAACTGGTTTCGCTCGGCTCGCACGTTTCTAAAGGAGATGCCATTGCACAATTAGTTGGTGTCGACCAATACTGGATTGAAGCTGCTATCCCGACAGAAAAACTCTCCGCCATTTCCATTGCTCAAGAATCAAATATCGAGGTTAATGTGACAGACCGCCTTGCATGGCGAAATGGGCAATCACGAATGGGGAAGCTAATCAGCTTGTTGCCTCTGGTTGATGATACAAGCCGAATGGCTAAAGTGCTCATCAGTGTAGATGATCCACTTGATATTGAACAAACCAAAAAGCCCAAACTAACATTAGGTGCTTATGTCTCGGTGGATATTCCGACAATAGCGCTAAATCAAGTTGCAAAAATCGAACGACAGTGGCTAAGAAAAAACGAGACAATCTGGCTAATGGAAGATGGAAAATTAGCCATTCGGCCATTAAATATTGTTTTTCGCGACCAAGAATTTGTTTATGTCAAAGATAGCTTAAAGGTTAGCGATAACATCGTAACTACTGATCTTTCACGCGTAAAAGAAGGGCTAAGTTTGAGAGTCGCGGGGCAAGTTGACGATGAAAAGTAGTACAGTTAACCCCTTAGAGCATGGCCCTATTGCATGGATGGCTCGCAACCCAGTGGCTGCCAATTTGTTGATGATGATTTTATTGGTTGGCGGTATTTACACCGCATTCACCGTTAAAAAGGAAGTGTTTCCCGCCTTCGAAATGGACATCATTGACATTAGCGTTGCCTATCCCGGCTCTTCACCCGCAGAAGTAGAGCAAGGTATTTTACAACCGATTGAAGATGCCGTTCGCTCGGTACAAGGCATTAAAGAGCTCAGCGCTCGTGCACGAGAAGGATCAGGCAATGTCAGTGTAGAATTGGTTGCAGGTACTGACCGTATGAAAGCATTTCAAGAAATTGATCAGGCAGTAAATCGAATTCGCACGTTTCCTATTGATGCAGAAGACCCTGAAGTAAATATCCGTGATCAACAACAAGAAGTGATGGAAGTTGGCCTGTACGGTGATGTCGATATTGCGACCTTGCGCCAACTCATTGAACAATTGCGCGACCGACTGCTTTCCGAACCAGAAATCACCCAAGTAACCTTTGGCAATATGCCAAGTTATGTTATTCATGTTGAACTGTCGCAAGTACAACTAAGACGTTACAACATCACCTTAAGTGATGTTGCGAATCTGATCCGTAGCGCTGGGCAAGACGTCCCCGCCGGCGCGATTGATACCAGTCGCGGTGAGATATTATTGCGCCTGAACGAGCGCAAACAATGGGCACAAGAATTCCAGCAGATCCCAATCGTGAGAGACAGCACGGGAGCAATAATAACCTTAGGTGATATCGCCAACGTCTATGATGGCTTTGAAGAAGCTGGCTTTCACTCGCAGTTTAATCGTTTTCCCTCAGCTGAAGTCAATATTTATCGCGTTGGCGATCAATCTCCTTTGGTGATTGCAGAAGCCGTTGAACGAGTGTTAAAAGAACTTGATACCACCCTACCAGCAGGCGTCCAGTATCGAGTCGACAACAATGATGCTGAGAATTTTGAAGATCGCCTAATGCTGCTACTTAACAACGGCGGCGCTGCCATCATTATTGTTCTGGCTATATTAGCGATATTTTTAGAATACCGTTTAGCGTTTTGGATCATGATGGGCATGACCATTTCTTTTATCGGCGGTGTTTTATTTATTCCTTTTGCCGGTGTCAGCATCAACATGATTTCAATGTTCGCCTTTTTAGTGGTACTTGGTATTGTCGTAGACGATGCCATTGTTGTCGGTGAGAACATTTATGAGTATCGTCAAAAAGGAATGGACTATTTATCCGCAGCAATAAAAGGTGCCCAAGATATTGCGATTCCGGTCACCTTTACCATTTTAACCACTATCGTCGCTTTTATTCCGATTTTATTCATTCCCGGTACCACCGGAAAGTTTTGGTGGCCCTTTCCCGTCGTGGTTATTTTAGTGTTGTTATTATCTCTTATTGAGGCGCTATTTATATTACCAGCGCACCTTGCTCACAAAGCTAAACGAGAGTCGAGTGTCAGCGAGGCTATCCACCAGAAGCAAAACAAAGTCGCGAATGGTTTCAAGCAAATGATTGATAGCTATTATCGACCGTTCATCAATCGTTGTTTACATTATCGATATATCACCATCACCATTGCCATGTCGCTGTTATTAATTGCAGGCGCCTATGGCGTAAGTGGCCACATGGGGATTATTACCATGCCAAGAGTTGCAGCGGATGAAATTGAAGCCGGCGTGAGGCTACCTGTCGGTACTACCCGTGAGCAAGCTGCGCGTGTCGCCAATCAAATAACCAACGCGACCCATGAAATGTTTGAGAAACATGATCTACATTTAGCCGCGGAAGGTATCAAAACCAATGTTCGTGGTAAAAGCTTTATTGACGTAGAAATTGTGATGTTGCCTCCCGATGAACGCGACATGACGGCAGCACAGATGATTGCGCTGTGGCATAAAGAAATAGGCGATATTCCCGGTGTCGACCAAATCACCTTTGAAGCAGAGCGGGGGCCAGGAGGTTGGCGAGATGATATCAGTGTTGACCTTAGCCACCAAGATCACGACATGCTAGTGAGAGCGAGCCAACGCTTTAAAGAAGAAATGCAACAATTTACCGCAACACGTAATGTGAATGACAACTATAACAAGGGCAAACAGCAATACAGCTTTACCTTGAGGCCAGAGGGAGAATTGCTCGGTTTTACTCCGCAAGAAGTGGGGCGCCAAGTGCGTAATGCCTTTTATGGCGCAATTGCTATCCGCCAGCTACGCGGTACCAATGAAGTAGAAGTTAGAGTAAAACTTCCGTTAAGTGAGCGACAACAACATCATACCCTTGAAAATTTGGTACTAAAAAGCCCCCAAGGGATCGAGGTGCCACTACATGATGTCGCCGAAGCGACACTTGAAGAATCTTTTAGCTCTCTCAGCAGGCGCAATGGTTTGCGTGTCATTAATGTTGGGATGGATGTAGAACCACAAAACGCGCTAACTCAGGTGTCAACGGCAATGAAAGCGCAAATTCTGCCAATGCTGCGACAAGAGTTCCCTGGTTTAACCTGGGGTTTTCGTGGAAAAGAAGCGGAAATGAGAGAGTCGACCCAAGTGCTTTGGGCCGGCTTCACCATGGCGATGTTCATTATTTATGCCTTACTTGCAGTGGCGTTTCGAAGCTATAGCCAACCTTTAATTGTAATGATAGCTATCCCATTTGGTGTCATCGGGGTTGTTATCGGGCATTTGCTGCTTGGTTACGACTTATCACTCGTCAGCCTAATGGGGACAGTTGCCTTATCCGGTGTTGTCGTAAATGGTGCTTTAATTATGGTCGACTATGCCAATAAGCATCGTGAAGATAAGAGCGCTTTGCAAGCCATTAGTGAAGCCAGTGTCCGACGTTTTCGACCGATCGCATTAACGACCTTGACCACATTTGGTGGCTTAACACCAATCATCATGGAAAAATCAATGCAAGCGGCTCAACTTATACCAATGGCGATAGCGTTAGGGTTTGGCATTGTCGTTGCCAGTGCGATTATTTTGATCATCGTGCCTTGTTTCTATATGGCATTAGAGGATATTAAACAAAAATTGATAAATGAATAATTGTTGCTATAGATAAAAGACACTATACTAGCGAGTTTTTGGCTAGTCCTAAGCTTAATTTTTATACAGGGTGTTTTTATCACCTTAATTTAAAAGGTTTTTTACCGCTATGTCTCAAAATCAATTAACATCAAATACACTTTATCTTATCGGTACAGGTGAGGTAGCGAAAGCAGCACTTTATAAGTTAGTACAATTATACCCTACACAAACAATTGCTGTTGTTGCCTCTAACCGATCAGGTGGTTTAGATTTACTGCGCGAGAACGTCGCTCAAGATTTATCGGTATCAAACATTAGTTACCATCAAGTAGATATTTACAACAAAATTGACGAGTTAGCGCAATTAATTCAATCAACCGCAGGTGAGCAACCACAAATTATTTTTAATTTAGGGTCTCCCTATTTAGATATGAAATTAATGGCCTTAGCCATAGAAACTAACTGTCATTATGTCGACACCGCTTGCTATGAAGAGCTTGACACGAAAGGCTTTAGCTACCAACAACAATTAGCCTTAGCACCTGAATTTGAAAAGCGTGGTTTAAAAGCACTATTAGGTGGCGGCGGATCACCAGGTATTACTAACGTGTTAACACGCTTGCACGATAACAAGCGCACCTGTGAAAGCGTGAAGATTTTTGATTACAACGGCGGCTCACAAAATAAATACCCGTGGGCAACTAACTTTGCCGCAGAAGATAACTTAAAAGAGCTAGATAACCCGGCTAAATTCTTAAAAAATGGCGAGTGGACAGAAGTACCTGCTTTTTCAGAGCGTTTACATATCACCGACCCGTTAAATATTGGTGATGACCAACCCGTAGGCTTTAATACCATTTATCATGAAGAGCAAGAAACCATTAACATGGTGTTCCCTCATATCAAAAATATTTATAACTACATGAGTTTTGGCGAAGACTACATCAAATACTTTAAATTATTCCGTGATCTGGGTTTACTAGGTGTTGAGCCAATTTCTGATGGTCAAGGTGGAGAAATTATTCCTATTCGATTTTTAGCATCATTAATGCCTCACCCACGTGATGTTGCGCCATTAGTGACTGGTCCAGCAGGTATGCGTGTTGAGTCTTCAGCTGTTGGTTCTAGCGAAATGGATCTCGTCAGTGTTTGGCGAATGAAACATGAAGATTGCTGGGCTGATACAAAAACTGGCGCGGTTGCTTGGTCAACGGGCGTACCAGCATGCCTATTTTTAGATGCGCTAATGCAATATGACGGTACCGGTGTATTTGTTCCAGAAAATTTACCTAACTTATCAAGCGAGCTATTTACTGACTTAGCCGACAAGTATGGTTTAGAAGTAGACTCATACAACGGCTCAGGTGATAAGGTAAGCCTTTAATGGATTTAGCTGCACCACGTAGACCAACGCATATATTTGACGAGTGTCAGTTTGAAAAAAACCTTGCTGAATTAAAGGCATTTAAAGAAAGCTGTGGCCTAAAGATATTGCTTGCCTTGAAGGGGTATAACCCCCTTCACTCAGCTGATTTAGTTAATCAGTATTTAGACGGTATTGCTGCATCTTCATTAAATGAAGCACGCTCTTCTTTTGAGCATTACCAAGGGGAAATTCATACTTATTGCCCTGCTTACGATGAAGACACCTTTGATGAACTGATGCGCTATAGCAGTCATGTTGTGTTTAACTCGCATCAAGATTTAGCGCGCTTTGCCCATAGAGTTCCAAAGCACGTTAGCATCGATATTCGTTTAAACCTTCAACATGACGGTATGGAAACTGATGTCTTTGCCGGCTATAACCCAAATAAGCCACATTCACGCTTTGGCATAACCGCTGCTGAATTTAAACCAGATGATATCGAAAAATATGGTGTCACTGGTGTGCATTTTCATGCCTTGTGCTCGCAAGGTGCAGCTGACTTAAAGAGCTGCGTCATTGCTTTACAAGAAAAATTTCCTAACCTGTTACAACAAGTGCAACGAATTAATATGGGAGGTGGACACATGGTTTGTCGCCCAGATTATGACTACGATACGCTAGCAGGTGTGGTTAAAGGCTTACAAAACGACTTTAATTTAGACGTTTATATTGAACCAAGTGAGCATGTATTTGCCAATGTTGGTGTACTCAAAGCGCGTGTGCTGTCGTTGGTGAATAACGAAATGCCTATCGCCATTTTAAACGTCAGCGCTAAAAACCATATGCCAGATATTATGGAAAGCCCTGATTACAACGTTAATATTGCCGAAGGCAGTTTTGGACATAATGAAAGAGCCTATCCCTATATGCTCGGTGGCAATACCTGTTTAACTGGGGATGTCATTGGCGGTTATAGCTTTGATAAACCACTTGCCATAGACGACTGCATTACCTTTTTAGATCAAACGCCTTATACGCAAGTACAATGTCATCATTTTAATGGGGTTAATCAACCGGACTTTGTTGTTTTAGATACTCAAGGTAAGGTAAAGCATCATCGCGTAGACGATTATCAACGCTACTTAACTACGGTAATTTGTTAGAACAACACATCTATATCGGCGCGATAGGTTTTACCAATAGTTAAATCTTTCTCGCCAATATATAGGTGATCTTTATCAATCGAATCCACCCTAGCTTTATTAACTATTGTAGATCGGTGAATGCGAATAAATTCAGTTTCTGGCAAGCTTTGTTGGAATGCGGAAAGCGTACCTAAGATAAATAACTTGCCTTTTGCTAAATGAATTTCAGTGTAATCTCCTTGTGCTTGTAAATACAAAATATCATCAAACATGATGCGTTTTTTTACACCACCATCTTTAACAAATACATAACGGTTACTCGAAACTGAAGACTCTTTGGATGTGTTACTTTCAGGTGAAATCGCATGCTTCGCTTTACTGATTGCTTTAATAAAACGAGGCAATAAGACCGGTTTTACTATGTAATCAACGACATCCAAATCAAATGCATTCACTGCGTATTCACTATGGGCAGTAATGAAAATAACCTTAATGGGTTTGGTTAATGACTTTGCAAATTCAATACCTGAGATCATCGGCATATTAATATCGGAAATAACTACATCGACCGCTTGTGAGTTGACAAACTGCAAAGCATCAATCGGGTTGTTGAAGGTTTTAAGTAATTCTACGTCCGCTAGTTGCTGACAGTATTCACTAAGTAAATCGATGACATGCTGTTCGTCGTCAAGCAATACCAATTTTATTGACATGGAATCGTTAACCTCGCGTGAAATAATCCATTTTGACTTTTCGTCGACAGCGTGAAGTTTTGCTCAAATAATAGCGCCAACCTTTGACGAAGATTATTCAATCCAGAACCACTTGGCTGATATGTAGCACTATTTTTTATCTGGCTACTGAGATCGAAGTTTATCACTTCAAAGGTAAGTTGGTTATTCGTTACCGATAAATTTATCGTGATTTCTGATGCTTGTTGGTCACATAGTCCATACTTAAACGCATTTTCAACTAACGGGTTTAATAACATCGGTGGAATGTTAACTTCTGCAGCGATTGGCCCATAGTTAAAGTTAATTAAGCAATTTCGATTAGACCGCAATTCTTGCAGCGCAATGTAAGCTTCTAGATGGTCAATTTCGTCCTCAAGTAAGACCCAATTTTTATCACTTTGCATCAAGGTATATCGCATTAATGATGATAGTTGCCCAATACTCTCTGCTAATTGATGTTGCTTTTCAGTGTAAGCCTTACTGTATAGTGCGTTTAAAGTATTAAATAAAAAATGAGGGTTGGTTTGGCTTTTCAATAGATCTAGCTGAGTTTGCAACGCATTAAGCTCTAGCTGGTTGTATCGCAACTTTTGTCGAACCAGATTAACCACGGCCCAAGTACAAAAAGAGCATATCGCAAAAAAGCTTTTTACCACACCATTAACCAGTAAAAAGTAATAATAATGCTCTGTGGTAACTTCAACCTGATATTGAGAAAGGCGCATACTGTCCAACCACACCGTCAAGGTTATCGCAATTAACCAAAGCAAGACACTAACTAGCAAACGTATCAAACGCTGATGGCTGATTTTAATGCTCAATAAGCCATAAACGAGATAAAAATAGGCAATGTTAATTATTAACCCCCGCCCAGCTTGATTGAAAAAGAACTTATCAGGAACAATGCTGCCTTTAACGGCATAACTGACGAACAAAGACAATGCTACAAGGATGACCAATACAACACCGTGAAGTGCAAATGGAAAATAACGGTTTAACCGTGTTGAGAAACTATTTTTCATATCCGTCCGTTCATCGATAGCAGGGTAACCGTTTACCGATGTAATTTCATCGTTCGTCGAATAATACCCTGAAACGTTCGTTATCGAAATATCATATTCCACAAGCAATAACTGAATTTGAGACAACAAACAATGAAACGATTACTAAACTGTATAATTGCGGCGTCAATCGCCCTAACCAGCCTAGTCTACGCCAAAGACAATTCAATCGCGACAGCGATCGATGCAATCGAAGGTGTGACAAAAGTCACCTCATGCTTTGCTGATGGTGAAAATGGTTATCACACCTTCATCCAAAACAATTTGGCTCAATTTAAGCGCAATTATAAACGTCATATGGCTAACCTAACTTATGAAAAACTTGCTTCTGGATTTCCAGAACAAAAATACCAACAACTTAAGGACAACATGCAATGCTGGCTGGTCAATTACCTATCAGACGGTATTGAGGTTGAAGGATTCTTATTAGCGGCAAAAAAGCTCTCTCATCAACAGCCCTTAGTTGTTTTCAATCGTGGTGGCAATGGGAACTTTGGTAAACAAACCCCTATGCAAATACTCAAACAACTCCCATTGGTGAAACAAGGCGCAATTGTTATTGGTAGCCAATATCGAGAGCAAGATGAGTTTGGTGGTAAAGATCTCAACGACGTTCATAACCTGATAGATATCGCTAAACAGTTGCCACAAGTTCAGCCAGGAAAAATTAACATGGTGGGAGTAAGCCGAGGTGGCATGACGAGTTACATGGTAGCAAAAGAACGAAGTGACATTAACAAGCTCGTGATATGGGCGGGAAATTCGGATCTCGCCAAAGCACTAGAATATCGTCCAGAGATGGAGCGTGTTTATCAATACCGTATCCCAAACTATTCAAAGAACAAAGCGTTAGAAATAGAAAAACGTTCTGCAATAAATTGGGTAGAAAAACTCGACCAGAACATTAGCATTTTATTGCTTCATGGCGATGCTGATAAGCGCGTTGATGTTAGCCAAGCGGAGATTATGGCTGATAAACTCACCCAACTTAATCGCCCTCATAAGCTAGTGATTTACCCAAACGGAAGCCATAACCTCAAACGTTATAACAAAGAAGTGTATCAAGAAATTGGCAATTGGTTTGCTGAGTAACGCCAACATTCATTAAGCGCTAAGCGGCAAGCAATAAATAGTTGCCGCTTAGCGATAAAAACGGTGCTAACTCCCCTTCAATAATTGCGCCAATCGCTGAGCAACGGGTGTTGCTGATGCTGGGTTTTGCCCCGTTAATACACCTCGATCATAAATCACGAAAGGCTGGTTTGGTTTAGCGAAACGAAATTGAGCATCTTGGCTTTCAAACTTATCTTGCAGTAAAAATGGATAGTTTGCTCTAGCCCAATCCCCTTCTTCATCATTTGATTTTGCCGTGATTTTGCGCGAAGTTGCTAGGTATTCACCATTGTCGAGTTTGACATTAACAAACGCTGCTGGGCCATGGCACACCGCGGCAACAATTTTATCTTGCCTTAAAAACTCTTTGGTTAGACGTTGCACGTCTGGGTTATCGGCTAAGTCAAACATTGGCCCTGCACCGCCCGGTACGTAAAACGCCAAGTAATCATTGGCATCAATATCTGCGAGCTTTTTAGGTTGAGTGATCGCCCCTTGCGCTAATAACCCCTTGTAGTAGGCTTGCTCGTTGTCAGATAATTGATTTTCCGCAGCGGGATAACCTTTATCGCCATTCGGGCTGGCAAAATCAACAATAAAACCTTGCTCAAGCAATACTTGGTATGGCTCAACCACCTCCGGTAAAAAATACCCATGTTTATCCGCGGATAAAATAAATAATACTTTCTGTTGCAGTGCTGCATCACTTTGACCTGAAAGTAAACCACCCAACAATATCAGCGTGGTAATAAGCCGCTTTATTCCAAAACTCATCAATAACTCCTAAATATTCAAAATAAAAATTCAGGAAGATACTCCGTTATCGATGAGCTAGTTTCATTACCCTAAACGAACTTTTTGTGACTATTAATGACTTCCACTTAAAAATTAGTTCTCAATAAATCATTGAAATTAGACGTTACTTGCCAACTAACCCAATCCTCACCTGAAATATCAAACACTGGCGGTACATAGCGCTGTTCAGTAAAAATGTTGTAGTCACCAGCAAGATTCACCTTATAGATCTGATTTCGATAAGCGGAGCGACAATAAAGATCCCCCTCCTCCAACACATAGGTGATGCGTTTTCGTTGCAACACTTCAGGGCATTTTTGCGTATCAATCGTTTGCTGCTGCCAATGTGGCACCATCTGTTGGTCAATATAAAGCCACTGTGATCTATCTTCACGATTAGCACTAATAAATGCCCAGTCTAGTTGAATATCAGACAATGTATTGGTGGCTAAATGATGCTGCTGCAACTGCCATTGCTCACCACGTTTCACGGTAAAAAACAATGTGTGATTATCTAACCAACCAATGACGTAGGGCTGACTCGTTATCTGATTTATCGGCTCAGCTTTGCGTTGCTTAACATCGTATAACAGCAAGCCAGAATCAGTATTGGCTAAAATGTAACGATTATCATAGGACCATTTCAAATCAAAATATAAACGGCCGCGCTCAGCGGGTTCAATTGAAAATAATTCTCCGGCTACATTACTGATCCATAATTTACTATAACCGCTGCGCTTAGAAATAAACGCCAGTTGTTCACCATCATGAGCATAGGCAGGTAAGTAATCCATCACTGAGGAATTCAACTCATCAACAACTTTACCTGAAATCGCTATGTCGCGGTTGTTGATATAGGACGTAAAAAGATAATCTCGACCATTTTCAATACGATTAACATCTCGAATGCGGCGCGAATCGGTCAATATCGTCACTTGCTGACCAGTGCGTAAATCACTGCGCACTAAATTATATGATGGGTGCTCCCCAGGATGAACAATGCCCAACATCTCATGGTCCCAGACTGCCGTTTGCACTCGATAAGGCAGGGTTAACAAACGCTCAAACGTTGCTTCTTTCGCGTCGACACGATATGCATGGATTTGACCATATTCCTGCTCACTGAGCAGTAACAATTGACTAGACTGTCGATGACGATTGATTGAATAGTTACCATCACCATTGGCGAATGGCTGCGATAGTAACTGCTTAGCGCCAGTGGTTAAATTAAGCTGATATGCCTGATAAGGTGCATATTCATCAGCGCGTTCAACAAAATAAAGTGTATTACGTGCATCATCATAACTAAGTTCGGTAAAACTATTCCTCGGACATTGATAGAGCATGTTAGGCTTGTCAAACTCCCCATTAATAAGGGTTATAACATGAAACTGACATCCCTGCTGACTACGGTAAATATAAAACAATTTTTCGCCGCTATCTGACCAGTATGGGCTACTCGCTTCGCCGTTTTCTTGACTAACAATCGAGACTTCACCCGTTGTTTGATTTAACACATGCAACCGGTTGTTACTTTGCTCTTGGGTAACATACGCTAGGTAGTTGCCATCTAATGACATCGCGCCATGATATTGCCGTTTTGCTAAACGCAATAACGGTGTCACGTTGGCATTTTTGTTGGCACCTTCGCGCGACTCATTGCCATAAAACGCAAACAAAGTAATTATCAGTATCACAGTAACAACGATAGCGGAAACCAGCGGGAATAGGTTTGATGATTGTTGCGTTGACACTAAAGGCAATGGCTTATTGGCAGATTTTTCTTTTTCATTTCGCGCGAGTTCAGAGCCAGCTTCAACAACAGGGTAAGCAAATCGATAGCCCACTTTCGGCACGGTAACGACAAAACGTTTTATTTTGTGATTGTCTGCTAGTACTTTACGCAGTTTCACGATAATCCGATTAATTGCGCTATCACTAACCACTTGCCCCTGCCAAACATTTGTCATCAGTTCATCACGGCTAATATCTCGCTGTGGATGTTGGCAAAAATAATTGAGCAGCTCAGCAACTTTTGGCTCTAAAATAATTTCTTGCTCATTTTGATATAAAACATTGACGTGAGCATCAAAAATAAACTCACCTAGATCCCAGCGCATGGCAATTCCGTGTTAACTAACTTATTGATTTTAATAAAGGTCATGAAAGGTCATCTTTGGTCATCCCAAGTTAACGACCTGTGCTAAACGCTAATTTAATCTTAAGCACTACAAAGCACAAATTTAATGTGTTGCACCTTATTACTAATGTTTACGAAAAGGAAGCCCTATGAAAAGCTTAATTATCACCATCATAACGACAATCGCCCTACTCATTCCATCGAAGGCGTTCGCTAACGACGATATCAACCAAATTAGCCAAACCATTCAATGGTATTTTGACGGTACCTCGCAAGGTAAGCCCGAGTTAGTTGAAAAGGCGTTTATGCCGAGCTTAGAACTGCAATATATTGCCCCTGAAGGGCAGTTCAAACGCTGGCAAGGTACTGACTACATCAGCAACATTAATCCTGGTAAAAGCAATGATCGCGTCGGAAAAATCGTCGCTATTGATGTAACAGGTAACAGCGCCATGGCTAAAGCGACGATTACGTCAGGCGATAGACTGTTCACTGACTACTTCCTGTTACTGAAAGTGGATGGACAATGGAAGATTACCAACAAGATTTTTTATAAAGGTAAGAAGTAAAGGTAAGCTAAATTTCAAAAGAATGGGCAGCTTAGGAGAGCTGCCCGTTGATAGGATTTATTCGATGTATTGGATCTAAACATGGAATTGGCCTTCAAGTCATTGATATATAAAGGGTTCAGCTAATAGGGATACAGAAAAACCACCACTTTGGTCACCATCAAAACGCGGTAACCACCACTCAATACATACGAAGTATAGCACATAAAGTGCTTATATTTTAATAGATTAAGTAAAATAACTTATGATGTTCAGTTAACATTTTCTGAATATTGAGTATATGTGTACACAATACTTTTTTGGACCGTCCAACTTCGACACTCTTATGTGAATAAGTAAAAACGTTGAAGTAATTTCGAAAAAGGTATGGGGTCAGCCATAATAATTTAGGCTCAAATTAGTGATGTAGAAGTTTATTTTTAAGGTTATTTGTCTCTACATACTAATTTTGTCGCAATTTGTCTGTCAATTTTTGACTGTTAGCTATTGCGAATTTAGAAGTGTTAATTTTGTTTTATGCTGCCATCGGTAAATCTAGTTCCTCCTCTGGAATTTGCTCTAATAGGTTACTAATTGGCAAAATAATATCCGCAAGCTTTTTGTAAAGCTTAGTTCGTGCTTTAAATTGTCGTCCCAAATTGTACGCTCTCTCATCTTTTTCTTTAAAATGATTTAATGCTCTATCAGTTACCTCTTTTTTAAAACCCTCTTCTGAACCCATCGTAGTGAAAGTGCGTCGTAAATCATGAATCGTAAATCTAGGCACACCAGCTTTTCCTAATGGGTTATGAAATCTGCGGTGTTTACCGTAAAATTTATTGATCATTTTATTAAGCGCCCCATCAGATAAGTAAGGTGTTTTTGAATTCAAAGCAGCAGGAAAAAGATAATCAGAGCCTTTTGATTGCGCTTTTAAATAATTTAAAAGTGGGAGCACTTTTACAGTTAGCTCATCGAACTCACCAACCTTTGTAGGCCTTACCGTTAGCTCTCTGTCTTCAGGATCAAAATCCTCCCATTTTGCTCTTAATAGCTCATTCTTTCTGAAGCCGAAGATCATATATAACGCTATGGCTATTTGTGAGCGCAAAGGTGCTTGTTCTGGAAATTGCTGAACTGTGTGAAAAAACTTACCAATTTTTTTCTCAGTCAAAGCCAATCTTCGTGTCTTTTTCTTCTTACGGTTGGCTTTATCTAAAAAGAAATCAATATTTAATTCATAAGCAATATTTTCCATTAATAGCTTATGCGTGCACGCATAACCAATTGCTTTTTTAAATAATGATATCGTTAATTCAGCAACACTTAAGCGATCACTTTCTACGATGTCTATAACAACATTTTCTAAATCAATTCGTGTTAGATCAGTAATGGCTGTATCACCAATGGCAGGCCCTATATCCTTTAAGTAAATCTGCTTTGGTTTGGTATACTCACATTTAGTCCGGCTCCAATATGACTGAACCAAGTCATCAAATGTTCGAATTAATGCGTGGTCAGATTTGAATGGATTCTTTCCAGCGGAGAAACCCGTTTGAAGTTCATTTACATGTGCTAATGCCTGCATGTAATCCATAAAATAGGGATTGTTTTCACCATAAACTGCAAATTTCCGTTCTACTCGTTTTTTTTTCCAGCTCCGGCGAAAATACCAATGCGCTTTATTAATGTCCTTAACATGCAAATACAAATTTGAAGCAATTAAATGCTTACCGATTTTACCGTTACTAACTAAGTCTTGGATTTGCTCTTCAATAATTTTGTCTTTTACGTTTTTCATTAAATACCTCTTTAAGTAATGACGTATATATGAGACCACAGCCGTTATAGAATAAGCAATTTACACCAATAAATACTTTTATCAGTTTTATTAAAAATCGCTAATAAAACGCAAAAAAATTGAATTTTTTTGAAAATTTTTTATTTAAAGTTTTGCTAAAGAGAAATGCCAAAAATGAAATATAGCTAAAAACAAATTTGAGATGGGCAGAGCGACAAATTAACAAGAGGTTCTTATCACTTTTTATAAAATATTGTCCTCTATAGCAGATTTAAATGCGTCATATTTTGACGCAATAGCCGTTTATAGTTCTCCAAATACTTAGGAGTTTTTATGAACGAACTAATACAAAGTAGACCCAAATTACTTATTACTGTTATTGGTGTAGGTGGTTGTGGCTGCAATACGCTCAACATGCTGAGTCAAGCCAATTTGTCAGAAAGTGTTAATCTAGTTGCAGTCAATACAGACATAGCTGCACTTAATCATTGTAACACGAAAAACAAAATACTCATTGGAGAAAAGCTAACTAACGGATATGGTGCAGGAGCTGACCCAGAAATTGGGCTTAAAGCGGCACAAGAAAGCGAAGAGACACTAAGGAATGTTATTGAAGGAAGCGATGTAATAATCATAACTGCTGGTTTTGGTGGAGGCACAGGAACTGGAGCCGTACCATTTATAGCTTCACTCATTAGGGATCTAAACATCCCAAGCATCGCAGTTGTTACTCTACCATTTGAATCTGAAAGTAAAATGCGTATGAATTACGCTATTCAAGGTATTTTAGAATTAAGAGAACCTATAAAAGCTTATATAACCCTTTCAAATGACCTTTTATTGCAAAGCTTAGACGCGTCTGTTGGATTGTTTTCTGCATTTACTCACAGTAACGAAATTTTGCGAAACCTGATTGTTTCACTCGCATCAATGCTCACACAAACTGGCATAATTAACGTCGATATAAACGATTTCTCAAGAATTTTGTCATTTGAAGGAGAATCTGTATTAGGTGTCGGTAAAGCCCAAGCAGAAGATGATATTTATTTAGCCCTAGAGCAGGCAATTAATAACCCTATTGTTCAACTTGTAGGTATAAGTAAAGCAAAAGGCGTGATAATCCAAGTTTGTTGTAAAAATGAGATCTCCATTACAACCTATAATGGGATTTTGGACAAAATTAACAATCAATTAGAAACCAATATGGGGCTAGTTATTGCAGGCGTTACGCATTGTCCAGAGATGGCAGATGAGATTGAAATATTAATCGTTGCATCTGGCATTTCAACAAGCATTGAGGAAAACAAGTCCATGAATACCTCGCCAACCAATTACACTGATGATTTAGCTTTTACTGATAGCGAGATAAACCTACCAACACCTAATTATATTGATGTGCCAACAATTATTAGGTGGCAAGAGAAAATTAATCAACTTAACGCAGCAAGAGAAGAGTTACCTAATAACTCCTAACTGACATAATTTATAGCTTAATAAGCAACTGATTCAGTTAATTGGACATAGCGACTGGCACTGCTATTAATTCGTATAAGTCGAACCTGATGATTCTAGCTAGGATTAACCCAACTAGATATGATGTTCGTGGTCGTTCAAATAGAAAGCATTAAGATAGTTTTTCATCCCAGCATTGCTTAATAATCTCGATGATCACACTATTGGCCAAAGTTCTTCTATTAGGGTGTTCAACTCTAATAGCACAAATATCAGGAAAATACTCCATTTGTACCTCTGCAATTAAATTGTGAGTTTGCTTAGCGAGAGTGCTGCCTTCAAAGTAAAGCTTTGGAAGAAATTGGGTATTATTTCCACAGTGAAATTTGATATAGCTATCTCGCTTTCCCGTCGTAAACAAAATCAAATCAGGTTTGAGTATTTCAATTTCCCCTTTAATCACATCAAAAGACGACTTTTCTAGATCCCAAATGTCTTTTGGAGGCTTGCCCCTTCCATTTGCACCTATTTTCGAAATATTGTTCCAAACGAATTCGATATCTTTATTTTGAACATTTATATATTTTTCAAAAAAGCTGAAATTTTTATCATTCCAAAAGGCTCGCTTGCCTCTCTCTTTTCCATTTTTAGACACTTGATAAAAGTATTTGAAATATCCATCCATCAATTCCTGAATACCTAGCTGCGTTTCATTAAAACAACCGAACCATTTATCTGTTTCTTGCCCTACTATCATAACTCTTAAATCTGCATGCATGTAACTGTCTTTGACTTTGATCAACAAAGGGCTAGCTGCCTGACTCTTTAACTGACTTACTCCATCAATCAATGCCTGCCACTTACTTTCATAAAGCTTTCTTAACTCATCATTCATATTTTTCATCGAGAATCTCTTTAATTCTGGTACCGAATTGCTGCAATAGACTGTGGCTGTTAAGACCTGAAGGGTTAGTCATAAAAGGAACTGTTGCGAATAATGTGTTTTCAGAAGCCCACTTCCAATATAGCTTTCTAGGTTTGTTATTTTTGAGGGATACGTCTGTCAACTCCTCACATGTCAATTCAGAGATGTTATCGATCCCTAAGAAACATGAAGCGAAATCTTCTATATAAGAAGTCCCCGTGCAAAGTATTAGTCTTGGCTTATGTTTGTTAAACTCTTCTCTAAAAAACGGGAATCGATGCTCTTTACAATAGTTTCGATATTCTTGTTTTGTCGCTAACCCCGTTAACCTATCTAAATTAAACGTTCCCCATAAATTATCTTCAGTGTTTGGTAGACCGATAGGATAAAGGTTCAGTTTAAAGACTTCTGAATTTGCAATTTCATGCACAACAGTGTTGTAGTTTTTAACGTTATACCCTTTAACAGCCGTTATTAACTTCGCTGAATTTCTGCCAAAGGTATAATCAATATTGTCACCAACAACGTACTCACTATCATGAGGATCTGCATAACCCAATTTAATAGCTTTTGACATACCACCGCTATGGTAATCAGCTACAGCTTTAAAATGCTCTCTGTCTGTTTGACCATTAACTTTTGCAAATCCCCACTCAATGCCAACAAACCAAATCTCGCTTAGATCTGGGCTACCACCGTCACATCCAGAATAAGACGCAATCCAATTTTTTAATGCCATTATTGTCCTTTATTATTAGCTACTGATATTATGTTCTGCGCAACTAAATCAGGACACTTTTCTTAAGGAATTTAGCTCATACTCTACTGGTGACAGATCACCGTTAGCAGTATGAAGCCTTTCTAAGTTGTAATAGCGCATATACGCAGCTACATCG
>NZ_JBQRUM010000025.1:0-28387 GCF_053485795.1 Thalassotalea ganghwensis
CAAAAGAGGAGCCATCAATTAAACGAACTACTGTAAAAGAAGGCCTTAGTTGCAGCTAAGGCTTGGGTCTCACTTTACCTGAATATTGTAAATTTGGTGGGTTTATTATCCATACAAGCCAATTAAGACGGGACTGCTAACAGCTTGCTCAGTTTCGCTTCGCTACACATTTTAGCAAGCTATTATCAGCCCCTTATTTGGGCGTTATGAGTAAATGGAATTATGAGTAGAATTTTAGTCTTGGCTATCATCTTAATTCTACAAGGTTGCGGTGAATCTCAAGAACCTTGTGGTGAAGCTCGCCGTTACTATGAAATAAATAGTGTCACTATTTGTCCTGTTTCAATGATCAACTTGATTTCTACTCCTGAAAAATATGATGGTAAAGTTGTTGCTGTCATAGGCTTTTACGCCCGTGGTTTTGAACTTTCAGGTTTATTCTTCCATAAAGACGATTTACTCATCAGAAATAGGCTTAATGCCCTATGGGTTAATACAAGTTCAGATGATACTCTCCGTAATTGGGTTCCTGAAAAAGGTTCGATGAATGAAGAGTGGTTAGGTACTTTAGTAAGCGAAAAGGATGCAAGTGGCAACTATGTTTCAGCAATTGGTGTATTTCGTGCAGGTGCTGCTGGCCACTTAGGAGCTTTTAGCGGGGAACTGGAGCTAATGGTTGACCTCGAACTTGTGAAGTAGTTTACTCATAACAAGCTGTTTATGAATGGGACTCGTAATGGCTTGCTCGGGTTCGTTCCTCACCAATTTTAGCAAGCCAATACTTGCCCCATAACAGGGCGTTATGTATCTAAGGATTAGAATGAAGAAATATTTGGCATTGCTCGTACTACTTATGTCTGGTTGCGTTGGGATGAAAACTTATAAAGGAGTAGTAGTACAGTTTAGTGACGTTACGAAAAACTCAGATGGTTCATATTCAGTTGAGGTTCTTGGTCATACAGATTTAAATGAAACAGATATGGTTGATTTAGTTAAACTCAAAGGTAAAGAGTTGTGTAAATCTAACGATGTACTTGTTAAATCATATGACATGGGTACCTATGGTTCGCATACACAATTTGGTTCAGTTTATCCTCCTAAGATTAACGCAACAGTTAATTGCAAGGTAAACTAGTCGGGCGATACATAACAAGCCATTACAGTAACGGGCCTGCAAACAGCTTGCTTGGTTCCGCTTCGCTACACAATTTTAGCAAGCTATTATCAGCCCCTGAATGGGGCGTTAGGCATACAAGGAAGGTTTATGTATCATCAAAAAGTTTTATTCGTACTTTGTCTTTTTTTCTTCTCATTTGATTCTGTAGCGGACAAGCCTGTTAAGATTGGAGTAACTTGGGATGTCACAGCAAGTGGCTTCTTTTCTCCTGAGATTGATGAAATAACAGTTAAGAAGGTACTGGCTAATTCTCCAGCAGAAAAGGCAGGCTTAAAAGTTGGAGACAAAGTATTATCTATTGAGGATTGTGTTATTCCAGGTTGTGCTGCTTCAAAGGCCAAGGCGTATTTAAAATCTGACTCCGGTTCTAGGCTGCATTTTGTCATAGAAAACCAAGATGGTGAAATTGAAAACATTGTAATTACAGTGGGTTAAGTATGCCTAACAAGCCAATGCAGTGCGGGACTTTTAACAGTTGGCTTTCCTCACTGCGTTCGTTATTTGAGCCAACTAATTAAAAGCCCCTGATTGGGGCGTTATGTGTCTATATGAATCAACCATACTCTATTGAACATAAGCGAGATTTAAACAATATTGAGGTCAAGTTACTTCAATATTTATTAAGCAATTCAGGCTTAGATGAATACTTAAAAAGTATTGCCAAGCTTAAAGTTATAGCTCGATGTGGATGTGGTAAATGCCCAACGGTAATGTTTGGAGAATCATTTGATTCAAATCCAATTGAAAACTCCTATGATCTGACTAAATATGTGGGCACAGCAAACAATGGAACTAAAGTTGGCGTCTCATTGATGGGAACTGATAGCCAGTTAACTGAACTAGAGGCTTGGTCTTGTTGTGGTGGTAAATTTGATTCTTGGCCAGATATTGATACTTTAGAGTGTATCGACACATAACAAGCCAATGCAGGCAGGGACTTTTAGCTAACTAATTAAATAATCCAACATGGAGTCGTTATGAAAAAAGTATTTTTAGTGGTATCTATTTTATTGTTTTCTCAATTGTCTTTTGCAAATACTGCGCTAGATAATGAACCCTTACTTAAAATAGTAAAAGATTTTGATAGTGCAATTAAAACCAAAGATAAATCTAAATTTCTCGATTTATTCTATGAAGGTACGGTTTCATGGGTTGGTGTTTCGGCTGAGAATGATTTTAAAAAAGCTAAAAGCAGAGTTGACGCAGCGATAGCAAAAGGTGAGCGGGCTAGAATGCCAATGAAAAACTTTCAAAGTGATCCTGAAAAATTTATCGATGGAATTATTGCTCGTGTTAAAGAGCCTAGAGAAGTATTCGAAAATATAAAAATTCTACACGATGGTGAAGTCGCTACAATATACTTTGATTATGAATTTTACGATGGAGAGGTAAGAAAAAATTGGGGTAAAGAGAGTTGGCTACTTGTAAACACTGAAAAAGGCTGGAAAATCAATTCAGTTATTTTCTCTATCACTCGCGGATAAAAGTTAGCTAACAAGGTATTTAAAAGTCGGACACGTAACGCTTGCTCGGTTCCACTTCGTTCCACATTTTAGCGAGCATTACTTAACCGTTTAATACGGCGTTATATTTTTTCGTAGCAGGGAGGTTGCTTTGAAATATTTAAATATGTTGCTATTTGCACCTTTAGCAATACTTCCTGCGTTAGTTTTTGCCTTTCTATTCGCAAGTGCTCCTTTTGTATCATCGCATGCCAGTTTTGATAAAATTTGGTCGGGGTACTTTTTTATAAGTATCTATTCCCTTTTTGTGGCGTATTTAGGAAATACTATTATTGGCTTTCCTATAATATTTATTCTTAACAAATTTAAACGATTGAACTTTATAAATATTTTGAGCTGTTTACTCTTCTTGCTTCTGATAATTGTTTTAAGTGACAATCGTTTATCTTCTGAATATGTTGCATCAGCAGAAAGTCTAAAAAGCGTATTTTGGTTGTACCTTGGGATGTTTTATTTTGCATTATGTATCGCAACAACTGATTATTTCATGGTTAAATAAAAATATAACAAACCATTACAGCAACGGGACTGCTAACAGCTTGCTTGGTTCCGCTACGCTGCACAATTTTAGCAAGCTATTATCAGCCCCTGAATGGGGCGTTACCATCGTCCGTTATTGGCTTATGCGACTGTCAGATTTGATTGAGTCCTGTTTTACGAGTCTGACAGATCAAGTTAAAACTTATTCATTTAATGGAACTAAAGTAAGCTATATCCCATAAAAGCAACTAAAAGTAATGAGCATGCTGCCCAAAACTTATTACCTAATGAAATGCGTTTCTTAGCCTTGAACAATCTAAATTGACTGATCATTAATAAAGATAAGGTTGCGACCATGGCAACGAACAAATGCACTGCTATCGTTAAAGGTTCAAAACTCTCTTTCCACAAAAATTTTATCTCGTGAGGTGTAACATAGAAGAGATCTAATACCGTAATGTGTAACCACAGAATGATAAAAAAAAGTAAATAATTCTTAATTGATTGGCGCATGATGCTAAATGACGAAGAATAGTGACGGTTATTATAAACGTAGATAAATAATGCTCAATGACTTATCAGAAAAACTGCACTATCTTTAAATTTTAAAACGTTCTATCGATTGTTTTCCGCTAATTTTTACTGCCAAAGCACGAAGAAATACGATGATAGCAGTATCGATTTTTTAGCTTGATGTTAACCCAAGTCGTTTAAATATTTGGTTCTTCAGCGAGAATTAATCTAATTGGTATTAAGTGAGAAGTTTTATGTTTCAAGATATTATCAACTTTTGGTTTATTGAAATCGAACCAAGACAATGGTGGCTAAAAAACAGTGAATTTGATGCTTCAATAAAGGCCCGTTTTGGTGCTTTGCATCAGCAAGCCAAAGCATGTGAGTTAGCACATTGGCGAGAACAACCACTGAGCAGCCTAGCAGAAATCATTATACTTGATCAGTTCTCTCGTAATATTTATCGAGACTCCCCTGAGTCATTTGCAAATGACTCCCTTGCATTAGCTCTTGCTCAAAACGCGATAGCTAAAGAATTTGATCTGCAATTACCACAAGACTACCGAAATTTTTTGTATATGCCGTTTATGCACAGTGAATCACAAAAAATTCATCAACAAGCCGTTAAACTATTTACGCAATTAGGCGATGACGATAGTGTCATTTTCGAATACAAGCACAAAGCCATTATTGATCGGTTTGGTCGCTACCCTCATCGTAACAATATATTAGGAAGAACATCGACACCAGAAGAGCAAGAATTTTTACAACAACCTGATTCAGCTTTTTAGTTGAGAAATCCTGCTAAACCAATTACTGACAACAAAAATGGTTTTGTAGCCAAACTAATAAATCATCATGTTTAAACTGATAATTTAATGACTTTCTCACTTTATCACTGTTGATATATTTGCCTTGTTGCTTACCTGAATCGGCTTCGATAATAAGTGGCGGTTCATTACCCGCTATCTTGGCCGCATTTACGTAAAACGCTTTTTTACTCATTCTCAGTTGACTATTAATGTTGTACACACCAGAAAGCATCGGTTGCTCCAATAACGCAATTAGACAACCAATAACGTCTGCTTGATGAACAAGGTTTACAGGTGCGTTGCCATCTTTTAATGGACGACCTGATTTGAAAAAATTGGTGGGTAAGCGATCTGGTCCAACTAAACCAGAAACTCGCAAAGAAATAGCGTTTAGATCAGAGGTCAATATACTCTTTTCTGCCTGCAGTAAAAGAGCAACTTTTTTATTTGTTGAACTTAGCTGACACTTTTCGTCGATGTCACCGTCTAAGCCATCATAAATAGCGGTACTATTAACCAAAACCAATCGCTTTACCTTGCCACGTTGAGCACACCTGACAACTGATTCAATTTTATCCGGATAATCCGTTTTACCTTGTCGGATTTGTGGGGGGATCATCACAATTAAGGTTTCGTAATTAAAACAAAGTGGATTATCTGTAACGTCAATCGGCAGTGCTAGCCGCTCTGCTTGAATACCAAGTTGCATTAATTCATCAATACCAGCCTGACTTTGTCGAGTACCTATCACCTCTCGTCCTTGTGCTTTTAACGAAAGCGCCAACGCTTTACCTAACCACCCACAACCAATAATCGCAACTGATGTCTGCATAAAACAGTTTCTCCTAAAATGACAAGATCATCTTACCAGTAATGCCAATAAAAATAACCAATTGAAAATGTTATAAAAAGCATATAGTGTAAACAAAAACATACCTACAGCCTCAACATGGAAAGTTATCACGAGTCCTACAGTCAAGCGATCACTGAACAAGAAAAAGCTTGGATTAAGCAAAGACGTCAACAAGCCGGCCTTTTGACCGACGAAAACGAAAACCCGATAGGATTAGCTTTTTCCGGCGGAGGTATTCGCTCCGCCACCTTTAATCTAGGCGTGTTGCAAGCACTAGAAAAACATGATCAATTAAAAAAATTCGATTACCTTTCATCGGTATCAGGTGGCAGCTACATCGCGACATCATTTACTTGGTTTAAATCGAGATTACCCAATATTTTCCCATTCGGTAAGAGTAGACAAGATCACGATAAAATCGGCGGAGCTATTCTCGCTTGGTTACGCTCACACAGTAGTTTCCTCGCACCAGGCAACGGCATCAATAAAATAACCTTGTTGAGTGCTATCTTAACGGGATCGTTAGTTAACCTCATCATTATGCTACCGATGCTGGTACTGTTCATGTATATACTAGCGTTGTCGATACCTAACTTTAGCATTGAACTACCTTGGTATCGTTTGTCGACCAGCAATGGCTTTGCGCTTTTACAATTAGCTGCACAAGGCCTAATGATCGGCAGTGCTGGAATTATGTTACTTACGGCATTCAGTACCGTTTTCCAATCACCTATCGGACAACGACGTACAGAGAACCTTAGACGACTGCTTGGTAACATGATAACCGCAAGCATCGTTCTTGGTTTTATCGGTTATATTCCCAACTACCATCAGTGGCTCAATGAATTATCCCAATGGCTTGTTCATACTAGCGCAACTATCGCAGCTCTCGGCATCCTACTAATGTCAATTGCAATACATTTAAACCAACGATCATCGGGTCAAAGTATCGTTGTCAATATCGTTACCGAGTTTAGCCTCTTGTTGTTATGTTTAGGTGTCGTCATTATTTGCTACCACCTTACATTGGAATGGGAGCAAATACCCAACTTAATGTACATATCCCTGTTGTTATCTTTAATACTGGCATTAACGTGCAATATTAATAATGTTTCAATGCACGGCTATTATCGTAATCGCTTAAAAGCAGCTTTTATTCCTTGCAAAGTCAGGGAAAACCAATCCAATAACCACATTTTATCAACATGGCAAGAAGCTCAACGGTTTGCTTTATCATCGATATCGATAACCAGCTCACCTTTCCCAATTATTAACAGCAACATAGAGCTAACAGATTCAAAAGAGCCTAAATACTATAATCGAGCTGGCGATAGCTTTAGTTTCACTCCGCTCTATTGTGGTGCAAACAGTACAGGCTTTATCAAAAGTGATGAATACCTTGAAGGACAACACGACCTGGCTAGCATTTGTGCGATTTCCGGGGCGGCCGTCGCTACCAATACCGCTTATACTCGTTCTAGCACATTAAACTTTTTAATGTCGTTGTTTAATATTCGCTTGGGCTGTTGGTTGCGAAACCCTCAAACAAAGGCTTATGGCCGTATCGTCAACAGACCACTGTGGTATCAATTGATGTTTAGAGATATGTTCGGTCGAGGCTTAAATGAGCATCAAAAGAGTATTCATTTGTCCGATGGTGGACATTTTGAAAATTTAGGTGTTTATGAGTTGATCAGACGTCAGTGCAAAACCATCCTATGTTGCGATGCTGCAGCGGATCCAAATTATTTATATCAGGACTTGGCAAAGCTTATCACCCTCGTTAGAGTCGATTTTGGTGTCAAAATCTCTATTGATGTGAGCCATATTCACGCCGGCAATATCACGACTAATAAACCATGGGCTGAAGGTGAAATTACCTATAAAGACGGCACTAAAGGCCGATTTATTTATTTAAAAGCCACCATGGTTGAAGGGCTTAATCAAGATTTAAACAGTTACAAAAAGCTAAACCCGAGCTTTCCTCATCAAAGCACTGCCAATCAATTTTTTAACGAATGGCAATTTGAAGCATATCGAGAATTGGGTTTCCAATTAACTAACGATTTAATTTGTAACACCGAAATCAAATAAATGGCAGACATGGAGCACCATTATGAGCAGTTATTTCACATCTGAATTTACCATCATTAATAATCAACTAGGCTACCCCGAAGGCCCTGTTTATATGAAAGATGGCAGTGTCATTTTAGTAGAGATAAAAAGTGAGCAAGTCAGTCGTATTACTGCTGACGGTGAGAAACAGGTTATCACTCAATTAAAAGGTGGGCCAAATGGTGCTGCGATTGGCCCTGATGGCCAATTATATATCTGTAATAGTGGCGGCTTTACGTGGATGCCCGTCCCGCTTCCTAAACAAACGCTCTACATTGGTATGGGAGAATCTGCGGATTACAAAGGCGGTAGTATAGATAAAGTCAATTTAAACACCGGTGCGGTAGAAACGATATACACCGATTGTCAGCAGGGGCAACGCCTTGATCTGGCAACTATGCAGTGGCAGCAACAAACCTTATCGCCAACATTTCAACTGAGAGGCCCTGATGACTTAGTCTTTGATGAAACAGGCAACTTTTGGTTTACAGATTGGGGCAAAGACAGCGAGCGAGCAAGAGATGTTACCGGAATTTACTATGCCAGTGCCGATGGCTCCCATATCGCACAAAAAGTATTCCCGTTGAATGCGCCAAACGGTATTGCCCTGTCTCCCGATGGAAAGCGCTTATACACGATAGAAACGTACACTAGACGATTACTCTATTGGGAACTTTCTGCACCTGGTGTCATCGCCCCTAATCCAGCAACCCTTGATGGAACTTATCTCTTAACCGGCTTTTCAGGACAAGCAATCTACGACTCAATGGCGGTTGATAGCGAAGGCAATATTTACATTGCCACCATGCTCCCTAAAGGTAACAACCCATATTCTAATGGTGGTATCACGATCGTTTCACCAAACGGTGAATTACTCGAATACATAGAAATTAACTTGGGTGAAGGCTTGTATGCGCCGCTCCCGTCAAACATTTGCTTCGGTGGTAAAGAGAATAAAACAGCGTACATTACCTTAGGTGCAAGCGGTATGCTAATTAAAGTAGAAACAAAAGTTTCGGGACTAACATTGAACTATAACGGATAACTTATGCGCTTAAGACCTTTATTAAAAAAAACCGCCGTTATCATTTCGGCTTTATTATTATTGCTGGTGTTAGCGGTATTATTTGCTATTCATTACACATCGACCTTGATCCCTGATTATGTCCCAACGGATAAAACCGTTTATTTAGATCAAGGATGGGGCACAGAAGCAGACTCTCCAGCTCGTCAAACCTACTACTACACACCTCAAGGCACCAGTTTAAAAGGCATGGAGTATAACTGGCTAGCTCATTTAGAAATGCCTTGGGGCAAAGACAAGTTCGCCAAACCAGAACACCTAAAAGCTTACGGTTTTATTGTCGATGATAAGCCAACCGCCATGAACCCGTATCAATATCCATTAGGGTTTACCAAGCACTACGACAAAAGAACCAACAGTGAGTTACTCGATTTAAGTTGCGCAACGTGTCATAACGGTCAGTTAAATTTTCAAAAAGACGGAAAGCGCCTAGCGGTGCGAATCGATGGTGGACAAGCCATGCATGCTTTTACGACGATGAAACTTGGTAACTTTGTGCCAACGATGATCGCCTCGATGGCGAGTACTTATTTAAATCCCTTTAAGTTCGATCGGTTCGCTCAAAATGTGCTTGCCGAAGCTTATGATAGCGAGAACAAATCACAATTACGTAAAAAGTTTGGTATGGTGTTAATGCGCTTTTTATCTCAAGGATTTAATGATAAAAGCAAAGGGCTTTATCCGATAGAAGAAGGCTTTGGACGAACAGATGCACTAGCGCGCATTGGCAATACGGTGTTTGGAGATAACTTAGCCGATAAAAATTACCATGTAGCAACGGGGCCAGTGAACTATCCGCCAGTATGGAATATTTGGAAGTTTGATTGGGTTCAATATGGCGCGTCAGTAAAGCAGCCCATGGCAAGAAATATGGGAGAAGCGTTAGGTGTAGGCGCTCACATACAGTTTACCGATGAATACGGAAACCCGTTGCCAGCAGAAGAGCGTTTTGATTCTTCCGTATTACCTGAGGAAATTTTCAAAATAGAATCAACGCTACAAGCGTTAAAGCCACCAGCATGGCCTGAAGAAATTTTTGGCGCTATCGATTATGACAAAGCTCAAAATGGAAAAGTGCTGTTTAAACAACATTGTATGGGTTGTCACGGTCCTCACCCAGCCAACGAGATGATCAAACAAATAGACGCACCATTAAAAACGGCAGAGCAACCCGTTTGGGTGATGACAGGTATACCTGTTGAGGATATCGGCACTGATGCGAACGCTGCTTATAACTTTCTGTACAACCAATTTGACCTAAGGAAGACAGGGCTGAGCGATGCTGAGATCCGCTCTATCGTGAGAAAAATGAATGTTCGAAATTTTGAGCGTTTAGCAAGCGTCGCGTTAAAATCAGACCGTTTAGCACAATTTTTACAACAACCTTCCCCGCAAGCTAACCAGCTAAAAACGCAAACCGCGTGGGTAGACTTAAATCAACAACACTATCAACCGCTATTAAAAACACTTCAACATTGGCAAAGTAAATACAGTGGAATAGCGCAGCTCGCACAAACCATCGCATCAATGGGTGATGATCAGGTCCAGCAAGATATAAAAACCCAGCTTATTAAAGACTTGCTCGAAAACTTAGACCAAAGCTTAGCTGGTTTGCGTGTAGACCAATTGACGGTTGGTGAGGCATTAAATATTACCGGTATCATTATCAGAGAAAAGTATTACCAAGATAAAAACTTTTCTGCAGAGAAACAAGCCTGCTTAGATGGATATGGGGCCCTTGATTTACCTCAACAGAAAATGATTTATAAGGCGAGGCCACTCGAAGGCATCTGGGCGACACCACCATTTTTACACAATGGTTCGGTACCTTCTATTTATCAGTTATTGTCTCCCGTTTCTGAACGTGATGTCTCCTTTTATGTGAGTTTAACCGACTTTGATCCAACCCATTTGGGATACATCACCACAGGTGAAGTTAATGAAGGATTTTTATTTGATACCCAAATCGAAGGAAACAGAAATACTGGACACGAGTTTAGAGCGGGTTATATCCCCTATCAACCAGGTAATCCACCTCAATACGGTGTTATTGGTCCAGCATTAAGCCATCAACAACGTATGGAAATTATCGAATACTTAAAAATACACAAAGACAGTCCGGTTGATATGGTTAACGACAATTCACCATCCGATCTTTATCAGCAATGTTTAGCACTTTAGTAGTCAGGTAACTCAACATGTTAAAAAAAATTATTATCAGCTTTTTAATTCTCTTAGTTGGTTTGTCGGCAATACTCTATGTGCTGAACCGCGATACACCTTTGCCCACTGTTGGAATTATTATTCCTCCTGATGAAAATAACTATATCGCAGATATTATTTCCTCAGCCGTTCAAATGTCGACAAGAACTCATCAAGCGACCAAACCAAGCCCTTATCGAAGAGATGTTCACGCCAAGGCACATGGTTGTGTAAAAGCCACCTTTAGCGTACCTGAGCTCAATGATACACGCTTAACCCATGGGCTATTTTCACAAGCAAAGGATTACCAAGCGTGGATTCGTTTTTCAAGTGGAGATACTCGACCACAACCCGATGCAAAACGAGATGCTAGAGGAATGGCAATTAAGGTTATGGGCGTAGCTGGAGAAAAACTATTACCTTTAGAAAAAGATGAAATGACTCAAGACTTTGTGATGATCAACAATGACGTATTCTTTATTAAAGATATTGGTGAATATAGCAAGTTTATGCAGTTTCAAGCACAAGGCAGTAAATTTGGTTACTTTTTTAATGACTTTAATTGGAACATTTTCAAATGGCATTTACGTTCACTTTACTTAGGAGGACAAACATTAAAAAGTGCGCCAGCAAGCCTATTAACCGAGCAGTATCATAGCTTGTCAGCTTATCGCCTTGGTCCAGAGCAGTTCATGAAATATAGTGCAAAAGCATGCCCAAGCAATACTGCAACTGAAGTTAACCGAGAACAACCTAGCTTCCTGCGCCAAGAGATGATTCAAAACTTAGCAACGCAAGGCGCTTGTTTTGATTTTATGGTTCAAATTCAAAATCCAAGCAAGTATATGCCGGTCGAGGACACAACAGTAAAATGGAGAGAAGAAGATTCACCATTTATTCCAGTGGCGCGCATCAATATCGCTCCTCAAACATTTGACTCGACTGAGCAAAATCAATTTTGTGAAGACTTATCCTTTACTCCATGGCATGCCACCAAAGCACTTGAACCTGTTGGTGGAATCAACCGATTGCGCAAAGCCGTTTATAATGCAGTGTCTGAGTTTAGACATGATAAAAACAAGCAGCCAAAAAATGAGCCACAAGGTTGGTGCCTTGACCTTAACGGCCAACCATGTACCCACTCTCTATAGTTATACTCTCATCTATAGTAAAATGACGATAAACCAAGTTGTGAAAAACTTGGTTTATTATCTAAGCACTGTAAAAGATTCTGCCTTAAAGCTATTTCTCTTGTTCCGTATCATACCAAATGCCATACCGGTCACCTTGCCAAACTAAACCGCGATACAAATATGCGATGGACAACATCATAAGTCCTCCAACGAGGGCTGCTTCATTGATGAGCCCTAAACAACAAAAAATAAAACCACTTACGTGACCAATAATTTCAATACGAACCGCTGAACGTCGAGTCGGCCTAGTTTGCAAAAAGTTAAAGACAAACCAACACTTTAAAAATAGTGGCAATGTGGCCCAATTATCTGAACGTTTATCGATCATAAATCTCTCCTGATTGATGGTTGAAATATCAACGTCAAGAGCTGCGGCAAGGCACTTTAACGACTCTAAACTCGGTTTTTGGCCACTTTCGATACGTTGAATAGTACGTACATTTAAACCAGACATTTGCGCTAATTGCTCTTGCGAAAGGTGCCTACTCAACCGAATTTGTTTTAGGATCATAAAATTGCTTTACCTGCTGTTCTTGTGCAATCAAAAGTTAGCTTCTTTTTATCATTGTCGGTGACGAATTACACCCGACTTCAACCCGACAGTTATATAAATCAACGAGTTATATTTTGGTGTAAACAGTTTACCACTGGAATCAACGTTAGTTTTGGTGGCAGATCACCTGGTTTCGACCATTCTCTTTTGCTTGATAAAGGGCTAGATCTGCTTCTTTGATCAAGTCAGATATCGTTAATGTATGCGTTGATAACGCAGCAACACCAATACTCGTGGTAAAGGTTAACTTATCCTCTGACAAAGGTACGACACAATTCGCTATCGCTGCTCTTAAGGTTTCTGCTGTTGATTTTGCTTTACTTAAATCAGTATGAGGTAAAATGACGACAAACTCTTCTCCACCATAACGGGCGATACAATCGCTGTCTCTAAGTTTACTTTTTAGGGTATTAGCAACTTCTTGCAGGGCTTTGTCTCCTGCTAAATGACCAAATTGATCATTAATCTTTTTAAAATGGTCAAGATCCAAAATAAGCAATGAAAGCGATTGTTGGTAACGCTTAGCACTGGCAATTAACTCGTCTCCAATAACCATTAGCATACGGCGGTTAAATACTCCAGTAAGAGCATCGGTAGTTGCTTGCTGATTGAGCTCTTGCTGATATCGGTCAATCCGCCGACTCATTATCGACATCGCAATATAAATATGAATAATCGTTACTAAACCCACTGATATTAATATCGTTTTTTCGGTGTCTTCTGCCAAGGGAATAATGGGTGATAAATTTTCATTGTACTCACAAAAAACAAATAATAAGGTCGCCACGATACAAATAAATGGTTTCTCAAGTTTATCCTTCTCGTTAAACAATAAGAAAACCCCTGGCGGAATTGACCAATAGTAAAAGTGAACGCCAGCATCAATACTAAAAATGTATCGACTAAAAACAAAAAAATGCGCCATTAAAACAATAAATAACCAAGTTTTAGCGATTCGAGCAGCGCCAAGATAATTAATCACCAACACAATTAGGTAGGCAATAACAAAAATAAAGTTAAATATCGCGATTTCAGCATGATGTAAAAAGAAGTGATAGTACAGCGAATAAAATGAGGTAATTGTTACCGTAATTAAGGTGATGACATTGGTTAGAAATACTTTCGAAGCCTCAACGTGATCTAATTTATCCGTACCAAGATTTAAAAAGTTCATGCGTAGCTTCTGTCCTTATTATTCATAACAATCTTACCTGATTTACATCCGATGGAACTATATACCCATAGAGTAGTGACACTATTACGATACGCCAATAGTAAAATACTGCGACTACTTATTTTAGCGCCTTTACAACATAACTACCCTCAAAAATCGCGGCGACAGTTTCTCCACTGAACACGTTTACCGTTAGTGTAATTCTTGCTCGACCTTTTTTCTCAAGTTCAGTCAAATCAATAGAATGATTAATATGCTCTGTCTTCGCAAAAGCGACATCAGGGATCGGTGCTTTATATGATATGTTGGCATGAGCTAAAACAATATCACCTGCTAATTGTTGTTCCGCCAATTTTAGGTAAATAGCCCCCCAGCCTGTTAAGGTCGCCAACGTATAGATACTACCAGCAAACATCGTATTGTGAAGGTTTTTATTAGCGTTAACATTACAAGAACATACCAACGACACTCCACTATAATTTGCTATATAAATGTCCATTGCCTTACTTAGCGGAATGGTCTGATGCCATGTACGCATCAGTTGTTCAGTCAGTGTATTTTTTTTGGGTGATACCGCCAGTGCCTTTTCCATTTTTATATGGGGAATTTGCTCATACAATACATGCGATATTTGCTCACCCTCATACCCCAGAGTTCGGTAAAATGCACATGCCTGCTCACGGGCATTTAGACTGATTTTTTGAATTCCAACATCAAGAGCCGCCTGTTCAAGTGCCTTAATAATAAGCTGACCATAACCTTTTCGCTGCTCAGCTTCATCAACTGCCATGAATCTTATTTGTGCTTGATCTTTATCGGTAAAATGTAATCGCCCGACGGCACACACTCGGCCAAGCTCATTGATAACCATGCGGTGAACAGCTTGCCTTTCAAGCTCGTCTTGTTCGCTTCCTCGTGGTTGCTGCCAAGGTTTCCTCAGTACCTCCCATCGCAGTTGATAGTATTGCTGAAACTCTTGATCATCTTTTGGGGCTCTACATTCAATCATTGACTAAGCTTATAAGGTAAGTTGGACACAAGGCGAGTATATTAGATGAAATTAACAAAACATCTAGCCCAAGGAAAAATAATTTATTTATGTAACGATGATTGTTCTATAAAAGTCGTTGAGAATCAGCATTTTCGCTGGCTGATGTTTGACGATGTCGTTCAAAGTATGATGAATAAAAGGGTTCCTCACCAACTAGCATTACCTCACCACATAGCCTTGATGTTACCTTTTTTGTTTCTTGCTCCTCAAAAAATAGTGATATTTGGTCTCGGTGGTGGCGATATTCACCGTTTTATTAATAGAGTACAACCAGAGGCTGATATCACGAGTATTGAATTAAATAACACCGTCATTCAATGTTATCAGCGTTTTTTCCCCCATCATCCAGCTCACCATAACATTCATTGTTTACCTGCAGCTCAATGGTTAGAGCAACAAAGTTTATTAGATTATCATTGGGTTATCATTGATTTGTTTAATCAAAATTCAAGATTAGATCATTTTAATACGTTGTTCTTTAAAGCAATATCAAAGCTATCTAAAAACACAGTTCTCTCTATCAACATCCCGAAAAGCGATGAGAGCCAAATAAATGATTTATTAAAGAATCTAAAAGCGCATTCATTATCTGCCACTTACTTTACCATTCCTCACTATAAAAACCTGGTGTTGCATGTCACAAAAACCGATGGCTTAACATATCAACTCACTACCGACAGCACCCTGTTACCGCGTTATCTATTTAAGCGCTGGACAAAATTTTGGCATCAGGGGTGCAGTATCGCGCCAAACAGCCGCAACAGATTAAATCGTGAGCCTAAAGGTAACCGGGCCATCATTTGTTAAGCTCACTTTCATATCTGCACCAAATATGCCTGTTGGTACCGTAAACCCTTGCTCACGTAAGCATTGGCAAAAGTACTGATAAAGGTCTTTACTCATTTTAGGCTCAGCTGCTGTAGTGAAACTCGGTCGCATACCACTACTGGTGTCAGCTGCTAAGGTAAACTGAGAAACGACTAAAATATCACCGTTGGCTTGCGCGACATTTAAGTTCATTTTACCTGCTGAATCTTCAAACATGCGATAACCAGCAACTCGCTCTGCTAAACGTTTTGCTTTAGCGGTTGTATCTTCTGGTTCAACTGCCAGTAATACCAATATCCCCTTGTCTATCTCACCACAAATTTGGTGGTCAACGACGACATTGGCGTGAGTGACTCTTTGTAATAGTGCTATCATTATTCTTTTTCTGCTAAAAAATTCGCCATGGTGTCGGTCGCCTTGCACATGGCGTCAATAGTTTGCGTTTCAAATCCACTATGACCGGCCTGCGGTAATATTTGTAATCGAGCATTTTGCCATACATTTGCCAATTCAGCGGCGATTGCCAATTGGCATACCATATCATAGCGACCATGAATCAAAATTGCAGGAATATGACTAACCTTGCCAATATGATTAACGATATAATTCTCAGGTATAAAGCAATTATGATTAAAATAGTGGTTCGACAGTTGTGCCATGGCTAGCGCTTGATGCGTATCCTCTACTTGTGACATGCCAATATGATGATGCTCTATTGTTGATAGGCGCAGTTCCCATAAATACCACGCTTTACTTGCAGCGGCGATAGCAACCTCATTATCGCAACAAAATATTTTATGATAACCCTGGATAGGGTTTTCTTTATCACAATAGGCCAACGGTTCAATAAACTCTTGATAATATTCAGGGAAAAACCTTGCCGCGCCCGCTGAACTATATAGCCACTGATACTCTTTTTGAGTCGCGAGAAATGTGCCGCGTAAAATAAACGCTAAGACATTATCAGGATGTTTGATACCGTAACACAGGCCTAATGTGGTCCCCCAAGAACCTGCGACAATTAACCATTTAGCAATAGATAGGTGTTCTCGAATAGACTCTATATCTTCGACCAATTTTTCCGTGGTATTTTGGCTTAAGTTGATAAAAGGTTTTGAACGACCACAGCCCCGTTGATCGAAGATGATTATCCGATACTTTTGAGGATCAAAATAACGACGATGATTTTCGCTTGCACCGCCACCAGGGCCACCATGAATATAAAGAACAGGTATGCCATCTGGATTACCGCATTGCTCTAAATAAAGTTGGTTGTCATCGTCAGTTACTAGCCACTCACTATGATAGGCTTTTAAACGCGGATAAAGGCTACGCGACATGTTCTACCTCTTGACTTTCGGTATGCTCATCGTTTTTTTTTAAATCATGATTCTGATTAAATTCTTCTAATGATACCGTAAACAGTGCACCAAATAGTACCACAAGCCAAGATAAATAGACCCATAAAAATAATATTGGAATACTGGCTAAAGCCCCGTATATGGCTTTATAAGAAGGCAAATGAGTGACGTAAATAGCAAACCCTTTTTTGGCCAGCTCAAACAATATTGCAGCTAATATCGCGCCACCGATAGCATACTTAAACTTCACCACCTTATTCGGTACGATCATATAGAGGATTAAAAATGCTCCCATCGAGGCTACTAACGGTAAACTGCGAATTAAATAGTTTGATATGCCAAAAATATCATAATCACCGAGCGATACTAAAGATACAATATAAGATGTCGCGACTATGCTACTGCCTACCAAAACGGGACCTAACGTTAGGATCATCCAATACATAGAAAGCGCGGTGATCACCCGACGCTTACGGGTGATTTTCCAGATATTATTTAATGTTTTATCTATCGCTGATATCAGTAATAACGCGAACAAAAATAAAAAGGAAATAGCTATCGCCGACATTCTTGACGCATTGGCAACGAAGCCACTAATGTGCTCTTTGACGACATCCCCTGCGGCAGGAACGAAATTAGCGTAAACAAAGTTTTCGATCATTTCTTTAATTTCAGCAAATATCGGAAAGGCGGTCATTACCGATAGCATGACCACCATTAACGGTACTAGCGACATCAGGGTCACGTAAGATAAATACCCTGCACTAACATGAACTTGCTCTGTTTTTACCTTAGACACGAAAAAGCTCAGAAAAGACATGACGCGCTCTAAAATGGGTTTACTTTTAATAAATTTTTGCAATTTCATGTTAATTTCAACACATTAGTTATTAACTACAGTATATTATGATATTAATTAACACTGTAATACAAAAATCAATAAATGAGGTGATTATGTCAGGTCAAGGTTCAGGCGGTAACGTATTAGCCGCCATTTGCAGTTTTTTTATTCCAGGTTTAGGTCAACTTGTTCAAGGGAGAATTTTGGCGGCAATCTTCTTTTTTATCGCAATGGCAATTTCATGGGTATTAGTATGGGTTGCAATTGGTTGGCTACTGGTACCAATTGTTTACCTTTGGTGCATTATTGATGCGGCAAGATATAAAGGCGCGAATTAAATGACGATGCTCCAAAAAACAGTCGTTACCTTATTTGCCTTATGGTTGGCAGGGTGTTCGAGTGCATATTATGCGGCAATGGAAAAAGTTGGTGTTCATAAACGTGAAATATTAGTTGATCGCGTTGAAGAAGCGTCTGAGGCACAAGAAGAAGCCAAACAAGAATTTGTTAGCGCATTAGAGCAACTCTCTGAACTGATCGCTTTTGATGGAGGCGAGCTCGAGCAGCATTATCAGCTCAGTAAGTCACACTATGAAGCCAGTGAAAAAGCGGCAAATGATGTCTCTAATCGAATCGACGCCATAGAGGATGTAGCCCAAGCACTGTTCGATGAATGGCAAAGTGAAATTGAGCAATACGCAAGTGCAACCTTAAAACGTCAAAGTCAAAGTAAACTTCGTGAGACGCAGATAAATTATCAAACGGTCATTAAAGCGTTGCGTAAAGCTGAGAGTAAAATGCCCCCAGTTCTCACAGCATTAAAAGATAATATGCTTTTTCTAAAGCACAATTTGAATGCTCAAGCAATTGGGGCGATTAAAGGAGAGTATCACTCTATCAAGAGAGATATAGACGTTTTAATCAAAGAAATGAACAGCGCTATTAATCGCTCGCAATCGTTTATTGACACCCTTAAAGAGTCGTAAGACTTGTAATAAAAATCAATATGTGCGTAATTATTTAGCTAACGTTGCGCACAGTTGCGATGACGTTTTCCAGATTTGAGCGAGTAAAACACCATAACATTATCGTTAAAGTCAAGATATCTCTCTGAGTTACTTGTGATGACAAAAGCTTAAAAAGTACTTATCAATCTATAATTTAGTAAAGTTTACCGCTGTTTCAAAATGAGGGGATTCGTCGTGAAGGTGATTGATCACAGCGAGTAGCTCTGACAACTCTTTAATTTGCTCAGGTCCTGCACTTCCTTGTTCAAATAACTCGCTTAGCTGTCTAAGTTTTGCTAATTGTTCAGGTGACATCTTTATTCCTTTTAATGTTCAGGCGCTTTTTAGTTGAGCGCTACTTTTCGCACATTACGTTGACGGTTAACGCGTGGCGTTAAGTCTCGCCCATCATCAATATATTCTTGATATAATTGGCTCAATTCCTTTTGCTCGCCATTACTGGCTTTATTCGACATCATTTTTTCGAATAAATCATTTAAGCGCTTTACTTTCAATTGTTCCATCATCTACGCCCTATCGTTAAACACTATCACGCCTCGCACTAAACACAAGTGTCAGCACAACAAAGTCTAGCAATTGTCCTAAAAAGTGCTAGTTAATCAATGCAACTAAATATTGAAGGCTAAATCACCACAAACGAAAGGTGAAGTAAAAGCTTTTAAAAAACAATAGATTGAAGGGGTCTACTTAGAACACAGGTGAATATTAATTGTTTTTCACTGACAAATAGTTAAGACATGTCTTACAAAAAAATGTGGTAGATGGACTTATGCAATTTTAAATTGCATAAAAAAACCGTATTCGCTATACACGAATACGGCTTTACCTGTGCTTTTAATCAAGGTTATTTTTTAGCACTGCGGCTTTCACGTTTCCTATCAGACTCTTTTAACCATTTCTTACGAATACGAATATTCTCCGGCGTCACCTCAACAAGTTCATCGTCATCAATAAACTCTAAAGCTTGTTCCAGTGTCATCAGTACTGGTGGCGTTAACACTTGTGCTTCATCAGTTCCTGATGCACGAACGTTGGTTAACTGCTTGCCTTTAAGCGCATTTACCGTTAAATCGTTATCACGACTATGGATACCAATAACCATACCTTCATATACTTCAACGCCATGACCAATCATTAGGCGACCACGTTCTTGCAAGTTAAACAACGCATTGGTTAATGCTTTACCTGTAGCATTGGCGATCATGACACCATTTAAGCGCTGCCCAATCTCACCACCTTTATGAGGACCATATTGCAAGAAGGTGTGATAAATAAGGCCTGAGCCAGATGTCAATGTCATAAACTCGGTTTGAAAACCTATTAAGCCACGACTTGGCATAATAAAGTCCATACGAATACGTCCCTTACCATCTGGTGCCATGTCGGTAAGCTCGGCTTTTCTTAAACCCATTTTTTCCATGATTGAACCTTGATGTTGTTCTTCAACATCAATGGTTACCGTTTCATAAGGCTCTTCAATTTGACCATCAACTTCACGCATAATGACTTCTGGACGTGATACCGCTAATTCATAACCTTCACGGCGCATATTTTCGATTAAGATGCCTAAATGTAATTCACCACGACCTGATACTTTAAACTTATCAGGGTCATCAAGTTGCTCAACACGCAATGCTACGTTATGAACTAATTCTTTATCCAAACGATCTTTAATATTTCTTGATGTAACAAACTTACCTTCTTTACCTGCAAACGGAGAGGTGTTTACTTGAAAGGTCATGGTTACCGTTGGTTCATCAACAGAAAGCGGAGGTAGTGGAGCAACTTCACTAGGGCAGCAAATAGTGTCGGAAATCTTTAATTCACCTAACCCAGTAATGGCAATAATATCGCCAGCTTCAGCTTTATCAGTTTCATGACGTTCTAAACCTAGATAGCCAAACACTTTGCCAACTTTACCGTTGTGAATTTTTCCTGCCGCAGTCTGAACCGTTACTTGTTGGTTAGGTTTAACAGAACCACGAGTAATACGCCCGACACCGATAACACCAAGGTATGAGCTGTAGTCTAATTGAGAGATCTGCATTTGAAATGCACCATCAGGGTCTGCATCTGGCGCTGGCACTTGATCAACGATCGTTTGAAAAAGTGGTGTCATATCGGTTCCGACTTCGCCTTCTTCCAATGATGCCCAACCATTAATCGCTGAAGCGTAAACGACTTGGAAATCTAGCTGTTCATCAGTAGCACCTAAGTTATCAAATAAATCAAAAACTTGGTCCATTACCCATTCAGGACGAGCGCCTGGCTTATCGATCTTATTGATAACAACAATGGGCTTTAAACCTTGAGCAAAAGCTTTTTGCGTTACAAAACGCGTTTGAGGCATTGGACCTTCTTGTGCATCAACAATCAAAAGCACTGAATCAACCATTGACATAACGCGTTCAACTTCTCCACCAAAGTCAGCGTGACCAGGAGTGTCCACAATATTTACACGATATTCGTTCCAGTTAATCGCAGTGTTTTTTGCCAATATTGTAATACCACGTTCTTTTTCGATATCGTTAGAATCCATCACTCGTTCTTCGAGATCAGTTCTTGCATC
The DNA here is from genome assembly GCF_053485795.1 of Thalassotalea ganghwensis. NCBI lineage: Bacteria > Pseudomonadati > Pseudomonadota > Gammaproteobacteria > Alteromonadales > Colwelliaceae > Thalassotalea > Thalassotalea ganghwensis. Next base: position 21,358 of record NZ_JBQRUM010000025.1, read on the forward strand.
AAGCGTACCTGATTGGGCTAACAATTTATCAACTAGGGTAGTTTTACCATGGTCAACGTGGGCAATAATGGCGATATTACGTAATTTATCTAACACGGGCTTTTGCTCATAGGGCTATAATTGGGCGCGAATTATACAGGAGTATGCTAAACAAATATAGTGACATTTTAGTGCTATGCTTGTTAGGCATTAGAGCAGAAATGCCCAAATTTTTGTCATTGAAGTATTTTTGCACCAAAATGATCCGCATATGTTTTATTTTGGTGCAAACTAATATCTTTGATGTTGTGCAAAGCCGCAGTTTACCGCGATTAAACTGTTGGCACAGTTTTAGCTAATAAGCGGGTAATACTTTATACCCGGTTTAAGATTTAACCCAAGTGGAGAGACATCATGTCACAAGCTGTATTAGATTTAATTAAAGAAAACGATGTAAAGTTCGTTGACTTACGTTTTACAGACTCTAAAGGTAAAGAACAACACGTTTCTTTGCCTCATCATCAAATCAATGAAGATTTTTTCGAAGAAGGAAAAATGTTCGACGGTTCATCTATTGCAGGTTGGAAAGGAATTAACGAATCAGATATGGTGTTAATGCCGGACGCATCTACCGCAGTGTTAGACCCATTTACAGAAGAAGTTACGCTAAACATCCGTTGTGATATTTTAGAGCCTTCAACGATGCAAGGCTATAGCCGCGATCCTCGCTCTGTGGCGCACAGAGCTGAAGAATATATGCGCTCTACTGGTATCGCTGATACTGTGTTATTTGGTCCAGAGCCAGAGTTCTTCTTATTTGATGATGTTCGTTTCCATACCGATATGAGCGGCTCTTTTTATAAAATCGATGATAAAGAAGCTAAATGGAACTCAGGTACAGAATATGAAGATGGTAATACCGGACACCGCCCTGGCGTAAAAGGCGGTTACTTTCCAGTAGCACCAGTTGATTCATCACAAGACTTACGTTCGGCAATGTGTTTGGTAATGGAAGAAATGGGCTTAGTTGTTGAAGCACATCATCACGAAGTTGCTACCGCAGGTCAAAACGAAATCGCTTGTCGCTTCAATACAATGGTTAAGAAAGCTGACGAAGTACAAATTTATAAATATGTAGTTCATAACGTCGCTCATGCTTATGGTAAAACTGCTACCTTCATGCCTAAGCCTCTAGTCGGCGATAATGGTACTGGTATGCACTGTCACCAATCTTTAGCAAAAGATGGCGTAAACTTATTCTCTGGCGATAAGTACGGCGGACTATCTGAAACTGCACTTTACTACATCGGTGGTATCATCAAGCATGCTAAAGCGTTAAATGCTTTTACCAATGCATCAACTAACTCATACAAGCGTTTAGTTCCAGGTTTTGAAGCACCAGTAATGTTAGCGTATTCTGCTCGTAACCGCAGTGCATCAATCCGAATTCCAATTGTACCTACGCCAAAAGCTACACGTATCGAAGTACGCTTCCCTGATCCAACAGCAAACCCTTACTTAGCTTTCTCAGCAATGCTAATGGCAGGCCTAGATGGTATCAAAAATAAGATCCACCCTGGCGACGCTATGGATAAAGACTTATATGACTTACCAGCGGAAGAAGCAATGGCAATTCCTCAAGTTGCCGCTTCACTTGAAGAAGCATTAAATGCACTTGAAGCAGATAAAGAGTTCTTGATGGCTGGCGGTGTTATGGATGCTGACATGATCGATGCATACATCGAAATAAAACGTGCTGAAGTTGAAAGGTTAAACATGACAACTCACCCTGTAGAGTTCGATATGTACTACAGCGTATAATGATTTAAGCGCTAATCTATTAAAAAAGCTCACTTTATGTGAGCTTTTTTGTGGCTAAAATAGTCTTTTTTAGATAGATTAGTACTACATCAAGTTTTAGGATCAGGTACTTGGCTAAATTCACCACATACATTTGCGCATTTTTAGTCACATTGTTCTGTGTAGACGCTTTAGCTGGCTCTACAAAGATCTATGTATGGCGCAACGCTGATGGTGTTCTAGTTTATTCAGATAGCCCTAAACCTGGCGCTGAAGAGGTTGAAGTAGCTGATCCTAATACGGCAAACTCATCCATAGATACCTCTGTCCTTGACATCAATCCGCAAGAAGTTGAAGAAACCTACGAAGTAGAAATAACTCAACCAGCGAATAACGATACGATACGAGATAATACCGGCTCAGTCTTTGTGTCCGGGCGTATTAAACCTATCTTCAAACGTGGTCTTTCAATTGTCTTACATCTTGACGGCCAACCCTACGAAAAACCTCAAACACATTCAATGTTCGTGCTGCGCAATGTTGATCGTGGTGAACATCAAATAAAAATGGATTTAATTGACGATAAAGGCAAGGTAATTGCATCGTCGGAGACAATCACATTTTATATGCACCGAGCATCAGTAAATAAAGCAAACTAAACAAAGTAGGTGATTTAAACACCGGTTCATACTACACTGTACTTTGCGGTGCACCATATTGGTGCAGAGAGGTTATATGACGAATTCAAATGCAACAGCCAGATTGAAACGCTTAGAATATCAACAAAAAATTCCAAGCCAGTTAGTCACAGCTGTCATTGTACTTGATCAACAGTTAACCATACAGTATGCCAACCCTGCAGCTGAAGCATTATTTGTTCGAAGCTTTAACAAGCTATACGCTCAGCCGTTGAATGACGTCATATTAAATTCCCCAATAAGAATAGAGCGCCTTCAACAGTTATTAACCTCTGGTCAGGAGTTTAGCGATAGCGATGTGGTGTTAGAGCTCTTTATCGATTATTTTATCACTGTTGAACTAACCGCTTCTTCAGTTGAATTTGATAGCAAACCGCATATATTAATAGAGCTAAAGCAAATTGATCAGCAAAAGCAAATAAGTACCGAAGCTTTTCAACATCAACAATGGGAATCAGCACGGGATCTTATTCGTGGCTTAGCGCATGAAATAAAAAACCCCTTAGGAGGTCTTAGAGGTGCAGCTCAGCTATTAAATAATGAACTAACCGAAGAGCAACAAGAATATACTGCACTCATCATCGAGCAAGCGGATCGCTTGAGAAATTTAGTTGACCGCCTTTTAGGCCCCAATCAATTGCCTAATATGTCCAAGCAAAATATTCATTTTGTTTTGGAAAAGATCTACCAACTTGTCAATCTAAATCATGATAACGATATTAATATCATACGAGATTACGACCCTTCAATTCCCAGTCTGATTTTTGATGAAGAAAAACTACAACAAGCCTTACTCAACATTGTAAACAATGCAGCGCAAGTGCTTGGCGGTTCTGGTCAAATTATTTTAAAAACTCGCGCTGCAAGCAATAAGACTATTAATGGTAAAAGAATAAAACTTTGTGCTCAAATTAGTGTTATAGACAACGGACCAGGCGTGCCAGATAACCTTAAAGATACGTTATTCTACCCAATGGTTTCTGGTCGCTCTAATGGCACAGGACTTGGTTTATCGATATCTCAAACCTTAATAAATCAACACAATGGCAAGCTCTATTGTTCTAGTGAACCGGGCCATACGGAGTTTACGATTTTATTACCGATTAATAATGACGAGAAAGCCTTATGAATACAGAACAAGTTTGGGTAGTAGACGATGATAGTTCGATCAGATGGGTATTGGAAAAAGCCCTTTCTAAAGCAAATATCTCATGTGCAACATTTGATAGTGCTGAAAACATGCTTATCGCATTAGAACATGAACAACCTGAGATCATTATATCGGATATTAGAATGCCTAACGTCGATGGCATGACATTATTATCGAGTATCAATCAACAGTACCCTCATATTCCCGTAATTATAATGACAGCGCATTCTGATCTAGACAGCGCTGTAAATGCCTACCAAGGCGGTGCATTTGAGTATTTACCGAAGCCATTTGATATTGATGAAGCGCTAGCGCTAACCAAAAGAGCGCTAACTCATGCTCGAGAAAACAGTGCTAAAGCAAAACAAAATTCAACCAAGGAATCTTCTGTTGGTATCATTGGCGAAGCTCCTGCAATGCAGGAAGTTTTTCGTGCGATTGGCAGATTATCACGCTCAAGTATCAGTGTTCTAATAAATGGAGAATCTGGTACGGGTAAAGAATTGGTTGCCCATGCACTTCATATGCATAGCCCTAGAGCAAAGGCCCCGTTTATACCATTGAATATGGCTGCTATTCCTAAAGACTTAATCGAATCTGAGTTATTTGGCCATGAGAAGGGAGCATTTACCGGCGCTAATTCCGTACGTCATGGTAGATTTGAACAAGCGCATAACGGTACACTTTTTCTTGATGAAATTGGTGATATGCCGCTTGATATCCAAACCAGATTGCTTCGAGTTCTAGCCGATGGTCAGTTTTATCGGGTTGGCGGACATTCACCGATCCAAGTTGACGTACGAATCATCGCTGCAACTCATCAAAACCTTGAAGATAGAGTAAAAGCAGGGGAATTTCGAGAAGACCTTTTTCATCGTCTTAATGTCATTCGTATTCATTTACCCAGTTTAAAAGAGCGTAAAGAAGATATAAAACAGCTCTCAGAGCACTTTCTTAAACTGGCAGCCAATGAATTAGCTGTTGAGCCAAAAACGTTGCACAAAAGCACCTTGAAATTCTTAGAACATTACCATTGGCCAGGTAATGTTAGGCAACTGGAAAATATTTGTCGCTTTCTTACCGTGATGGCCAGTGGTAAAGAAATTATTGTCGATGATTTGCCTGCAGAGCTTTCTTTATCAGAAGTTAAAGGTGAAACGCTAAAACACAATAATTGGCAGGAAAGTTTAAGGTTATCGGTGGTAGACCAATTGAGATCTGGTCATTCAAATATCTTAGAAAAGATGTTGCCAGAGTTTGAAAAAATCATGTTGCAAAGCGCGTTAAATTTTACTCAAGGTCATAAACAAGAAGCGGCGAAAAAGCTAGGATGGGGTAGAAATACGTTAACGAGAAAGCTTAAGGAACTCAATCTTAGTTAACTAAATAACCTCAGCTCTGTCTAAGGAGTGTATTTCTAACGCCTATTATAAATTACGTTTGCGTTATTCTGTCGTAAAACAGCTGGCTATTCCTACAACAACACCCTCGAATTAAGTAAAAAGTAGCGAGCTAGAAAGTCACAGTGAACTCAAAAGTTTAATTTTATTGTTTTCGTACTACTTCTTATACAAACCTAAGGTTAAATAAATAGCGTTAAAAGCATTTAGCTAACTTGGCAATCTCGGCTACTATTGGAGAGTTTAATATTGATAATATGTGAGCTGACAATCAATGCTGCACCAATAACTATCATAAATGGTTGGTAAGCTGCTGCAACATCGTGTTTTTCCCAATAGATCACAACCCCCAACAACAGTAAATAAAAAGGGTATGTCTTGTGATGGTAACGTTTAAAACCTGAATATAAGGCAATGCCACCTAAAACGGCAGTCAGTATTAAGAAAATATGTTCCCACGCATGGTCGGCTAAAAAGCTTATACCTAATAATGGTAATGCCGGTAACAATACAGGCAGCAATATGCAATGCAGTGCACATAGTGAAGTAGCTGTAATGCCTATACGATCTAACACGTTTATTACCAAAACCTATAATGAGAAGAAATGCGATATTATCACAATTGAGATATTATCACAAAAAGATTATGCACTCTCGATAGGAAAAGTTAGCACATCTGTAATAGAATTTACGTTAAGCGCTATCATTAAGCAACGATCTACCCCTAAAGCAACTCCCGCACATGGCGGCAAACCTTTTTGAAGTGCACTGATAAAACGTTTATCTATTGGCCGCTCTATCTTACCTATTGTTCTTCTTGCTTTATTATCACAATCAAATCGATAAAGCTGCTCTTCTGCATCAGTCAATTCATTAAAGCCATTAACCAATTCAATACCTTTATAATAACATTCGAATCGTTCAGCGACTCTTTGATCTTTAGTGGATAACTTGGCTAAACAGGCCTGTGATCTTGGGAAGTCATAGACAAAACATGGTTCGTCGTTAGCCAAAAAAGGTTCAATATGCTCTGTAAAAACAAACTGTAATAACGTATCAATATCGTCATTCTCCTCTAGCCAAGAATCCAATGGCCTATGTGTTGATAGATAGGATTTTAGTGTAACTACATCACAATCTAATGGGTCTATATTGACGTGTTTAAGGAAAGCGTGCTGATAAGTCATATATTTCGCTTTTGGAAACGTAAATACCTCAGTTAACAATCCTTCAACTTCTTTCATGAGTTGTAGATGATCGAAACCAACGCGATACCACTCTAGCATCGTAAATTCAGGGTTGTGAAAACGTCCAAAAGGCTCTTTCCTAAACGCCTTTCCTAAGTAATAAATAGAGCCATATCCGCTTGCCAACAATCTTTTTAGACCAAACTCTGGTGAAGTTTGCAAATACAGTTTTTCTGATTGTGTTACGTCATTATCTTCTAAGTATTCATAGTCACATTCAAACGCATCAAGATGAACATCGGTCACTGTACCTTGTGATAAGCAAGGCGTATCTACTTCGATAATATTGCGCGCATAGAAAAACTCGCGAATTGCTCTTAATAAATCTGCTCGCTGTTGAGCTAATTTCCACGTTAACACTGTTTTTCCCTTAAAAAGAAAATGAATAGTAATGTAAACGAAAAAAGCCTCTGTCGCTAGACAGAGGCTTCTATAGGGTTCTGGTGATGACCTACTCTCACATGGGAACTCCCACACTACCATCGGCGCGACTGCGTTTCACTTCTGAGTTCGGAATGGGATCAGGTGGTACCACAGTGCTATTGTCACCAGAAAAAACTGGTATGCCTTAATTTACTTAGTAATAGATTAAGGTATAAAAGCCTTTCGGCAAAAAGCCCGACACGTAAGTATCGGGCTTTTTTCAATAGGAGTCTAGCGATGACCTACTCTCACATGGGAACTCCCACACTACCATCGGCGCGACTGCGTTTCACTTCTGAGTTCGGAATGGGATCAGGTGGTACCACAGTGCTA
>NZ_JBQRUM010000026.1:0-27937 GCF_053485795.1 Thalassotalea ganghwensis
GGCGTTAGACCGGTTAACGAAGATGCTGGTGAAACCAGTATTGCCAATTATAAACCGTTTGGTGATATCATTGAGCGCAAGGGTGAAGGCTATCATAATAACCGCGATGAAGTCGGCTATACCGGTCATAAGTTTGATACTGACCTTGGCTTAAGTTATATGCAGGCACGATACTATGATCCAGTCATAGGTCGTTTTTACTCGAATGATCCGGTTGATACCGTTGGTCATTTCAGTCAAGGTAATATTCAAGGGTTTAATCGTTATGCCTATGCGAATAACAATCCATATAAATATACCGACCCAACGGGGAAAAACCCTATAGTAAGAATTGTGATAGCTGGTGGTAGTTGCGCAATGAAATCTGCTTGCAGAAAAATGGTTGCGGATGAAGCTAAAAAAATATGGAATGGAAGTGGTGGCAAAAAGAGAACCAGAAATAAAAAGGTTATAGATGACACATGGAAAAAAAATAAAGAAAAAAATAATGGTGAAAACCGTTGTGAAGATTGTGGTAAAAAAGTAAAAAGGCAAAATGGCAAAAACGAAAAAGGTCAGAAAATAAATGATGATCGTGGTGAAGTTGATCATGATAAAAGGCTGGCTGATGGTGGAGAAGATAGTACCAAAAATACCAAGTTACGCTGTCATGAATGTCACAAAGAAAAAACCAGAACAGAAAATAGTAATAATTAGAGGTAAAACATGAGCGTAAATAGTGTGAAGCTTTCTATACAATTGTCAAATGAACAAATTGGCTCATTACCTGTCGAAATTGAGCACCTGTGGTTTGATAAAGAAAATGACTACTATCGATTAAAAAATATACCTCAATTTGTAGATGAATTATCTTATGATGATTTAGTGAAGGTTAGAAAAGTAGACGGTAACAGTTATGTTATTGAGCAAGTCAAAGAGTTTTCACAGAATAGCACGATTTGGATTTTAGCTAAAAATGGTGCAGATTTAAGAGATTTTTTGGAATCTATTAAATCTTTAAGTTGTGGTATTGAAGGTGGTGCACTGGATGGGTACTATGCGATTAACATACCTCACTGTGTTGATATTGAACAGATTTACTCTCTAATTGATAGTTATGAAAATAGCAACATTTTAGTGGCAGACTATCCATCTATAAGGCATGAATAATTGCTTGCTTGAGTCCAAAGCCTCGTATTCGCTGACCTATGCTTGCGTGGCTTTTTGTTTTGATGGAAACATTAAGGTCAGATCAAATTGAAAATTTGGTTTGACCTTTTTTATGGGTAAAATTACCAGCAGACTGGGCAGTGGTTTCCGGTAGAAGTGGTCAGGTGTTACCAGCGGTGTGGGCAAATGAGGGCAGCGCCACTAGTTGCTGACACCGATAATAATGCTTAAGTTCGCCGTTATTATTTGCCTACTTGAACCAGAATTGATTGCCATTAGTAAATGGTGATAATGCCCAATTTACTTTAAATCAAAATTTTTTGCTCATTGGGGCGAAGTTGATTTATTTCATTTAATAGCCAATGAATACTTTTAAGTTTGAGTCTTTTAGTCATTTCAGAAAAGTCATCATTTGCAAGCTCAAAACAAATTACTAATATCTGAGAAAGAGGTAAAAAGAAGATGAATTCAGACTTATCTTTTTTGTTTTTAATAAGGTGTTTGTCAACAGCTAACTCAATAGCATCATTGAATAAAGTTAAATCTAAATCTAATTGTTCACTAGTTTTGCTCCATAGCTTTTTGTTGCATAGTTTATTTGTTTCAACAGTTACAACATGCTCTCGAAAATAGCTGAAGAGCTCATATCGATAAGGTGCGTATGGTTGAGTAGATAATAAATGTAATAGCAAAGCATAAACATGTTGCTCAATGAGTTGGTACCACATGCTGCTTTCATCTTCATAGCTTTGTTCAATTTTCAGTAATGCGATCAAACAGGCTAATGCATTTTCATTTAAATATGAAAATATTCGTCTTAATTTTCTGAAGTTGACAAATTTTAACCTTTCATTGCGCAAAGTATTTTTTAAGCCTTGTCTAAGAAGTCGTTTATAGCTTAGAGGTAATTGCTGAAAAAACTTTAGCCAAAATTTTTGTTTTTTTGTACCTGGTTCGAGGGCCATCCAAAGTAACGAATAGTAGTATTTTTCTGAGTTAGGGCATTTTTTACTAATTAACTTAACAGTACACTCTCTAGGTAAAGTATCTCCATTAATATTTCTCTCCCATTTAGGGCTGACAACTGTAGTGGTATAACGAATTTGGCCACTTAATTAGAGGCTGATAAGATCGCTTCGTAAGAAATTTAGGAGGCCACCACAAAATCAATAATTGGTAGTAGTGAAAAAATTGAACTTAGAGTGTACAACTAGACTTGTACTGAAACATTTTTTCTGTTTCCCCATTTAGCTCATTGGGATTGTTGTTTGCAATAACAGAGCTATCTAGTGAGGTTTTTCTTTACTAGTAAAACATAGGAATAAAAGCTATCTCAATATAGGAGCTCTTATTTTTTTATCGATGATAAGGTGACAAATTTGTTATCACTGGCAATAAGTTGATTATTACCAAAAATTCGTTTGAGTTTGATATGGTAACCAAGCTGTCGGTTACCGACAATCCGCAACTGACCATTTTTTTTTAAAACTTTGTAACTGTCTTTAAACATTTGCCACGCGATATGATCCGTGACAGCATTTTGTTGATGAAAAGGGGGATTACAAAATACGGCGTCAACTGAATTGCTATCAAAATCGGTGAGGCAATCGTTAACGATAAACCTACATTGTGATAATTGATCTGGAAAATTGGTCGCAACATTATGTTTGGCTGACTCAACGGCCATGTATGATTCATCAACAAAGGTTATTTTGGCATTTGGATTTTGAGCAAGAATCGACAAGCCAACGACGCCATTGCCACAGCCTAAATCAATAACCTCGCTTAAGGGCTGAGTGTCTCCTAAGTGCTGGATAAAATGTCGAGCACCGATATCAAGCTTATCCCGAGCAAAGACATTGGCCAGATTAGTAATCGTGAACTTGCTGTTAGGCAATTGCCAGCTAACTGGGGCAGGCACTTGATAGCTTGTTGTTACGTTAAGTTGGCTGAACACTAAACGCGCTTTTTTAACAGCTAATGAAGTCGAAGTTGTTCCCAAATATTGTTCAAATAGCGCAAGGGTCGACTTTTGGATTTGCTTCGCTTTATCAGCTGCAATAAATATAGCATCTGGAGATGCGGTATTTTTTATATGGATCAGCTGTTCAATTAATAACGCTTTATTCTTTGGAATTTTATAAAGAATTAATGTGCCGTTATTGGGGAGAGGTTCAAGACTGGACAATAAATTGACATTATCTACAGGCAAGTTATTTAATAAAAAGTTATGACGTAATCCCAACTGACTAACAATTGAATCATTAACAGAGCAGTGATTAACTTGATGAAAGTTTGCCGATAAAGCACCAAAAGTGTCATTAAATATGATCAGACTGGTGTCATTATTTAGTAAATTTTGCTCATCAACATAGCTGCAAAGTAATTCATCAGCTGCATCCCACGCTTGCAAACTTCGATTGACTTGGTTTGCTGGGTATCGTTCGAGAAAAAGATTTTTGTGCTGGTTATTTAATTCGACAAGAAAAGGACTGATCATAATCTTACTTACTGTTTTTCATAACAGACAATGATAAACTAAAACCTTAATTGCCTAAACTAATTTGCGGGAAATTGTTATTAAAGTTGCAGTTAAAGAGGCTAACATTGAGTATTTTCCTCATTATATTCCAAGTGCTGAAAGCGATGATTATCTAACCTTGCTACAGCAAGAAATTGCTTGGCGACAAGATCAGCTCCAAATGTTTGGTAAAATGGTCAATATTCCTCGGCTGCAAGCCTGGTATGCTGATCAGGATTTGAGTTATCAATACTCTAATTTAACTTTGAATCCCGAGCCTTGGATTCCAGTGTTAGTTGACTTGAGGCATAAGGTAAGTCAATTTTGCCAACACGCGTTTAATTCAGTATTAATTAATTATTATCGAGATCATCAAGACTCTGTTGGATGGCATAGTGATGATGAGCCAGAACTAGGCAGTGACCCGATTATCGCGTCACTCTCTTTTGGTGCTACTAGAGACTTTTCTCTTAAGCATAAAAGCTCTGGAGAGCGCGTTAAAATCGCGTTACAATCAGGATCTTTATTGGTAATGCGCGATAAAAGTCAATTAAACTATCAGCATGCTTTACCAAAATCCCGTATACAAAAAGGGCCACGAATTAATCTCACGTTTAGGCAAATAATGAGATAAATTTATTTGAATTTATTTTTATTTACTTTGCAATTGCTTAGCAAAAATTTGGATATTTGGCCATCTAGATAGATGGTTAAGCATGCAATTCAAACTATATTTATAGATGTACTTAATCAAAAATTAAGGGAAAAGAATGTCGATTGAAGCTGTTATTGAACAAAAATTATTATCTGCTTTTTCTCCGTTATACTTAGACGTTATTAATGAAAGTCATCAGCACAATGTCGCGCCCGGCAGTGAGTCACATTTCAAAGTGATTATCGTTGCGCCTGATTTCGAGGGAGAGCGTTTAATAAAACGTCATCGAGCGGTAAACGCCGTATTGGCAACTGAACTTGCCGAACACATACACGCGCTTGCTTTACATACCTACACAGAAAAAGAGTGGCGAGAGTATTACCAAGACAATACCCCGTTATCCCCTAAATGTCTCGGGGGAAGTAAAAGCTCAGTAACCCCTGCGATTAGCTAAGTAGATTTGCACCGTAACAATGTCTATGTTGTAACGGTGCAAATGATGTTTTTATATTTAGTATCAGATTGACTCTGTTTGATAGACAATAGGTTTGCAAGTACTGACTAGATAAGAACAACGAAGACAATGCCTTACTTGGCATTACCTGTTAATATTCATTGCACCATAGACTAGTTAACCTTAGCTCTGCTTAAAAAATATATATCTTACGCCTTTTTCTATTAACTTCTGCGTTATATTGCCTTGAAATAGCTGACTATTCCCACAACAGTAAAACTTGAATTTAGTCAAAAGTATCACGCTACAAAGAAATGTCCACTCTAAACATCTGATTTTATTGTTTTTTTTGGTGCTTCTTATACAAAAGTTAGGTTATTTACTAAATTAATGGGCTTTGCATTTCAATTGTTTTATCTAGCGTTGGCTTTGTGGAGTGGGTAAGTGACTAATTTTGTTAATTACATACAAAAATGCACTAACAGTCGGTATACTTCCACGCAATATAAAAATAACAGCGGATAGATTTATGTCGTCGTTTAAAAGTGCGATCGATATTATCGATAGATTTACAGACTTGACCGGGCGAGCGATTGCTTGGTTAACACTTTTAATGGTGGTACTGAGCTTTTTAATTGTTTTATTGCGCTACGGCTTTAACTTAGGTTGGATTGCAATGCAAGAGTCGGTACTTTACCTTCATGGCATCGTATTCATGCTCGGGTGCGCCTATACCCTTAAAGCTGATGGACATGTCAGGGTAGACATTTTTTATCAAAGATTTTCACATCGAAAACAAGCTTGGGTTAATTTTTTAGGTACGGTGTTCTTATTGGTGCCCGTGTGCAGTACGATTTTTTATTTAAGCTTTGACTATGTCATGGCGTCATGGAAAATTTTAGAGAAATCGGGTGAGGCGGGTGGTCTACCTTTTGTTTATCTTAATAAAACGCTGATTTTATTACTTCCATTTTTAGTGTTGCTGCAAGGCATCGCTGAAGCCAGCCGTCAGTTCTTGATATTACGACATCATCAGGGAGAATCTTGTTAATGGAATATATCGCTATTTTGATGTTCATAGTGGTATGTATCATACTGCTATTTGGCTATCCTGTTGCTTTTACCTTAGCTGGTACCGCACTAATTTTTGCTGGGATCGGTATCGCAGTGGATGTTTTCCAGCCAGCTTTTCTTCATGCGCTTCCTAACCGAATTTATGGGGTATTAAATAATCAAACTTTGTTAGCCGTGCCGCTTTTTGTATTCATGGGAGCGATGTTAGAGCGCTCAAAAATTGCAGAAAATTTACTGAATGCGATGTCATTATTACTAGGGCGGATAAAAGGTGGCTTGGCAATATCAGTGACATTGGTCGGCATGTTGTTAGCCGCAAGCACAGGTATTGTTGGCGCAACCGTTGTGACTATGGGGTTGTTGTCTTTACCGACCATGCTAAAACGAGGCTACAAGCAAGAGTTTTCAACTGGGATCATTTGTGCAACAGGCACGCTTGGACAAATTATTCCACCGTCAATAGCGTTGGTATTATTAGGCGATGTCCTATCTAGCGCTTATCAAAAAGCGCAGCTATCAATGGGAATTTTTAACCCTGAAACCGTCTCTGTTGGTGATTTATTTGCTGGAGCGTTCATTCCAGGCTTGATTTTGGTCGCGATGTATGTCTGCTATTGCTTTGCTTACGCGTTATTTAAACCAGAGTCAGTGCCTGCGTTAACGGATGAGGATATCAGTGAAATACAACGAGGTCGCTCGACATGGCGTTTATTAATTGGTGCCTTATTTCCGCCATTAATGCTGATGGTGGTTGTTTTGGGGTCTATTTTGTTGGGGTACGCGACACCAACAGAGGCAGCAGGCGTTGGAGCTATGGGCGCGACATTGTTGGCATTGCTACAAGGACAACTAAGCATAGAGAATTTGCGCGCTGTAATGCAAAGTACCGTTAAAATTACCTCGATGGTTTTTATGATCTTAATCGGTGCCAGTTTGTTTTCATTAGTATTTCGAGGCTTTGGCGGCGAAGAGTTGGTTCACAGTTTCTTTAGCGATATGCCTGGTGGAGTCGTCGGTGCTACGCTAATTGTTATGCTGGTTATTTTTCTACTTGGCTTTATTCTCGATTTTATTGAAATTACTTTTGTTGTCGTGCCTATCGTAGCTCCAATATTGTTGGCGATGGGGTTGGACCCTATTTGGCTTGGTATTATGATCGCTATTAATTTACAAACCTCCTTTTTAACGCCTCCGTTTGGTTTTGCTTTATTCTATTTGAGAGGTGTTGCTGATAAGGCAGTTAAAACAGCGGCAATCTATCGTGGCGTGATCCCCTTTATTATTATGCAATTGTTGCTATTATTAGCGCTTGCTTTTTGGCCAGGATTGATTACTTGGTTGCCAGAACAAATTTACGGTTAACAAACAACAATACTATGGAATGAATATGAAATTTTCATTGATTAAAAAACTTTCTGCTGGCGTGTTGGCTACCATTTTATTAGCTTCATGTGGTGATAAAGCTGCCAAGCAAGACAATGGCGCAACAACAATTAAACAGCAAAGCTTTAAATGGAAACTGGTGACATCTTGGCCGAAGAACTTCCCAGGTTTAGGCGTAGGGCCAGAAAATTTTGCCAAAACTGTCAATGAAATGAGTGATGGACGTTTAACTATTCAAGTGTACGGTGCGGGTGAGCTAGTACCGGGTTTTGAAGTGTTTGATGCCGTCTCTCAAGGCACAGTGGAAATGGGGCACAGCGGTGCTTATTACTGGAAAGGTAAAATGCCCGCTTCAGTTATTTTTAGTGCGATACCTTTTGGCATGACAGCCACAGAATACAACGCGTGGTTGCACTACGGTGGCGGCTTGGCGTTATGGCGAGAGTTATACCAACCGTTTGGTGTCGTGCCTTTTGCTGGTGGTAACTCTGGTGCTCAGTTTGCTGGTTGGTTTCAAAAAGAAATTAATAGCCTTGAAGATATCAAAGGGTTAAAAATGCGTATACCCGGTTTGGGAGGTGAGGTACTAAAAAGAGCTGGTGGTATTCCTGTTACTTTAACTGGTGGCGAAATTTTTTCATCTCTTCAAAGTGGCGCTATTGATGCGTCAGAATGGGTTGGACCGTACAATGATTTAGCGTTTGGTTTTCATCAAGCAGCTAAATACTATTATTCATCGGTATGGCATGAAACTGGTACTGCATTGGAGTTTATCGTCAATGAAAAAGCGCTCAAAGCATTGCCAAAAGATTTACAAAAAATTGTAGAAGTTGCTGCTCGTGCAATTAACCAAGATATGCTAGATGAATATAACGCTCGCAATAATGCCGCGTTGCAAACATTAGTGAATGAACATAATGTCCAGCTTAAAAAGTTACCCAACGATGTTCTGGCTTCTTTGAAAAAATATACTCAAGAAGTGATTGATGAGCAGGTAGCCTCGGATGCTCAGTTTGCTAAAGTGTGGCAGTCTTACAATGCGTTTTTAATGTCGATCCGTCAATACAATGAGTTAACGTTACAAGATTATTATCAACACCGTTAAGTTGAACACTGAAGGGGTGATATTGAACGATTTTCCAGAATCAATGCACTGCTCGTACCTCTTAGTTTACTCTGCTCGAGTAAACTAGGCGGCAATTTTCAAATATAAAGATTAAATTAAGGCGATTATATGGTCATTCAACCTAAAATTCGTGGTTTTATTTGTACAAATGCACACCCAATTGGTTGTGCTGCTCATGTTCAAGAGCAAATAGATTATGTGAAAAGTCAGCCTCAACCGGCTGAAAAACCAAAGAATGTTTTAGTTATTGGTGCCTCAACAGGTTATGGTTTAGCTTCTCGAATCACAGCTGCGTTTGGCTGTGGTGCAAAAACCTTAGGAATTTTTTTCGAAAAAGAGCCGACCGAAAAGAAAACGGCATCTGCAGGTTGGTATAATACTGCAGCATTTCAACAAGCGGCTGATGAAGCGGGTTTATGGTCTAAAAATATCAATGGTGATGCTTTTTCTCATGAGCTAAAAGCAAAAGCAATTGACGTAATTAAAGAAGATTTAGGTCAAATTGATTTGGTTATTTATAGCTTAGCCTCGCCGCGCCGCACTGATCCTGATACCGGGGAAGTATATTCTTCTACATTAAAACCGATCGGTGAAGGGGTTACTACCAAGAACTTGAATACGTCTAAGCGTGTTATCGACTCTGTTTCTGTAGAAGCGGCAACTGAGGAAGAAATCCAAGGGACTATTGATGTTATGGGGGGCGCTGATTGGGAACTGTGGATCAAAGCGTTATCTGAAGCAGGGGTTTTATCTGAGAATTTTAAAACAACAGCTTACACCTACATTGGTAAGAAGTTAACTTGGCCAATTTATGGTCACGCAACGATTGGTCGAGCGAAAGAAGATTTAGATCGTGCGGCAAAAGCGATCACTGAATCGACTGGTGCGTTAAATGGTAAAGCCTATGTTACCTCATTAAATGCTGTTGTTACTCAAGCAAGTTCAGCAATTCCTATTATGCCATTGTATATCTCTGCGATGTTCAAGGTGATGAAAGCTGACGGCACTTACCAAGGTTGTATTGAGCAAATTCAATCATTGTTTGTTGAGAACCTATACGGGGACAGCCCTCGTATTGATGAAGCTGGTCGTTTAAGTCAGAATTACAAAGAGCTTGAAGATTCAGTACAAGATCGCGTTCAGCATATTTGGGACACCGTTGATACGGATACCATCGATGAATTAACCGATTATGTCGGCTATCATAATGAGTTTTTGAAGTTATTTGGCTTTGGGATTGAAGGTGTTGATTATGACCAAGATGTCAGTCCTTTGGCACCAATAAATAATTTAGTCTAACCAATAAGGTTAACCTTTAAAAAGGCCAATGTTTTTAAAACATTGGCCTTTTTTTGTCGATGGTAATTCGTTTATTTAAACGATTAGTTTAAAAAAACATCAAAGTGTGTCAAATATTAATGAAAAGTCTCATCGTGAGATAGCGCAATAGGGAATTTTTGTGCTAAAATTTGCACCAGAATATTTTTAACTTAGAGCCGGTAGTTGCTCTTTTTTACTGTTTAATTGAGTTTAAATGGTGAGAAAGCTGTCTTCTACTCAAATACACTGAAACCAAAAATTATCACCATGATGAAGTATTTTGTTTATCAAGGCCGGTAACGAATGGTTTTTATACTCCCGTCAAAGTAGTGCAAGTGTTTATGATTACAATAAAAAAAGGTCTGGATGTTCCTGTTAACGGTGCTCCCCAGCAAGTAATCCATGATGGTGCGTCCATTAAGAGCGTTGCAGCACTCGGCGAAGAGTTTGTGGGTATGCGCCCGACTATGTTTGTTAAAGTAGGCGATCGCGTTAAGAAAGGCCAGGTACTTTTTGAAGATAAAAAGAACCCAGGCGTTAAATTCACAGCTCATGCAGCCGGTGTCGTAACAGAAATTAACCGTGGTGAAAGACGTGTTTTGCAATCAGTCGTTGTTGAAATTGATGGTGACGAGCAAGAAACGTTTAACCAATACTCAGCCAATGAGTTGGCCACTTTAGCACGTGAAGATGTTGTTAATAACCTTGTTAACTCGGGTTTATGGACAGCGCTTCGCACGCGTCCTTACAGCAAAATTCCTGCAATTGATTCAATACCTGCAGCAATCTTTGTTAGTGCATTGGATACCAACCCGTTAGCAGCAGATCCTGCTGTTATCATTAACGAACAAAGTGAAGCTTTTCAACATGGTTTAACGATTTTAAGTCGTTTAACTGAAGGCGAATTGTTTGTTTCTAAAGCGCCAGGTGCCAATATTCCTGCAGCCGCTAACGCGGTGGTTACTGAATTTAAAGGTAAACATCCCGCAGGTTTAGTGGGTACACAAATCCACTTTTTAAAACCAGCTAGCGCAGATCGCGTGGTATGGCATTTGAATTACCAAGATGTTATTGCGTTTGGTAAGCTGTTCACAACTGGGCAACTTGACAATACTCGCGTAATTTCACTTGCAGGCCCTGCTGCGAAAAACCCTCGATTAGTACGTACGACGTTAGGTGCGAATCTTGTCGATTTATGTGCAGATGAAGCAAACGAAGGTGAAACCCGTATTGTTTCAGGTTCACTATTACAAGGGAAAACTGCAAAAGGCGTACATGCATATTTAGGTCGTTACCACGTTCAAGTTGCGATAGTACTTGAAGGGCGTGAAAAAGAGTTTATGGGGTATATGTATCCAGGCCCTAATAAATTTTCTGTAACGCGTGCTTACATGTCGCATTTTTTCCCAAGCAAATTGTTTAACATGACGACGACAACTAACGGCAGTCCTCGTGCAATGGTACCAATTGGTAACTACGAGCGCGTTATGCCATTAGATATTTTACCCACCTTATTATTACGTGACTTAGCGGCCGGCGATACCGACAGTGCTCAGTCATTAGGTGCCTTAGAGCTAGACGAAGAAGATTTAGCATTGTGTACGTTTGTTTGCCCTGGCAAATCAGACTACGGTGTAATGCTTCGTGATTGCCTAACCATTATTGAGAAGGAAGGTTAGTCATGGGCTTGAAAAAGTTTATTGAAGATATTGAACCGCATTTTGAAAAAGGCGGTAAACATGAAAAGTGGTTTGCTTTATATGAAGCTGTAGCCACTGGTTTATTTACTCCTGGTTACATCACTAAGGGTAAGACACATATTCGAGATAGCATCGACTTGAAACGCATTATGATCACTGTGTGGTTAGCGGTATTTCCAGCGATGTTCTTTGGTATGTATAACATTGGTTTGCAAGCTACAGAAGCATTAGCACTTGGCAACACTTTACCAGAAACGTGGCAAGTGGGCTTGTTTCATGCCTTAGGTGGAAGTTTAACTGCTGAAACTGGTTGGTTTGGTATGATGCTCTATGGGGCATGTTTCTTCTTACCGATTTACGCCACGACATTTATCGTTGGTGGCTTTTGGGAAGTATTGTTCGCAGCAGTGCGTAAGCATGAAGTTAACGAAGGCTTCTTCGTTACCTCTATCTTATTCGCATTAATCTTGCCAGCGTCAATTCCGTTGTGGCAAGTTGCCATAGGTATTACTTTTGGTGTTGTTGTCGCAAAAGAAATTTTTGGCGGGACAGGTAAAAACTTCTTAAATCCAGCGTTAGCGGGTCGCGCATTTTTATTCTTTGCTTACCCAGCACAAATCTCTGGTGATTCAGTTTGGGTTGCAGTCGATGGCTTTTCAGGCGCAACTGCTTTAGCAAAAGGCGCAGCGGCAATTCCTGGTACTATTGATTACAGTGTTAATGCTGATTGGTGGAACGCGTTCTGGGGCTTTATTCCTGGTTCTGTTGGTGAAGTTTCAACAGCCGCAATTCTTTTAGGTGGTGCTTATATTTTATATAAAGGTATCGCGTCTTGGAGGATTGTTTTAGGTGTGTTTGCCGGTATGGTTGTAACGTCTATGCTATTTAACGCAATTGGCAGTGACACCAATGCAATGTTTGCCATGCCTTGGTATTGGCACTTAGTTGTTGGTGGTTTTGCCTTTGGTATGATGTTTATGGCAACAGATCCCGTGTCAGCATCATTTACCAACACAGGTAAATACTGGTTCGGTGCTTTAGTCGGCATTATGGTAGTACTTGTACGAGTGGTGAACCCTGCGTTCCCAGAAGGTATGATGCTAGCTATCTTATTTGCTAATTTATTCGCGCCATTGTTTGACTATTTTGTTGCTCAAAGCAACATCAAACGGAGGCTTGCACGTAATGTCTAGTAAAAAAGAATCATTCGGAAGAACGATAGCATTCGTTTTTGCAGTATGCTTGGTTTGTGCTGCATTAGTGTCAATAGCCGCTTCTGGCTTAAAAGACAAACAGGTTGCTAACAAGTTACTTGATCAACAAACTAAAATTCTAGAAGCTGCGGGTTTACTTGATACAGCTGGTAAAGATATCGTTGGAACCTTCAATAAATACGTTGAAGCAAAAATGATTGATTTAAATTCAGGTGAGTATACTGACGGTAATCCATTATTGTTTGATGAACGTCGTAACGCTCGTGATGTCACTAAATCTGACAAACCGGAGAACGATATCGCGGGTATTAACCGTCGTTCTCATAATGCGGTTATCTACTTAGTTCGTAATGATGCGGGTAAGGTAGATACGGTCGTCTTTCCTATCGTAGGTTCAGGTCTTTGGGACTTAATGTACGGTTATGTTGGCCTAGAAAATGACCTAAATACGGTTAAAAGTGTGGTTTACTCTGATCATAAGGAAACTCCGGGCTTAGGCGGCGAAGTCGTTAATCCAAAATGGAAAGCTAAGTGGCCAGGCAAGAAGATTTACAAAGAAAATGGCGATGTAGCGGTGAAAGTCGTAAAAGGTGGTGCTAAGCAAGGTGATATTCACGGTGTTGATGCATTATCAGGTGCTACGTTAACCAGTAATGGTGTAGAAAACACGCTTCGTTTCTGGTTTGGCGAAGAAGGCTACCAACCATATATTGCTAAAAATCGTGGAGGGTTGAACTAATGTCTTCAGATGCTAAAAAAGTTTTAACGAGTCCTATCGTTGACAACAACCCGATTGCACTTCAGGTGTTGGGTATTTGTTCGGCGCTAGCTGTTACCAGCTCAATGGTTAATGCCTTGGTAATGACCTTAGCTGTGGTATTTGTAACTGCATTTTCAAACTTATTCATTTCAATTATTCGTAATCAAATACCATCGAGTGTGCGTATTATCGTACAGATGGCGATTATTGCGTCATTGGTAATTGTTGTTGACCAAGTGTTGAAAGCGTTTTCTTATCAGTTATCTAAAGAGTTATCGGTTTTTGTTGGTTTGATTATCACTAACTGTATCGTTATGGGGCGCGCTGAAGCGTTCGCGATGAAGGAAAAGCCAGGTGTTAGCTTTTTAGATGGTATTGGTAATGGTTTGGGCTATGGCTTTATTCTTATTACTGTTGCTTTCTTTAGAGAGTTATTAGGCTTTGGTACATTGTTTGGTATTGAAATTTTACCATTGATTCAAAATGGTGGTTGGTATCAAGTCAATGGTTTACTGGTGTTGCCATTTAGCTCATTCTTCATTATCGGTTTCATTATTTGGGCGATTCGTCAATGGAAACCAGCGCAAGTAGAGAAGGATTAATCGATGGAACATTATCTTAGTTTATTAATAAAGACGATATTCATTGAGAACATCGCATTATCTTTCTTCCTTGGGATGTGTACTTTCTTAGCGGTTTCTAAGAAGGTAAGCACGGCTATGGGCTTAGGTGTAGCGGTAATCGTTGTATTGGGTATTGCTGTACCAACTAACCAAGTGATTTATCAAGCGATTCTTGCACCTGGTGCATTAGATAGCGTGCTTGGTATTACGGATCCAAAAGAGTCGATAGACCTTAGCTTTTTATCATTTATTACCTTTATCGGTGTTATTGCTGCATTAGTGCAGATTCTCGAGATGGTATTGGATAAATACTTCCCTGCTTTATATCAAGCGCTAGGTATTTTCTTACCGCTAATTACTGTTAACTGCGCAATTTTCGGTGCAGTATCGTTTATGGTGGCGAAAAACTTAACATTTACTGAGTCAATCGTTTATGGCTTAGGTTCTGGTATTGGTTGGGCGATGGCCATCGTTCTACTAGCAGGTATTCGTGAGAAGATGAAATACTCTGATGTACCGGATGGCTTGAAAGGCTTGGGGATTACGTTTATTACTGCAGGATTGATGGCGTTTGGCTTTCTTTCTTTCGGTGGTATTTCGTTATAATAAGATTAACGCAGAAGGGGTTATTTAATAACGCCTTCTCCTAGAGTAAGTACAAAGGAAAAGTCGATGGAAATTATTCTCGGCGTAGGCATGTTTACTGCGATAGTTTTAGCTTTGGTACTAGTGATCTTATTTGCTAAATCAAAGTTAGTTGCTAGCGGTGACGTGACTATTTCAATTAATGGCGACCCAGACAAAGCGGTAACGACTTCAGCGGGTGGCAAATTACTTGGCGTACTAGCCGACAAAGGTATTTTTGTACCTTCTGCTTGTGGTGGCGGTGGTACATGTGGCCAATGTCGTGTGCACGTGCATTCAGGTGGTGGTGATATTTTACCGACAGAAATGGGCCATATTACTAAGCGTGAAGCCAAAGAAGGTTGTCGCTTATCATGTCAAGTTGCCGTTAAGCAAGACATGGATATTGAACTAGAAGACGAAATCTTTGGTGTTCAACAGTGGGAATGTGAAGTTATCTCAAACGATAACAAAGCCACTTTCATTAAGGAATTAAAGCTTAAAATTCCTGATGGTGAATCTGTTCCGTTTAGAGCGGGTGGTTATATTCAAATTGAGGCGCCACCGTATCACGTTAAATACTCTGATTTTGATATCGAAGAGCAATATCGTGGTGATTGGGAACACTTTGGTTTCTTTGATGTTGAATCTAAAGTTGATGAACCAACGTTACGTGCGTATTCAATGGCAAACTACCCTGAAGAAGAAGGTATCATTATGCTTAACGTGCGTATTGCCACACCTCCTCCAGGGAAGTTACATTTACCAGCAGGTAAAATGTCATCGTACATCTTTAGCCTGAAACCAGGTGACAAGGTAACGATTTCAGGACCATTTGGTGAGTTCTTTGCAAAAGATACTGACGCAGAAATGGTATTTATTGGTGGTGGTGCAGGTATGGCACCAATGCGTTCACATATTTTCGATCAGCTTAAGCGTCTTAAGTCTAAGCGTAAGATGAGTTTCTGGTATGGTGCTCGTTCATTACGTGAAATGTTCTATGAAGATGACTACAACATGTTAGCTGCTGAAAATGATAACTTTGAGTGGCACGTTGCCCTTTCAGATCCTCAACCGGAGGATAACTGGGATGGTTTAACTGGTTTTATTCATAACGTACTTTATGAGCAATATTTAAAAGATCATGAAGCGCCTGAAGATTGTGAATATTACATGTGTGGGCCACCAATGATGAATGCAGCTGTAATTCATATGCTTAAAGAATTGGGTGTAGAAGACGAAAACATTCTATTGGATGACTTCGGCGGTTAGACAATAGCGTTAACCAACAACCCGTTAATAAAAGGTGGCGCAAGTCACCTTTTATTTATCTTATTAAAGAGTTTGTTTAACTAAATAGCTTAAGCGACATGTTCAACAGGTTATTTATTTAAATAAATTTTATTGAGAGTGCTATGAAAAATATTAAATCATTTGTTATCGCGCTGGCGTTAATAACGCTGGTCGGGTGCTTTCCTAGTAATGATAATGCTAAACAGCAAGTTCACTTGCAGGGCATTACCATGGGAACAGTGGCCTATAACGTTAAATATATTACCGAGCCAATTGGTCAAGAGGACATCACCGTACAACGTCAAACGATTCATCGTGGCATTGAAGATGTGTTAACTAATCTTAACCAACACATGTCCAATTGGATACCAGATTCAGAATTGTCTAAGTTTAACGCATCGACAAGTACTGACCCAATTGAGATCAGTGAAGATCTTGCACGAGTGATGGCTGAATCGATTCGATTAGGTAAGCTAAGTAACGGTAAGTTAGATGTCACGATTGGACCACTGATCAACCTTTGGGGGTTTGGCCCAGAGAGTAGACCAGAAACACAGCCAAGTGAGCAGGAACTCATGACGGCGCAAGCACGAATTGGCATTGATTATTTGCAACTAGAAGGTAATTCGTTAGCCAAAAAAATTCCTGATCTATACGTTGATTTATCGACCACGGCAAAAGGATATGCTGTCGATCTAGTTGCTGAGTATCTAGAACAACAGGGGATTACTAATTACTTAGTTGAGATCGGTGGCGAGATGCGTTTAAAAGGATTTAAGCATACCGGAGAGCTTTGGGTTATTGCCATTGAAAAACCAATAACAGAAGAGCGCGCTGTCCAGCAGTTTATTGTCCCAAAAGATAATGCCGTTGCAACGTCAGGTGATTATCGCAAGTATTTTGAAGAGAATGGTCAGCGTTTTTCTCACATTATTGACCCTCATACAGGAAAGCCAATAAACCACAAACTGGTCTCGGTTACGGTTATTCATCCATCGTCAATGACAGCTGATGGTTTATCAACGGCCATGATGGTCATGGGTGAAGAAAAAGCCTATGAGTTTGCGAACAAACATAATATTGCTGCTTACATTATTTCTAAATCAGAAAATGGATTTGTCGAGCAGGTAACTGAACAATTTATGCAATATCTAAAGTAGTGCGATAGAATTAAGCACAGAGGTATATATGACGTTATTTTTAATTACATTGGGCTTTTTTGTTGTTGTCACTATAGCAATGGCGATAGGTTATATTATTCAAAAAAAATCGCTTGCAGGAAGCTGTGGTGGCCTTGGTTCATTGGGTATCGATAAAGCGTGTAACTGCGATAATCCTTGTGAAAAAAGGTTAGAGCGGGAGCGAAAAGCCGCGCAAGACCAACAAAAAATAGATATTAAAAATATCTAGTAATGAAAAGGCCGCTTTCAGCGGTTTTTTTATTAGCCTCTAATGACTTTGTTAGTCAAGTAAGATTAATTTAGTAAAAATGGCATTGATTTTATTTTGACAATTAGTAATACTGTTTATTAATACAGTGTTCAGGGTTGTTAAAATGCGTAAGATCATTCATATCGACATGGACTGCTTTTATGCAGCGGTTGAAATGCGTGATAATCCAGAGTATCGCAATATACCTATTGCCGTCGGTGGTAATAGTGCGAGAGGCGTGCTTTGCACATGTAATTATTTGGCAAGAGAGTTTGGTGTTCGATCGGCGATGCCAAACCATAAAGCAAAAGCATTATGTCCTGACTTAGTTATTGTTAACGGTAGAATGTCAGTTTATCAGCAAGTTTCTAAGGAAATTCAGCAAATTTTCCAACGATATACACCGATAATAGAGCCTCTATCGTTAGACGAGGCTTATTTAGATGTTACCGACTGTCAACTTCACAATGGCTCGGCAACGTTAATTGCTCAGCAAATTCGCGATGAAATACATGATGTCACTGGCCTAACGGCATCAGCAGGTATCGCACCACTTAAATTTGTAGCCAAGATAGCTTCTGATCTGAATAAGCCTAATGGCCAATGCACGATAGCCCCCAATGAGGTACATGAGTTTTTAGAAGGTTTATCACTCAACCAAATCCCTGGCGTTGGAAAGGTGACATTTGAACGCCTAAAGAGTCGAGGCTTTCATACCTGTGGTGATGTGCGTCGTTCTGATGAGCGAACTTTAATCAATTGGTTTGGAAAATATGGCGGTGTCATTTGGCGGCGTAGTAATGGTGTAGATGAGCGGGAAGTGACTGTCAGTCGTGAGCGCAAATCTGTTGGCGTCGAACGTACTTTTGAGCATGACCTGTCTAATCTTGCCGAAATGGAAAAGATAGTGTGCGAAAAGTTAATACCAGAACTTAAACGGCGAGCTGAAAAATATTTAACAAAGCGCGCGATGAACAAAATTGGGGTAAAAGTTAAGTTTAACGACTTTCAACAAACGACTAAAGAGCAATCGTTGACCGAGATTGACGTTAGACTTCTTGTGAATTTGTTAAGGGAAGCCGTCGAGCGGGGTCAAGGAAAAGCGGTGCGATTGCTAGGCGTTCATATAGGTCTGGCAAAACCTAATAAAGGCTCAGAGCAGATTTCCTTTGATTGGTAGCTGGGTGAATGTTTTTCATCACGGTGAAATCAAAAGGCATCTATTGTTTAAATGCCATCCCATTAAAACTCATTTTAATTATTAGACTATCGACTTTATAGTTGTATAGCTAACTATGTTTGCTATTGCCGAGCTTACGGTTACAGAACAACGGACCTTAGGTATGAGACTTTAATTACTTAGCTCTTTTATTTTACTAATTTCTCATTATCTCATTAGCAAAGTATCGAGCAAAATCGTAAGCTTTACTGTAGCTTATTTGCTTTGCTGCTATAGTTTATTTTACTAACAGCTCACCGAAATAAAGGAAGAGTAATGAAAAAATTAATGTCAACAATGATGGCTGTGCTAAGTTTTGCCGTTAGTGCAACGTCAAATGGTAATTTCGATGATTTAAAAGTAGTTAAAACGCAAGGTGACGTTTATATGCTATCAGGGGATGGCGGCAATATTGGGGTCTTATCAACAACACAAGGTTTGTTGTTAGTCGATAACAAGTTTAGTCCTTTGGCTGTACAAATTGAAGCGGCGATGAAATCAATTAACGACAAGCCATTAAAGTATGTGGTGAATACTCATCATCATGGCGATCATACGGGAAGTAATGCTCATTTTGGTCACCATGCACCCATATTTGCCCATCAAAATGTCAGAAATCGTTTATCGAGTAAAGATGATATTCAACAAGGCAGTCTACCTGTAGTGACCTACCAAGACGGTGTTAACATTTATTTAGATGAAGAGCGTATCAAATTGATTCATTTACCTTCGGGGCATACCGATGGTGATACGGTGGTATACTTTGAGAAAGCAAATGTTTTACACACTGGAGACTTGTTCTTCCACACATTATTTCCCTTTATTGATTTAAATAGTGGTGGCTCTGTTAAAGGGTATGTGCAAAACGTAGAAAAAATCATCGCAATGATCAATGATGAAACGGTTATTATCCCAGGCCACGGTCCTATTGCTAATAAAGCAGATTATCAAGCGTTTGCTGCTATGATTCGAGATAGCATAGCACTAGTAGAGCAACAATTAACTCAGGGGAAAAGTGCAGAGCAAATTATCACTCAAGGAGTTACCGAAAAATATAAGCCAATGTCTTGGGCGTTTATTGACGAAACTAAGTGGCTTAATACGTTAATTACCGGATTAAGGGATTGATTTTAATTAGCAATATCTCCTGCATAAAAAAGCCACATTAAGTGGCTTTTTTATGTATTTGGTAACGCAATGTTAATCTTGCGGTATGTAGTCGATAATTAGCTGTTGCTGCTCCGCTAAGTAGTGGATCACACGGTGATAGGTTGGCGAGAGATAGACTTGATTCGAACCTGAGCTATAGCCAACAAAGCTTACTTGTTGTTGCAGTTCGTCATACTCTGTCAGTGTATGAGCCTCACCGTAGCCATTAATGAAACTTCTGCGATAAACATAACTATGATCGTTTGTATCGGTGGTAACAGCAATCGTGGCTAACGTTTGTGACGATGGTAGTACCCCATTACTGATATAACTATCGCCATCCAAACTTGACCATTCCGTCACAGGATTTGCACTGTAAAGTATATCGCCGTTGTTATTTGTGGTGATACCGCCCACACCGTATAGCGCAAAATTCAGGTTTTGCGAACTACCTTCGGCTTTCGCGGTAATCGACTTCTCGGCAAAGGCGTTAAAACGCACGTGCTGTTGATAAATCGTGGCATTTGCTCCGTTATAAGCTAAGAAATTATTATGGTTTGCTACTTTATGCGTAATCGACGTTAAGAAGGCATTAGCACTATCCCAGTATTGCACCTCAAGGTCAGTGTTCGCATATTCGAGCGCTTGACTGACAACAACCGGTTTGCCATCGATAGTAATAACCGCTTGTGGGCGAAAGTCGAGATCGATATTTTCACTGTTGAGTTGAGCGATTGTAAAGTTAGTTAAGTCAATTTGATAATGATTCACTCGAGTGGCTTCTTGGTCATCTTCATCAAGATAGGTTTCTAGGTTAGACGCTAACAACTTTGAACCATCTGGATGGATGACAAGATTAGTTAACGCAACGTCAGCTAATAATCCTTCTACCGTGGTCACTAGGGTACCGTCGACAACGTTAATGACTTTTATTTCATCTCCCTGAGCAACATATAGATAGGGTCTTAATGGGTCGAGCACGACAGCACTGTCATTTGGTTCGATACCTTCAATAACAAGCTCTGAGTCAACGCTGGTATCAAAGTCACTCTTGTAGAAACTTACCTTGATGACTCCGTCTACTGATTCTCCAACAATAGATGATGTTAAGATAATTTCTGCACTATGTAGGCCATTTTCGCTAACATTCTCTGGTATAACCGTTACGGTTAACTGATCAGTGTTGTTATCTTGGGTTAGGTTAAGCCAATCAACGTCAGTGTTAGCTTGCCATGCAATCATTGAGGACTTATTGGTTTGAATGTCAACGGTTTTAGTTAATACTTCACTGTTGAGTTGTTGGTCAAAGTTTAACGAAGGATAATTAGCAAACAATCGAGTTTCATCAATCGCTAACTCTACAACAACTTTTGTTGCATAACCGGTATCACTGTCAATGATGGTAATAATGCCGGTGAAAAGCCCCCAGCCGTCAATAGCTTGTGAGTTAATGTTGACGGTTAAACTTGACTGACCATCGACAACTTCCTCTGTTAAGCTTAACCAAGCAACATTGCTTGATGCTGACCAATTTTCGCTGACACCGTTAATTAATATCGTTTGCGCTTCAATGGATGCTTGAGCTGGTGATACAACAAATTCGAGCTGACGATGAGAAAGGTCTATTCTTTCAAGCGTCACTAGTTCTAATTGATCACTGTATTGAAGAAGTGCTCGCTGACCATCGGAGGTAATTTGTAAATCCGTCGGTTGGATGGGGCTTGTTACAATCGTGTTGACTAGTTTCTGTGCCTGATTATAAATCGCTAAAACAAACTGGGGTGTTTCGGTGTTTTCAAATCGAGAATAGATAGCATTCCCAGCCAAATCTTTTGCATTGGCGAGCGTGATGCTACCTTCCGTTTGCGATAGTAAACCATTGTCAGTGTAGACATTGCCATCAAATGATATGTATTCAGAAGTTTCACTGGCAGCGTATAGTGCTGTTTCATCATTGTTAACGATAAAACCAGAGATAGTCATGTCTTGGTCAAGTAATTCAGGGCGATAACTGCTTTGCTCTGTAAGACTAATTTTACTGGTGGTAAAATCATTTACTCTTGTTGTTAAACGATGAAAGGTTGCCGTAGCCGATTCAAGTGCAAATAAGCTTTGTGTTGCTCTCGCTTGATCGATGGCTCCGACACTAAAAGCGTTCTCTCTATCCCAATTTAATCGTTCTAAGTTCTCATTGGCGAGCTCCAAGGTTTGGGTGACAACAAAATGTCGGCCAGCGAAGCTGACATAGCCGAGGGGCTCATATTCAATTGAGGCGTTGGTCAATTCGGTAACTTTCATCGTTTCAAGATCAACACGGTAACGATGTGTGGTAATAGTTGTCGATTCATCGTCATTAATTGAGCTTATTGTCGCCTTGGCCAATAAGTGCTTGCCTAGGGGGTGGACAATTAATTGAGAAAGCTCTCCCTCAACATCGTCAGCAAGAATATCAACACTATTGATCAATTCTCCTGAAAATGTCTGGTACGTCACAATTTGATGACCAGAGATTGCATAGAGATAAGGTTTTGTCGGGGAGACAACTACGCTTGCGGTTGTGTTGGGAAGATCTTCAATAACAGTATCGCTGACAGTTATCGCTTTTTGATAAAAACTAACCGGTATTTCAGCGCTGATTATCTGGGAATTATCGGTGGCAGCAACGGTGATAATCGCATCGCTGATTTCGCTATCAGGTAAACTATTGTCATTAATACTGACTAATAGCGAATTATCCGTTTTAGCTAAGGTTAACCATTCAACATTACTTGTTGCTTGCCAGTTAACAGGGCTTAAGCTATTCGTCAAAATGGTAAGTTGTTGCTCAAGATTTTCGACATTATTCGTTTTACTTAGGGAAACCGCGGGGATATCTGAGTAGAGGTATAAGTTATCTACGCCGAGCTCTACATTAATTAAACTGCGGTTTCCTGAGCCAGTTTCTGTCAGGATGATTTCGCTTTGATAAGCTCCAGATTGCTCAATTGCGCTTAACGTCGGAGTAATAGTTAACTTAGTGGTATTCTCTATTGTTTCATCGCTAACCACTAACCAATCATCGCTTGTTTCAAGGGTATAATCATTTCGGTCAATGGATAAGGTGAGCTCTTGGCTTTCTATAGATTGCTCGCCTAACGTCGCCGAAAAACTAATCAACTCTCTCACATTTAAGCTAATATCAACGTCTTGATGGACGAGCGCTGTATTGTTGACATCTCCAGTCGATAGCCTAAGCGTTGTGCGGTAAATGTCATTGCGGTAGTTTTCTACCCCATCTAACTCAACGATAACCTTGGCCGAACTATCATTGACACCTTCCGTACGAAACCTTAACCAAGGTACGGCCTGTGCTTCAGGCGCAAAACCTATCAATAAACCTTGGCCAACAAAGTTGACATTGATGGTCGCGCTTTGACTTGACGTTTGTGAGAATTCGCTGTTAAAACTGATCACAGTTGTATCAGTGGATATTGAAAAATCTGCTGTTGGATCCGGCGTGTCACTGCCACATGCTTGCATGAAAATCGCAAGCGTGAATATTACCATTAAACGATAAAGGTTGCTGAAAAGTTCCTTCATACGAGTCCCTGTGTTATTAGCGTTGAAATCAGGTTGTTTTGCCTATTTTGCGTCAATCAACGCGGAAAGTAAAAAGTTATTCGGGTTTAGGGATTTTATTGACTTTTACTGGTTATTTTTGTCGCTTTATGGGTACAATAGCGCGCATGATTAACGTGATTATTTTCTATATTGAATAAAGTCATACTTCACAAAGCGGTTGATTTATTATCTCGTCGAGAGCATTCAATTAAAGAGCTAAAGCATAAATTAGCGTTAAAAGAGTTTCCGCTGGACGAAATTGAACTTGTTATCGTTTATTTGTTAAAGGAAAATTACCTTAGTAATGAGCGATTTGCTGAGGCAGTAATTAGACAACGAGTAAATAAAGGATATGGCTGGCGTTTTATTGAAAATGAATTAAAGCAAAAGGGAGTAGATAGTACGACTATTGAGCAAGCAAAATTGGAGAGCTCAACCGATTGGTATAAACTTGCTGAAAACGTCTACTGTAAACGGTTTACAGACTCCCTGATAAAAGATCATAAAGAACGTGCAAAACGAATGAGATACCTTCAGTATCGCGGCTTCTCAACCGATGAAATTATGCATGCATTGAATACTGAACAAACAACAGAATCAGATAAAATTAAATGGAAACACCTATGATGAAAACTAGTGCCGAATTACGTCACGCTTTTTTGAATTATTTTGCATCGAAACAGCATCAAATTGTCCCAAGTAGTTCTTTAATACCGGGTAATGATGCGACCCTGTTATTTACCAACGCAGGTATGGTGCCATTTAAAGATGTTTTCTTGGGTGCGGAAAAGCGAAGTTATACTAGAGCAACCTCTTCGCAACGTTGTGTTAGGGCTGGCGGAAAGCATAATGATTTAGAAAATGTTGGTTATACTGCTCGCCACCATACTTTTTTTGAAATGCTTGGTAATTTTAGTTTTGGTGATTACTTCAAAGAAGATGCCATAGGTTATGCATGGGAGTTTTTAACACAAGTGTTAGGGCTGCCAGCTGAAAAGTTGCTAGTGACGGTATATGAAACTGACGATGAAGCCTTTGATATCTGGGCGAATAAAATAGGTGTACCTAAAGAAAAAATCATTCGTATCGGTGACAAGACCGCCGGTAAGAAATTTGAATCAGACAACTTTTGGTCAATGGGGGATACCGGCCCTTGTGGTCCATGTTCAGAGATTTTTTATGACCATGGCGAGCATATTTTTGGTGGACCTCCAGGGTCACCAGATGAAGACGGTGACAGATTTATTGAAATTTGGAATATTGTTTTCATGCAGTATAACCGTCACGCTGATGGCACGATGGAGTCATTACCTAAGCCTTCTGTTGATACGGGGATGGGACTCGAGCGAATCGCTGCTATTTTGCAGGGCGTTCATAGCAATTATGAAATTGATACCTTTCAAGCATTAATAAAAGATACGGCTCAACTGCTCGAATGTAATGATCTTGAGCATAAATCTTTACGCGTGATAGCCGATCATATTCGTTCATGTAGTTTCTTGATTGTTGATGGTGTTATTCCGTCCAATGAAGGGCGTGGTTATGTATTAAGACGCATCATTCGACGTGCCGTACGTCATGGCCATAAACTTGAGGCGAAATCTCACTTTTTCCATAAGTTAGTACCTTCTTTAGTTGAGCAAATGGGCGATGCATACCCAGAATTGGTAGAGCAACAATCGGTTATAGAAAAGTTATTGCGAATAGAAGAAGAACAGTTTGGTCGAACACTTGATCGCGGAATGGCATTGCTAGAAGATATTTTAGACAACCTTGAAGGTGATACGATATCGGGTGATGATGTCTTTAAGCTATATGATACCTATGGTTTCCCCGCAGACTTAACCGCCGATATTGCTCGTGAGCGCCAACTAAAAATAGACCACAATGGCTTTGATGTTGCAATGGGTTTACAACGTGAGCGAGCTCAACAAGCAAGCCAGTTTGGTACTGATTACAATGAACAATTGAAGTCAGACAAATCAACCTCATTTAAAGGTTATACTAATCACGAGTTTTCAGCGACGGTGGTTGAGTTATTTAGTAAAGAAGGCAAAGTCAGTGAACTGTCTGAAGGGGAGCAGGGGGTTGTAATACTCGATAATACTCCTTTTTATGCTGAATCTGGTGGTCAGGTTGGTGATAGTGGTGTTATTGAGGTTAATGGTGGTCATTTCATCGTTAATGATACCGTTAAGATTGGAGATGCATTTGCGCATAAAGGAGTAGCTCAGACCACTATTTCAGTGAATGCAAGGGTCAAGGCTCAAATAGACAGCGAGCGTCGTCAAGCCATTATTAAAAATCACACAGCGACACATATACTCCATGCCGCGCTTAGAAAAGTATTAGGTGAACATGTCACTCAGAAGGGCTCTCTTGTCGATGAAGAAAAACTCAGGTTCGATTTTTCTCATTTTGAGGCTGTTACTTCAGACGAACTTCATCAAATAGAGCGCTTAGTTAATCATGAAATTCGAAAAAATCACCAACGTGATACTGAGTTAATGCAGATTGAAGATGCAAAAGCTAAAGGTGCGATGGCATTATTTGGTGAAAAATACGATGATGAAGTTCGGGTGGTTACACTAGGTGATTTCTCTACAGAACTTTGTGGTGGGGTTCATGTTGATCGCACTGGCGAGATTGGTTTATTTAAAATCACTTCTGAATCGGGAATTGCTGCGGGAATTAGACGTATTGAAGCGGTAACCGGTGAGGCGGCACTTGACTTTATCGATACTCAAGCGCAAACCATTGCTAAAATTGCAAAAACCGTTAAAAGTGATACCAGTAATGTTAATGATAAAGTTGAACAGCTAATTGGTCGCAATAAGCAGTTAGAGAAAGATATTAATGAGTTAAAACAGCAGCTCGCTGCTCAAGCAGGTGCTGATTTAATGTCGAGTGTAACAGAAATTAACGGTGTTAAGGTGTTAATTGCACAACTTGATAATGTCGCCTCTAAAGATCTGCGCGGTATGTTGGATGAGTTAAAAGTTAAAATTAACTCGGGAATTATTGTGCTCGGCACAGCAAGTGAAGGTAAAGTAGGACTTATATCTGGTGTTACCAAAGACCTGATTGGAACAGTGAAAGCTGGTGATTTAGTGAATTTGGTAGCTCAGCAAGTCGGTGGTAAAGGTGGCGGACGCCCTGATATGGCTCAAGCTGGCGGTTCACAACCAGAAAACCTACCAGCAGCACTGGCTAGTGTGGCGCCATGGTTAGCTGAAAAACTAAGTTAGTTGATTAATTAACTGATAAAGGAGCCTCTAGGCTCCTTTTTTTTGCTAGATAGACCCAATTAATAGATCTCAATGGTTGGTTGATGCGTATCTTGATATAGGACTGGCTGACTAAGCCATGTTGTAGTGGTTGTTAAAGTGATGTTAACTTTTAATAAGTAGTAAATTAAATTTAGTCATTTATTCAAAAAATGACCATTTAGTGAGTGCCTAGCGCGTTTAAGCTTGTTAAACTATTGAGGTTTGGTATTTATTGAACAAAAATAGTATCGTTTATTAAGGTAGGAAATAAGATAAATTGGTGTTTGTTTTATTGCTGCAGCGATGACATTTAGTGTGTGTTATCAGCTTAAGTCGCTATTTTTTTTCATAATTTATTACATTTAATTGTGCGAAATACCAAACTTTGAACTAAATTTAAAACTAGCTTAAGTATTTAGTGGAACCCGTTTCAGAAAAAGGAAAATAGAATGTTAATATTAACCCGCAGAGTAGGTGAAACCTTAATGATTGGTGATGATGTCACTGTGACTGTTTTAGGTGTTAAGGGTAATCAAGTTCGTATTGGTGTTAATGCGCCGAAAGAGGTCTCTGTTCATCGTGAAGAGATTTATATGCGAATACAATCTGAAAAGAGTGAAGGTGAGCCCTCAGGTAATAAATTTTAGATAAAAAAGCCGACGAACAGTCGGCTTTTTTATTGTGCGTTCGGTTTCAATCCCGTGAAAATCTCAAGCTAGTTTGCATAATAATGTTGTAAAAATAAACGACTTGCATGATTTATCAGCAAACAGTATCAAAAGATAAAAAATCGTTTGACTTATTTTTTATATCCATTAATATTCGCACCCACTGGTGAGGTGGCCGAGAGGCCGAAGGCGCTCCCCTGCTAAGGGAGTATCCGGTTTATCCCGGATCGAGGGTTCGAATCCCTCCCTCACCGCCATCCTTACACGATGTCAAAAGTGTATTGCGGACGCGTAGCTCAGCTGGATAGAGTACCTGGCTACGAACCAGGCGGTCGCAGGTTCGACTCCTGCCGCGTCCGCCACTTTCTTTCAAGTGGTAAAAAATGAAAGAGCAGCTAAAATTAAAGCGGCAATAAATGTTAATCGTGCGAATGAAAGGTCGCTATCCCTGATTCAGGATATAAAATAATGATGACCGCGGACGCGTAGCTCAGCTGGATAGAGTACCTGGCTACGAACCAGGCGGTCGCAGGTTCGACTCCTGCCGCGTCCGCCACATAAGAAAACCAGCCATAGGCTAATGCCAGTCAGTTAACAACTGACTGGCATTTTTTCTTGGGATATTTGCTAGGTTTTGGTTTAACGCATCTTGGATACGCTCGCTCTCGCTTCATCGGTAAGATGTGGTGCTCTACTTGAGCTTGC
>NZ_JBQRUM010000027.1:0-26786 GCF_053485795.1 Thalassotalea ganghwensis
GCTCAAGTAGAGCACCACATCTTACCGATGAAGCGAGAGCGAGCGTATCCAAGATGCGTTAAACCAAAACCTAGCAAATATCCCAAGAAAAAATGCCAGTCAGTTGTTAACTGACTGGCATTAAGCTAGTCGCTGGCTTTTTTAATCATAATATTAACGTTATTCTTTATCTATATCCGCTAAAAACGCTGCTCTTTGTTCATAACTTGGAATACATATCCATAAAATAAAATAGATAAAAAAACCAATTCCCATAAACGCTAAGATTAGAAAAACAAATTGCAGGCGATTTTTTCTAATACCAAAGTGCTCAGCAATGCCAGATAATGTCCCTGTGACAATGCCGTCTTTGCTGCGTGTTAAGACTCGGCGGTGTGTATTCATTAAACGATCCTTTCTTACCCTTGCCTTTTACACTAAAGTGCCTGTTCGCATAACGAAAACACTATTATTGACAAGATAACCTACATTTTTTACCGATCATAAAACGAAAGCCCTTCGACTTTCAAGGGTCAATACTATCAAGATATCCACTTTACCAATATTACCTGCAGCTATTCGGACCAAATCGCTAATTCATTGCCACTTGGTTCTGTAAAATGGAAACGACGGCCACCAGGAAAAGAGAATATTGGCTTTACTATCTTACCTCCGGCTTGAATTACTTTATCAAGGCTTGCTTGTAAATCTTCACTATACAAAACCAATAACGCGCTACCATTTTGCGTCGTGGCAGTTAAAGTAGACTGGTAAAAGCCACCATCAAGTCCTTGATTTGAAAAGGCACTGTATTCTGGTCCATAGTCGGTAAACTGCCAAGAAAATGCTTGCTCAAAAAAGCGCTTAGTGGCAGCTAAATCGGTTGCTGGAAACTCAACATAGTTTAATTTCTCATGAACATTCATATTACATCCTTGGCAATCGCCACTCCTAGGATTTGTTTACTTAAATAGTTTGTTTACTTAAATAACTTGTCGTAGATCAACATTACTAGGCTTTATTTTGATAGACAATCAACTTTTGTACTAGACTTTGCGCTAATCCTTAAAAAAAAGTAATGAAATGCACAGCTATCCCCTATTTTTAAGACCTTTAGTAAATTTGACCACACAGTTTGATAAACTTATCGAAGGACGCCTATGGCTTAAAGTCTTACTGGCATTATTCCTTGGTATTGTCGCTGGCATTTTGTTAGGCCCTGACTTAAAACTAGTGTCAGCAAGAACAGTCACCTTAATTACTGCTTGGCTTGCTTTACCTGGTCAGCTATTTCTCGCTATTATTCAAATGATTGTCGTTCCACTAGTTTTAGCTTCTGTAGTAAGAGGACTCGCCTCGAATAACAACCCTGACGCATTAAAACAAAATGGCTTAATTGCGATTATCTTTATCATTGCATCTACCATGATTGCAGCTACGGTTGGTATTGTGTTAGCGTTAACCATTCAACCTGGACAATATATTGATGCGACCAACCTGATTGATAGCAATATTGCCCCACTAACGAGTGTTGCCGCCAGCGGTTTTCCTGACCTTGCAGACTTACCAAATAAAGTATCGGAGCTCATTCCAAAAAATCCACTAGCGTCAATGGCATCTGGGGAAATGTTACAGGTAATACTATTCTCGGCGGTCTTAGGTGCTGCCTTACTGTCAATCCCCGCACAACAATCAAAGCCTTTGTTTGATTTACTGGGGGCTTTACAAGAAGTCAGTTTGCGTATTGTTTCATGGGCAATGTTACTTGCACCATTTGCGGTATTTGGCTTGATCACAAAATTGGTCGCCAACCTTGGCATCGACGTATTAGCCGGGATGATGATTTATGTGGCAACCGTTGTACTAGGTATCCTTATTGTTGCGATGCTTTACTTTATCGTTGCTGCGTTAACCTGGTCAGGCAAGCTTAAAACGTTTTTAGGACACGTAAGAGAGTTATTATTATTAGCTTTTTCAACCAGTAGTTCTGCTGCGGTTATGCCAATAACCTTAGATGTCACAGAAAATAAATTGATGATCAAACCGGACATTGCTCGTTTTCTCGTGCCACTGGGTGCAACCGTAAATATGACGGGTACCGCTATGTATCAAGGCATAGCAACAGTATTCTTAGCGCAAGTTTTTGCCGTCGACCTAAGTTTAACCAGTTATCTCTTTATTGTGACTATGGCCGTTGCGGCATCAGTCGGTTCACCTGCAACACCTGGTGCTGGCATCATTATCTTAAGTATGGTGCTAGAAGGTGTTGGTATTCCTGCTGCAGGTATCGCCTTAATTCTTGGCGTTGATAGAATTTTAGATATGTGCAGAACATCCGTTAATGTATTGGGAGACGTTGTCTCTTGTACAACGGTGGACTACTTTACTAGAAAGTCCACGTCAGCAGAGGAACCTACCTCTACTGACCTAGAAAAATGACGCTTGGCAACGCTTGAAAAATGAACTTAACGTGAAGCTAACGCTTGGTTTAGTCGATCGAACCCTTTGGCTAAATCGTCAATTAAATCATCGACATCTTCTAAACCAACATGTAAGCGAATTAACGGATAGCTATCCTGCCATGTCGTCGCAGTTCTTAAACGCCCCACATTAGTATTACCCAGTATTAAACTTTCGAAACCGCCCCAAGAATAGCCCATTTTGAAATGATGCATACCATCGAGTAACGCATTTAATGATTGCTGATCACCTCGGTTTAAGACAAACGAGAATAAGCCATTAGAGCCGCTAAAGTCGCGTTGAAAAAACTCATGACCAGGACATGATGCAAAGGCGGGGTGTAAAACACGATCAACTTCTTCGCGTTGCTGCAACCAATGTGCAATTTTTAAAGCACTTTCTTGATGCTGTTTTAACCTGACACTTAATGTGCGAATACCTCGCATTGCTAGATACAAATCATCTGGCGAGGTACATTGCCCCATTAAGTAACTATTTTCTCTTAATTGTTCCCAATAGGGTTCAGTTGCAACCGCTGTTCCCAGCATGACATCCGAATGACCAACAATATATTTTGTCGCCGCCTGAATAGAAATATCAACACCATGTTCAAAGGCATTAAAATTAACCCCTGCCCCCCACGTATTATCTAACATGACCATGCAATTATGACGATGCGCGACTTCTGCTATAGCGGGCACGTCTTGAACTTCCATGGTAATAGAACCCGGTGACTCAAGAAAAATTAGTCGAGTATTGGCTTGAATTAATGCTTCAATACCTGCGCCAATTAGCGGATCATAATAGGTTGTCTCAACGCCAATATTCGCTAACATCTTATCGCAAAAATCACGCGTGGGCTCATAGGCATTATCAACCATAAGAATGTGATCGCCAGTTTTAACAAACGATAAAATAGCATTGGTTATTGCAGCGGTTCCTGAAGGATAAATAGCACATCCTGCCCCACCTTCTAACTCCGTCATTGCATCCGCAAAGGCAAAAGCCGTACTTGTGCCGCGGCGACCATAAAAAAGTACTTTGTTACCACGATTAGCTGTAGCATGTTTCATTTCTTTCACGCTATCAAATACAACAGTTGACGCTCTCTCTACTGGCGGGTTTACCACACCGCGCGTCCATTTTGATTGCCTTCCTGCATTAACAATTTTGGTATCTTTTTTCATATTACTGCCATTACATCTAAGTGGTTTTATGGATATCTAGACATCTAAAATAACGTTCAGTGTATAAGGTAAAACACCTGTTTGTATACAAGTATTTCAATATAAACCAGCATTAAGGAGAATAAGCCAACTAAAACAGTTGCATTTGTTTATCCGTGATTTGGTCAAAGCTACAGTCGATAAACGGTAGAATATCATCAGCGATTGGCTTTAACTGTCGCTCTCGATAAAAATCATAATCTAGCGGAGCATGCGCATACTCAATGACTTGTGGGCCTTCGAGTGTCATAACGTACTCAATCCACCCTTTTTTCTGATATTTTAATGGTTTACCATTTTTTAAGTTGAGTTCATCAGCGTGTCGAGCCGCTTTCACATGCGGGGGAATATTTTTTACGTACTGATCGAGTTTACGTGTTAATCGTTTACGATAGACGAGCAAATCATCAAATTCTTTCGAATATAATCTAGAGACAATAGACTTGACGTAGTCATCAACCGGCTCCTGTTTAAACACTTTCATGTAGAGCTCTTGTTGAAATTCTTTACTTAACGCTGTCCAATCACTGCGTACGGTTTCCATCCCTTTAAAAACCAATTGTTTGTCACCGTTTTTGTCGATTAAGCCTGCATAGCGCTTTTTAGTACCAATAACACCAGTTTGTTTTTGATTATCTACCCCTCGAATGGTTGGCATAAAAAATTGCTCAAAATGTGTTTCAAACTCAATTTCTAGATAGCTTTTGACCGCAAATCGAGCATCAAGGTCTTCATCCCAATGCGTGTTGATAAAATTTGCGAGCTCTTGGCCTAAGGTAATGCTTTCTTGAGCGGTTTTATCATTGCCGGCATGAATAAATATCGAGTCGGTGTCACCATAAATCACCTTAAAGCCTTTCGATTCTATCCACGCTTGTGTTGTTTTAAGTATCTCATGGCTACGTTTGGTTATGGACCCCGATAATCTAGGATCAAAAAATCGACAACCGGTTGAGCCAAGCACCCCATAAAATGAGTTCATTATAATTTTAATGGCTTGCGATAATGCGGCATTATTATCGCGTTTTGCTTTGTCGCGCTCACTCCATAGGGTTTTAATAATTTGTGGTAAAAAATGCTCTTCCCTAGAAAAGTAAGCGCCATCAAAGCCTGAAATTGCATTTTCTTTATTGAGCAGTCCTTCTATCATCCCCATTGGGTCAATATTAAATGTACGAATAATACTGGGATACAAGCTTTTAAAATCAAGTACGAGTACATTTTTATATAGCCCAGGAATAGAATCCATGACATAACCACCAGGCGATGTGAGCCCTTTTAAACCATCGCCCATATTGGGCGCAACATAGCCGGCTCGATGTAACTTTGGTAAATACAAATTTGTAAACGCAGCAACTGAGCCACCGATACGATCCAAAGACAACCCAGTTAAGTGTGCTCTTAACATGGCAAAATCGAACAGGAGCGTTTTTTCAAATATTTTAGTGACTAATCGACAATCTTCGAGGTTATACGTTGCTAACGCCAACTTATTATGATGAAAATTATGGGTGATTTCAGCAACCCGATTATCAACATTTTCGACTTTCTTCCCTACTCCCAGTAGTTCTTGCGCTACAGATTCTAGTGAAAAGCTACTAAAACGGTAAGTTGCACTTTTTAACATATCGATACCATCAATAACCACTCTACCGGCAATATCAATAAACAGTTGTTCACTTTGGGTTTGTTGCCGCCATCTTGGTTCACTACCATCACGACCTAAAGTAAAAGGAATTTTGTGAAGATCAAAACGTTTTTGTAGTAAAGCAAAGTCAAAATTTATGACATTCCAGCCGATGAAAATATCAGGGTCATGTTTAGCTACCCACTCATTAAGCGCATTTAGTAAAGCTTTTTCGTCTTCTAACCAAACAAGCTCAAAATCGATCTCTTGTTGAAACTGTTCGGCTTGACCTATCATTAACACGGTTTGACTGTTTTCGCTGTATAAGCCAATAGAATAAAGCTCTCCTTGCATCGAACATTCGATATCTATCGATACTACCGATAATAACGAAGTGGTTAATAACGCTTTATCGTCGCTTTGCTTACATTTTACCTCGGTAACAGTGCGATAAGACTTAGCACTTTGTTCAACCAGTTCACCTGAAAACAAAATTTTGGCGGTGATAAATCGCTCAATAAGAAAGCGCTCATCTGGCCTAAAATCATCTTCATAACACTTGATTTTATGCTCCTTAAAGAAGGTTCTTATCGCATAAAAATCACGTAATTGTTGAAAATAAACGCCAACCACCTGCTGTTGGCCAAAAGTCTTTAACGAGAGTGGTTTAAATGTAACTTTTCTTCTATCTGAATAAGATAACAACTTGCTGGCTTTTTCATATTGATGCTGTTCAATAAAAAATAACGGTTGCTGATGCTCTATTACCAATTGAACTGGGCCCGATAGTGTTTTAACCCATAAAATAACTTGGTTACTTCCATTAACATCGACGGTTTGACGTGTAAGCAAAAACCCTTGCTCGACGATGGATGCATTTTTTTTATCGGAATGTGGCATTAAAGATTCTATTTAGCGACAATAAGCTGTTAATATATACAGCAGTGTAATAGATACCGCTAACAATGGAAACCTTTAGCTCAATGTTAAGTGATAAGATAAAAACAACGATCAGAGCGTCATATAAAGCAATTGGGGAAAACCTCAGTAATTTTAATCCTCGCAAGCAACAAACGTTTTTGATCGCTGAAATCGCCAAAACATTAGCTGGTGAGTATGATAAAAGTCGTAAAATTATTGCCATAGAAGCAGGCACAGGCACCGGAAAATCGCTTGCTTATTGTTTAGGTGCAATTCCGTTAGCCATCTCTAAAAAGAAAAAAGTCTGTATTTCTACCGCAACGGTCGCACTTCAAGAACAGTTAGTTGATAAAGATCTTCCCTTTTTAAAAGCTAATGCCGGGATCGATTTTAACTATACCTTAGTTAAAGGTAGGCAACGTTATGTTTGCCGGCAAAAGCTCGCTACTGCAATATCAACAGGCGATGAGCCACAAGCGGGATTTACCTTTGCCCAAAAGCCAAGTGCCATTGATGTAAAAATACTTAACGCGATGCATGTAAAGCTCAAAAATGGTCAGTGGCAAGGTGATTTAGATTCTTGGCCAGATCCAGTACCCGCTCATATTTGGCAAGCAATTCAGTGTGATAAACATAGTTGTTTAAAACACTTAGCAGAACATACACATTGCCCTTTTCACAAAGCCCGTGAAACCATGGATGCCGCTGACGTTTTAGTGATTAATCACAGCTTACTGTTGTCTGACTTAAGTTTAGGGGGCGGAAAAATCCTACCAGAGCCTGATGAAACATTTTATATTATTGATGAGGCGCATCATCTAGCCAAAATCACTCGCGATCATTCCAGTGCGACAATTGCTATTAAAGGAACAATAGACTGGCTAACCAAATTAAAAGAAACTGGTGATAAAATATCAAATATTGTCAAATCTCAATCAGCCATTTCACCGGCATTGAAGTTAGGAGATGATTGCCAAGATATTATTACTGAAATGCAAAAAGTCGTTACCTTTATCGACAATAATGCTCCAGCCTATTTTTCTCAAAAAAACGCCCAAGAAGATAGAACCTACCGCTTTGAAAATGGCTTGATCCCAAAAACACTAAAACATTGGGCGGAAGATCTCGCTGAGCTTAGTAAAAAATGTATCAACCATACCAATAAGCTATATAACCTCACCATGGAATCAGTAAAAGATGGTGATACACAAATGTATTTAGCAGAGCCATTGCTAGCCGAATCCGGCTTTATGATCCAACGTTTAGAGAATTTCAATGCCCTTTGGCAAATGTACGCCAAAACCGACAGTGATAAAGGTGCACCTCTCGCTCGCTGGATTGAACAAATCGAGGGAAAAAAGCAAGACTACCTGTTATCAGCTTCTCCGATTGATGTGGGTTTTACCCTAGAAGATATGTTGTGGTCGAAATGTGAAGGTGCTGTTTTATGCTCAGCAACAATTATGGCACTAAATTCTTTTGAGCATTTTCGCAAACAAGTTGGCCTCTCAAATAATGATGGTACTCAGTACCAGCATGTGAACTCGCCATTTGACTATTATAATAACGCAACCTTAGCCATTGCTAATATGGATAATGAACCGAGTGCGCCATCGTTTACCGATGAGCTTATAAAAAAGTTACCTGAGCTCATCAGTCAAAGTAATGCAACCTTGGTGTTATTTTCGTCTTATTGGCAAATGGAACAAGTTGCAAAAGCGTTGCGGGATAAATACAAAATGACCCTGCTCGTTCAGGGAGAGCAATCTCGTCAACAACTCATAGAACAGCATAAAAGTAATTGTGATAAAGACAAGGCGAGTATTTTATTTGGTACACAGAGCTTTTCTGAAGGATTAGATCTTCCGGGTAAATACCTGACCAATTTAATTATTACTAAACTTCCTTTTTCTGTGCCAACGTCACCAGTTGAAGAGGCGCAAGCAGAATATATAACCGCAAAGGGAGGCAATCCTTTTATGTCATTGTCAGTACCTGAAACCTCTAAAAAGCTAGTGCAAGCGACAGGTCGATTACTTCGCAATGAAAAAGACTCTGGCACAATAACTTT
Source organism: Thalassotalea ganghwensis (assembly GCF_053485795.1). NCBI lineage: Bacteria > Pseudomonadati > Pseudomonadota > Gammaproteobacteria > Alteromonadales > Colwelliaceae > Thalassotalea > Thalassotalea ganghwensis. The sequence continues at coordinate 8,285 of NZ_JBQRUM010000027.1, forward strand.
ACTTGATAAAAGAGTATTGACTAAACGATACGGCAAAGAGCTACTTGCTAGTTTGCCACCTTATCGTCAAATACGGCGTTAGCGTTTATTTCGCTTTTTCAAGTAACCGCTGGTAGTTGCCGTCTTTTTTCATTTGTTGTAAGGTTAACTGCAGCTTTTCAGCAAGATCTTGATGTTGCTTATGCATAAAACTATATAAATTAAGCTCAACTAACGGCGGTGTTTGCACACTAATTTTATCGTTAAAGCGCGCTCGGTAGTTTTTTAAGATCATCTCACCCGTCGCTTGACTGGTAATAGTAATATCTGCGCCACCATCATAGACCATATCAAAGGCTTTAACCGTTGAAATAACGGGATAAAGCGCTTTAAAGTGCTGACGATTTTCCTCGATAAACTGAGTACCTTGTTCATAAGCGACAGTTAACTGGCTCAAGCTAGACCAACCATCGACAGCGATGTTTTGTCGACTAAATACACTTTGTTCGATGATAAAAAGAGACTCATCAACACGAATTAAATTAGGATATAGTTGAGCGTCTAGGCTTGCTACACGAAATGCCACACCATCTAACTTTTTATCATTAGTCCAAATAAGTGCTCGTTTGTTGGGCATATGCAATAAACGAAAATCATACCCCAGCTGATTAAATGCGAAAGTTAAAACCTCTTGGGCTTGTCTATACAACAGGGTGTGCTTAGCATTAGTCGTACCAAAAACAACCGTCACTCTTTGACTTTGATCATCATGGTGGTCTCGTGTACCTTGTAAAATCGGTTTTGCAAAAAGCACAGAGCTAAGCAGTATGGTTACTACCAAAATAATTTTAACAATGGATGAACCACGAGACTTTGCACTCATGGACAAACTAATCGCCAATTCTAGTTAACTCCCTTTGGAGCAAATTGCACCTTAACACCATTTGCGTATTTACATTAGCTAAATAAAATTATAGCACTTTAAGGTCACTAACTCGCCTTATTGCTTGGACAGCGCAATGACTTTAACTTCTTCCGGTACAGAAAAATACTGTAGCGTACTATTTAACAGTGGCTGAGGTACTTGTTTCGGTACATGAATACCGACGTGCTGCTTGGCATTAAGCAATTTAGTTAAAATAGTGCGCCCTTCACTCGAGCCATAAAACCAATAAGGTGGAAAGTTAATATCTGTTTGAGTTTGTTGCCAAAATGCTTGATAAGGCTGATAGTGACTGGTTAACGGATCAGCGTCTCCCATATGCATCATCGTTGCCCGCTCTTCTAGGGTGATACGAAAAACCATATTTTCAACGTCTTGTCGCTGAGGCCAACCAGCATGTGGTATACGAACCGCTTCTATGCGTAAGTTTTCAACCGATTTTTGCCATGGTTTATCATTAAACGCTAATGCAATTGCATTTAACCTAGGTTTAACCTCTTCTTTAACAATCGGCATTATTTGATCCACTGCTTGCTGTGGCGCAAACAACAAAGTGTTCTGATTAAGAAAAAGGTATTTAGCAAGATCTTGTGCATCAAAGTGATCTTCATGTGCATGACTAATAAATACCGCATCTATATTATCGTAAGGTGCTTTGTTGCTCATCAGTGCTTGGCGGACTTCTTTTGGCACCAATTGATAAGTGCCGTAGTCATTATGGAAAAACGGGTCGAAAAGTATTTTGGTATTCTGATACTCAAATAAAATACTCTCGTTAGCTAAATACCTTGCACTCGCCTCAGTGTTCGCATGTTGATGGTTTTCTTTTTGATGAGCAAACGTTGACGTAGCGAGTAAAGACAAGCTCAATAACATTAAGCGAGAAAAAGTAGTTGATTGCATAGCGACCCTATCGAAATATAAACACGTTAATCTAAATTAGCTTGTCTTAATAACAAGGTCTATAAAAAAAGCCAATTGTTACAATTACAATTGGCTTTGAAAAACTTTAAACATTAATTTGTAACCGTGTTTTTAAATTTAACACCTCCTTTTATCAGCTGTTTTAATAAGGGAAGCGCTAATTAGTAATGATTAGCAACCGTTTGGTCGTTTGTCGGTTGCTCACCTCTTAACTTAATCACTACTCTGCGATCGTAAAAGCTGACTTCTTGTTGCTGATTGGCAACAACAGGGGCTTCTTCTCCAAAAGCAAATAACTTGATCCGTTCTGGTTTTACTCCTTGATTGATCAGTGCATTTTTAACAGCATTCACACGGGCAATTGACAATGCATGATTCTTCTCTTTGTCTCCTTGTAAATCTGTATACCCTGACAAATCAACGTCTAAGTGTTTACTTTGATTTAGTAAATTCGCTAATGCGGTAATTTGTGGTTGGTAATGGTCTTTTATTTCGCTAGACCCAGTTGAAAACTGCAAACTCATCAAAAGATTTTGCGCTTGCAATTGCGTCGTTTCATCTAATTTTTCTCTAAATTGTGCAATTTGTTGACGATAAGATTGTGCTTGTTTTGCCAACTTTTGTTGATAACGTTGCTCAACCAGAGTTTTATCTTGCTCTGTTCTAGCGATAGTCTCGTTTAAATGGGTAATTTCCTCTTTGGCATTAATTTCTTTTGCGATAAGGTTTCCCGCTAACCCCGTAATAAAAGCGCCTGCGGGACCGCCAAATACTGCGCCGATAACCGCACCGACGCCAAAACCAATCCCAGCTTTATCATTAGCGGTTAATGTTGTTTCTGATGATGCGTTTGTCAGCTCTTCATTTTCATACGCAATAACAGGTTTAATCGATAACGCCGAAATCAATGCCAAGCTGATGAGTGAATGTTTAGTTAATGTTTTCATGTTTATTCCTTAAAAAGTTAACCGTTAAGTGAATTATCAAAAGGCTAAATGCTTCTGTGTGCTTTCAGTAAACCTATTAAAACAAACAATTTGGGCATTAAATGGCTACAAAAATGGCAAGTTGGCGATCAATTATGGCAACATTATGGCAATTACTATTTTTATAAGACGATCTCAATTTTATTGGGTATAGTTGCCGTTAGATAATCCTTTAGTACGAAAGAAACATGAGTAAACGAATTGCCATTGTCGAAGATGAAGCCGCTATTAGAGAAAATTATGCTGACGTACTCAGAGCCCAAGGCTATCAAGTGCAAACCTTTGCCAATCGAGAAAGCGCAATGAAAGCATTCTCATTGCAATTGCCACATTTAGCGATTTTAGATATTGGTTTAGAACAAGAATATGATGGTGGTTTTACCTTGTGTCAGTGGCTACGTACCTTGTCATCAACTTTACCCATTATTTTCTTAACGGCTCGTGATAACGATGTAGATACGGTCTCAGGTTTACGAATCGGTGCCGATGACTATTTAACCAAAGATATTAGCTTACCGCATTTAACGGCGCGCATTGCCGCTTTATTTAGGCGCGAGGATGCATTAAAAAAACCCACCGATACTGAACATGTTTTAACGCTCGAAGCACTAACCATTGATAGCCAACGAATGACAGTCTCTTGGCATCAAACGCCATTAGAAATTACCGTTACCGAATTTTGGATGGTTTATGCGCTCGCCAAAAACCCAGGGTTTGTTAAAAACCGACAACAATTAATGAATGAGTCAAAAATATTTGTCGATGATAGCACCATCACTTCACATATTAAGCGCATTCGTAAAAAGTTTATTAAAATTGACCCTGATTTTGATTGCATTGAGACTGTTTACGGCATGGGCTATCGCTGGAACACCTTAGCCGCACACAAATCACAACAAGCGTAAGTAACCTGATGCGTTTTCGTTTTGGCCTCAGAGCAAAGCTTTTACTACTGTCTAGTGTCTTGTTTACCATTCCGTGGTTTGGTTACCAGTATGTCTGGGAAATGGAAAAGTATTTACGTTATGGACAAGAGCAAACCATATTAGGTACGGCAAGAGCGTTAGCAACAGCATTGCACGAACGACCCAATCTATTTGATAATCAAGCAAGCTTTTTACCGAGTGTTGAACAAGGTAAAGACCTTTATGGTTACGAATTAAAACAAGCCATTTTACTCGACGGTTTATCTAATGACTGGCCAAATTATCAAAATAGGATCCACCTATATAACGACAAGCACCTATTAAATAACACATCACTGGCAGCTAATAGCGAGCAGATGTTTACTGCAACTATCGCTAAGTATGGCCGTTATTTATACTTGTTTATCAGCGTTACTGATCATCACGTTGTATTTCGGGGTAAAAATTCTGCCGCAATTGATCGCAATGATCACCTTGAGATTGCACTGGTAGACCAACAGCAACAGTTTAATCGTTATATCATCGCTAATAAGCAACAAGGCTGGCTAGACAGTTATCGAGTAACCAACCTATCAGGCGCTTTTCCCGAAGTTGCCAGCTTCATTCAAGGTCATTGGCTCAACACGCCACAAGGTTATAACATTGAGTTGCGTATTCCTTTATCACAACTCGGCGACAAAATTGCATTTGCTATTCATGATGTAGATGCAGACGGAGAGGAAATCATTTCATCAATGGGTTCTGCTGATCCTAGCCAAGCCGATACGCTAGGTACCATTGTGGTGCCATCGCCTGAAATTGAACGGATTGTTAAAGGCATGAGTCATACCAATTCAAGAATTTGGGTGGTTGATCAACATAAACGTGTGCTTGCCAGTGCTGGTGATTTAACTAAAGCCGGTGGTGTTTGGCAAAGAACGACGCCACAAAGCGACGAAAACTCACTATGGCAAAAATTTGAACAACGCTATCTCATTCCCCTTTATTATCAGTTTTTAACAAAGCCACCGAAAGCATTTATCGACAATCTTTATGATACACAAAACCTTACTGGGCAACATATCGAAACGGCGTTAACGGGAGAGCCCTCTTCGCAATGGCGATTAAGTAAAGATCAAAAAGCCGTTGTGTTATCTGCTGCCTATCCAATTTATATTAACGAGCTGGTTCAAGGGGCTGTTATTGTTGAAGAAACAACAAACGGCATTCGTACGTTAAGAAATAAAGCGTTAGAAAAGCTCTTTAGCGCGATTTTAGCTATTTTAGTGATCAGCGCGATTGTCTTTTTAATTTTTGCATCGAGGATTTCTTACCGAATTAGAACCCTGCGTAACCAAGCCGAGCAAGCAATCGATGCCCAAGGCAGAATCACAACGGCGATTACGCCATCAAACACAAATGATGAAATCGGCGATTTATCGCGTAGTTTCTCGCAAGTCGTTAGCCGGCTAAGTCAGTACAATCATTATTTAGAAAGCATGTCATCACGTTTATCTCACGAGTTAAGAACGCCGATAGCCGTGGTGAGAACGTCACTAGAAAACCTTTCATTACATCCTATTCCAGCGCAAAGCCAACCGTATATTGAAAGAGCTCAAAGCGGCATTGCGCGGTTAAATGCTATTTTAACGTCAATGAGTGAAGTAACCAGAATTGAGCAAATGTTATCGAGTTGTGAGCGGGTTAAATTTGATGCACTCAATGTTGTTAAAGGCTGTGTCCTGGGGTATCAGCAAATTTACCCTGATATTACCTTCAATCTAATTACCCCAACAGAAAGCAGCTACTTTTTAGACGGTTCTCCTGAACACTTTGCCCAATTGCTCGATAAAGTCATTGCAAATAGTGCTGAGTTTACTAACGATAACGTCGTTACCATCAACGTAAATTACGAAAATCGAAATCTTATCATCACTATCGACAATAATGGCCCTTTGTTGCCTGAGCAAATGCAACACCGTTTGTTTGACTCAATGGTTTCTGTTCGAGAAGAAAATCAAGGTGAACAACCGCACTTAGGACTTGGGCTTTATATCGCTCGACTAATTTGTCAATTTCATCAAGGCGAAATAAAAGCATTTAATCACCACAATCCTAATGGTGTTGCGGTGACCATGAAGTTTCCTTCATCAAAAGAAAAGTAACACCCGAGGTGGAAACTATTCAATACCTATATACTTATGCACTTGTATCGACAAACGCCAGTTATTTTCAATGCAGGTTTGTATTGCTAATTCAGTTGCTCTTTGTTTTTGGCTAATAGGTTGTAAGTAAACTGGTTTGTCGGTAATTGCATGTTTAGCCAATAATGCTTTTAGATCGTCTACATGTTGCTCTGTAGCCACTGGATGCTTAATTTCATTGGCACGCTGCATAGCACTATCTAGTATCGCGTAACCACCTTTCATGTTTACTTTAGGTGAAACTGTCACCCAGCATTCTGGTGTTGTTTTTATTTCAAACGTACCTGACGTTTCAATCTGACAGCTAAAACCGCGTTGCTGTAAAGCATCGCATAAGGGCGTTAAATCAACCATACAAGGCTCCCCCCCCGTGATAACGACATGCTTAGCTTGATAACCTTGGTCGTGACATAAGCTAATGATTTCTTCAGGTGTCATTGCTGACCAATGTTCCGATTCTTGAGTTTTTGCAAGCATAGTGTCTACGCTAACACTTAAATCAGGCTTAATCTCCCAAGTATGTTTAGTATCACACCATGAACAGCCGACAGGACACCCTTGTAAACGGATAAATATTGATGGTTGACCAGTAAAAGCTCCTTCCCCTTGAATCGTTTGGAAAAGCTCATTAATTTTATAGTGATGACTCATATTGACCGCTTAACTTTATTGACTGGTAATTTTAACGTAAAATGCGCGCGTTATTTATTATACCCTAAGAGAGTCGACAAATGACCAACAAAGTTGTTGTTATTTTTTCAGGTGGCATGGATTCATTTACCGTGCTCAATCGTGCATTAAGAGACGGTAAAGAGGTGTACGCACTGTCTTTCGATTACGGTCAACGTCACGTTAAAGAGTTGAAGTGTGCAGCCAAAGTTTGCCAACAGTTAAATGTTGCTCATAAGGTCATCGATATCTCAGCGATTAACCAACTACTCGCCGGCTCGTCACTTACCGATGATATCGATATTCCCGAAGGGCATTACGAAGCGGAAAACATGAAATCAACAATTGTGCCTAACCGCAACATGATTTTGCTATCTTTAGCGGTAGGCTACGCCGTTTCTGTTGGCGCAAGCCAAGTGTATTATGGTGCCCATTCTGGTGACCACGCCATTTACCCTGATTGTCGACCAGAGTTTGTTATGAAGATGAACGACGTCTGTCAAATTGCTAACTATGAGCCAGTTGAAATCTTTAGTCCGTATTTACATGTCTCAAAAACTGACATTTTAACCGATGGTTTAAACATGGGGCTAGATTATAGCGACACGTGGACTTGTTATAATGGACGGGAAAAAGCTTGTGGTAAATGTGGTGCATGCCAAGAACGTTTAGAAGCATTTCGAGATAATAACGCCGTTGATCCGCTAGCGTATGAGTAATACATGTTAGTTAAAGCAAAGAGCATCTTTTGATGCTCTTTTTTGTAGTTAATTAAGCAAGTTAATTAAGTGAAGCTAGTTAAGCAAATAAGGTACGGTGTAACTTTTCTACTGCGCTATTGGCACTGTTTTCATCGACTAAGAAACATAAATTGTGTTCACTAGCACCGTGGCAAATCATGCGGATATTTATCCCCGATATTGCTTCAAATAACTTAGTACCCACACCATTAGTTTGATGCATTTTATTGCCGATAACGGCTACCAATGATAAACCGTGTTCAACCGTAACCTCACACAATTGCTCTAATTCTTGTACTACCGTAGTGTTAAGTAACGCCTGTGTTGACCCTGTAGGGTTATCAAAGGTCATTGCGACACTAATTTCACTAGTGGTAATTAAATCTACACTCAGTTCGTGTTTAGCCAAAACATTAAATACTTTCGCTAAAAAGCCACTAGCATGTAGCATTGCCGGGCTTTTTACCGTCACGAGTGTTTGCTCTCTTCTGAGCGCAATAGAACGATAAATAGGTTTTGAATCTACCGAACGTTGAATGCGTGTTCCGCCCTTTTCTGGCTCTTTACTTGAACCAACAAAGACGGGGATATTTTGTCTCATCGCTGGGATCAATGTTGCTGGATGCAAAATTTTTGCACCAAAGGTTGCCATCTCAGCAGCTTCACCAAAGCTAATCTCATTTATAGCGCGCGCTTGATCAGTAATACGAGGATCGGTAGTAAAAATACCTTCAACATCGGTCCATATCGCTAGGTTATCAGCATGTAATGCTTCAGCAAGTAACGCGGCACTGTAATCTGAACCTCCTCGACCTAGCGTTGTCGTGTATTTATCATCATCTTGACCAATAAAACCTTGCGTGACAATGACGTTACTTTCCAACTTTGGCAAGAGTAATTGCTTGGTATATTCGCCAAGTTTTTCGATATCAACAACTGCTTTGCCGTACACGCTATTGGTTTTCATAATTTGTCGAACATCAAAGTATTCAGCGCTAACACCTACCGAGCCTAATACTTTAGCGAATATACGTGAGCTCATTTGCTCTCCAAACGCTAAAATAGCGTCGGCAATTCGCCCACATGGGTTCAATGCTTGGGCTTTCGCAAACGTTGCTAGTTCATTGAGTAAACCATCGATTTCACGATTAAGCTCAACTTGGCTGTCAAGGTGTTGTGTAATATTGTATTGAATTGCTTTTATTTGGCCGATGATATCAATTTGTTCAGCTTCACTGACGTTATCTTGCGAAAGGCGTACCAATAAATTAGTGACGCCTGCACTTGCAGAAACGACCACAACGCGATTACTGCTATCACTTGCGATAATATTAGCACAACGCAACATCGCTTGATGATCTGCAACACTCGTACCACCAAACTTGGCGACGGTTAAATTTGACATCTGATAAGGTCTCCCTATGGCTATTTGTTAATTAGCCTAACAACATTAAGGAAGAGCATGACTGAGTGGAAAGGTGCGCACAATGGCGCAGCAACTTGTCTTTTCAGCCAGAAGCTCTCCACCCTATTCTACTTAGTATTACCTGTTACTAAGCAGAGGTGACAATCCTAGGGATTCAACCCTAGTGACCGAACCATAACGCCCACATCGTTATCGTCCTCGGCGATAGTCCCCCTCATTTTCAGTCTTTGGAATTGTGGTTCCTCACGAAAACTACCTGGCTATCGCACCTCTTCTGGTGCTCGATTAGACTAAATTGAGTATTTATTCTAACGAAAGCGTTGCTATTAAACCTTAAATTAAAAATAATTTCAACAGACTTTTAGACGTCTATTGCATTATTTTCGTCTTTAAACGAACCTACCTAAACGAATAGTCAATAAGGATGGACTATGAAAAGCAATAGAAATAACTTTGCATATATACAATGATTTGCCCTGAGTAAAAATCAACCAAAATGCATATATGCGCTTTACACTTGACGTCAGACAACACGTTGGCAAAATTCAATCTAACATTATTCAACTATTAAAAAACTAACTATGTTAATCTGTGCAAATAATACTGAGGTTGGTTCAGTTTATCACGTGCGGTCGCCATGCTGGCTGTGCATCGAGTCCTTGTCGAACAGTTAGCCGCCGAATATCACTTCCATCAACCCTCGATACAAATAACTCTCTATCGCCATCAACAGTACTTGAAAATACGATCCAATCACCATCCGGCGATATACTTGCCCTGTATTGCTCTATTGCACCCCAGCCATTATCCCAAGGATCAATAAACGAACTTGGCTTAATCTGAGCAGAAGCAAGTTGTTGTTGCGAGTGAACTGGCGTTAATCTTCCAGATATTATATCGACCTGATATAAGCCAACACCGTTTTTCTTATCACTGTGCACAATAAGCTTATTCTCTACTGGCGACCATACCGGCGCAAAAACCCGTGCTAATTCATGTGTTAATTGCTTTATCTCCCTCGAACTAAGATTAATTAGATACACTTGCATAACCTGCTCGCGATTAGAAATCCCTGTCACGGCAATATATTGTCCGTCATGAGAAAAGCTTGGCGCAGTAAATACCCAATCCTGATGTGTTGGAATTAAAAGCTTTTCTTTATCGGTTATTAAAGACTTAAGATACAACTGTCCATCTCTTAAGTAGGCAACTTCATTCCCATTATGGTTAAAAGTGGGGTCAAACTCATAATAGTCAGTATTATATGCCGGCACTTGGGTAATTCGTTTAGCTGCTAATTGATCGATTTGACCTATCCAAACATGCCAACCACCTTTTCGGTAAGATTCGAAAACATAATGCTTGCCATCAGGAGACCAGTTAGGGTAATGGTCAGGACGAGAGCCTGATTGTCCAACTTGCCTTGACGTTCCCGTTGATAAGTCAAACAAAAATAAATGACCTTTACCCTTTCCTTGCCCTTGGTAGTAGAGAATTTCGCCATGCGGCGTTTTAGGTATTTCATCATAGGCTACCAGTAATAATGGGTAAAAAGATAGCAACATGACCACTAAAAATGAATGCTTAAACATATTGCATACTCCTATTCTTCAAAAGCTATTACACACGGTAGACTATTTAAGGCAAGCCTACCGCGCATGCAGTTGCTTAATTCAATCTTGTAAACTCATGTACTGCCATTAACTCCCAATTTTCTCCATTTGGGACAAGAATATCACTTTTCCAATGATCATTATTGCGAGAGTATTCAACTCTGAACTGTTTGGGGAGCGATCGACTATTTCCGGCAGATGTTACATCCATCACCCACTTAGTAGATTCTCCAGCATTACGTTGCTGCTGCATAACTACAGTGCCATCTTCCATCACTAAGTTGTAGTAAACAGTTTTAGTTTTACGATCAAGTCCTAATAAACCTGTAGCGTTTCCATATTTTTTACCATCCCAGAAGAGTTCAAGCTCAACAAGAATAGATTTTTTATTAGGCCCCCATTGATAATTGGCAACTTCTTCAAATCGCCCTTTTGAACTGCCATGGGTTGAAATACCTTTCCATTTACCAATCATTGGCGCTAAAAACTCTTGCTCCATTATCGCAATGGTATCAACCCAATCTTTACCGCCTACTTGCTCAGCCTTAACGATTTGATTTGGCCATTTTCCTTTATGAGTGAAGAAATTTACTTCCCAGTTGCCTTTATCGAAATAAACCCAGCTTCCATTTGGATGAAACGCGGTAAAATATTCATGATGATCGTTACTTTTCGTCTTATTGGTTATCGTACCATCGACAATATTGGCAGAAAAAATATCATGCTTCCCCCCTTTATTACTTGCACTATAGAGAACATGGCGGCTATCGGGTGCCCACGTTAAAAAGTCTTGACGAGTCTTATCGTAGGTTATTTGTTTTATCTCTTTAAAATGAGGGTCTGTTACATAGATATTATCATCACCATCTGCTCCTCGATTAGAGGCGAACGCTATCTTTTCACCATCCGGTGACCAAATTGGGTTAGTGTTTCGCCCGGTATTGGGCTGAGTCATCAGCTGTTCTTTACCAGTATCTTTAACGATATAACGAATTTCTACATTATCTTTATCGACAAAACGACTATAGATGATGATATTACCATCAGGGCTCCAAGACGCCGTATGACCATTCCCGACCCCGTCGGTTAATTGCTTTAAATCACTTCCGTCTGGCTTAATTGAAAATATTTCCAAATCTTGCATTGACGGCCCACCTGAAAAAACAATTTCACTGCCATCAGGTGACCAGCGTGGTGCAATTTCCCAAATACTCTCTGTTCTAGTTAATTGTCGTTCATGCGTTCCATCCGCATTAGCGATATACAAATCCGGTAACGCGTCACCACGATATGAGTAATAAACAATTTGCTTACCGTCTGGTGAGAATGATAATGAAAAGTCTTTTTGTTGCTGTGCTTGAAGCGAACCGCTTACGGTGCACGTTACTGCGCATAAACTAAACATTAATTGTCGACTAAAGCCATTGTACCTTTTGTGATTGATATTCTTGATAGAGTTTTCCATTTTTTTCTCCGTAGCATAGCTATTAACTTTTTGACGTGTAATAACTTAGATAAAAGTCGCTATCATTTACTCAAACGCAGGTTAATAAGTCCTTAAGAGAAACTAAAATATTCTAATTTAGGTGTATCTTATTGTTTTATATATAGTTAATATTTCTATTAACTTCTTCGAAGAATCAGTAAATTTTGCTTACCATTTCGATCAGAACAAAAATAACAACGTTATTGCTGTTCATTTGTCTGACTGTTACGCTACCAATACAGAATGAGATTGCTGGTTTGCTCTACTAGCAGCATTTGGTTAAGAGAAGACATTGAATAAATTTACTATCGGGTCTTGGATTGTTGATCCGACAAACTCCACCCTATCTAATCAAAATACATTACAAGTTGATCATAAAATAATGCAGTTACTGTGTTATTTGGCAAAAAATAATCACCAGGTGGTATCACGCAACGAATTACTTGATAACGTTTGGCAAGGGCAAGTCGTTTCAGATGACGTACTAAATGTAGCTATCAGCAGTTTGCGCAAATTATTGGGAGACTCTCCTAAAGAACCACGATATATAAAAACAGTTCCCCGTTTAGGTTACCAATTGATCGCCCCGTTAGAGTGGCTCAATGAGCCTGCGAAACAAAATAAGCAAACAGATCAAACCAACGACAATAAGCATGTCTTAACAGGAAATTCGATAACATCTAGCAAAAGAAACGTGCTAGTTGCTATTGTTTTTATGGCACTTTGTCTTCTTGTCTTTTTTAATCTTAACCATCAAAGTACAAGCTCAGAAAAAATAAAGTTGGCGGTATTACCATTTGAGCTACTAGCCTCTTCAGATGCTGCTGAATATTTAGCCGATGGCCTAACAGAAGCTATTATAAACCGACTGGTCAAAGAAGATAATATTGCTTTAATATCTAGAAGCTCGTCTTATAAGTTTAAGGAGAGTAAAGAAACCATTGGCGCAATTGCCAAAAAATTAAATGTTGACCTAGTGCTTGAAGGATCTTTGCATATAGATGGCGAAAACCTACAAGTTACTGCTCAGTTAATTGACACTAGCACGGATGAAAACCTTTGGAGTGAAAAGTTTCAAAGCAATTTACACGATATTTTTGATCTTCAATTAGAAGTTTCAAATGCCTTAGCACGACGCTTCAATAAACAACCAGTGCAACACCAATCCTTTAATCACCAGCCAATCGCCAGCGATGCTTTTACTACCTATTTAAAAGCTCGTTACTATCACAATAAGTTCGACCTTGAACAAGCTCAAACCTTGTATCAGGAAGCTATCTTGCATGATGGTAACTTTGCTCAGGCGTATGCGGGTATTGCTCAAGTACATTTCTTAAAAGCGTTTTCTGGTGGAAACAAAACTATTCAGTACATAAATACCGCAGCTCGCTTTGCCAACAAAGCATATCAACTGGCACCCGATAACGCTTACGCTAACTTAAATATGGCATTAACTCACCTGTATTTACATCGTGCTCCTCAAAAAGCTACCCCCTTTTATCAACGAGCATTTGCGTTGAATAATCAAGATACCATGATCATTGAATGGTACATCACCTATCTATTGATCATTGAAGAGTTTGAACAGGCGAAAAACATGATTGAACACATGAAGCAAGTAAGTCCTCTTTTATACAATAAAGCCTCACTTTACAACTCGCTTTATTACGCCCAAGACTACCAGGGAGCATTAGATGAGCTTGATCTCATTAGCCCTTACATGAATTCGAGTCAGTGGGTAACCAGCGCAAGTGCTTGGATATATATGGCGCAAGGCAAAGCAGATAAACTGGCATCGATTGCTCCTGCCTTATTTGAAAGCTACCAACTTAGCCAGCGACAAATAGAAACGTTTCAACAAAAGCTAATTGCCGATGGGATTCCAAGTGCCGTCAGTTATTTTCTTTCAATGATTGAGGATCAACTTACTAAATACAACCAAGCTGAGCTGCTCGCTTTTGCTCACCGATATGATGAAGCCCTCGATATACTAGAAAAACTTGAGCGACAATCACAGCTTCAGGTATTCAAACTAAAAATTGAGCCCGCTTTTAACAGCTTACATCAACATCCACGCTTTATCGCGCTAGTTGACAAATTAGGACTTTTAAAAGATTAGTAGGTACTAATGTATCAACAAACTTACTTTAATTGAATTGATAATCATTTCAGTACGTTGCCCTAACGTTATTCCTTCAAACTCCGGGTTGATAGTTACTTCATCAGATTCAAAGTTAATGACGGCATTAACTTTATCTGCGCCAGTACTAGTGATAGCCACAGAGCATTTATATGGAGCTTGCCCTGGTAAACTTATCTCAATATCACTTTTTTTCCCCTCAGTTACAATAACTTCTGGGCTGGCAATAAGCTTTCCTGACTCATAAATCGTCATACGCACTTCAAAGGTTTCTTTCGCTAAAACAGCTTCGGAAATAACTAACATAAGTAACAAAGGTAACAGGCGAATAACGGGCATAACGAGTACTCTTTTTTATAATGACTAATCAGCTATAAATGAATTTAACCTTCACTAATGTATTTTATTAAATAAAAACTACCTCTTCCATTAATGTGATTTTAGATCCAAACATCATTTTCGGCGGTTAACTCACTTTTCGCATCACCGGTATTAATAACGCCTTTAGGCTCTACTATCATGATTTTGCATTCGTTTTTTGCGCTTGGTTTATGTTCGACACCTTTGGGGATCACATACATCTCACCAGCGTTTAAGCAAACACGTTCATCTCTAAATTCAATCGTAAGTTCGCCTTCAATGACAATAAATACTTCATCAGTATCTGGGTGATCATGCCAGACAAACTCTCCTGCTACTTTGACCAACTTAAACTGGTAATCATTCATCTGAGCAATAACACGTGGTGACCAATGTTCGTTGAATAAACTAAATTTGTTATTAAAGTTGACGACCTTACTTTTCACTATAAAACCCTTTATCTCGTTATCTCTTATACTTGTCATCAATACTGTTGATCAAATGTTTTTGCTATAGAAACCATCATTGCTAATGCACATTCAATGCATTGATTTTTCAAATATACTACATCAGATTAGCGTCAAAGTTTATGTTAGTTATCCGTGGTTAACATTTAGTAGCAATTTCGACAAAAAATACTTGCCTGCACACTAGGGTCTGTTGATCTTTGTATAAAATTTACAAAGAGTAATAACATGACGATAATCAAGGCAAAAGATTTAAAGTTTAGCGGGCAAAACGATGGGGTTTTAACACAAGTAGCGTAAAGCCCTAAAACCTTAACTAAAGGGGCAATTTTTTTTAACACTCGTGGCATTAGTGTATGCTCATTTGGATTAACCAAACTTCGCCCACGTTATTTTGCTATTATCAAAAAGTAATAGCCTATTGCAGAAAAAACAAACAAAGTTCAACAGCCCCTAATTCACTGGTAAATATTCAACACGCTCTAATACTGAGTTTGTAGCAAATCTATCGCCTTGATGATGATTGGCCTAAGTTGTTTAGCATTCATCTTGGCTAACGCCTGCAGTGAGTATTTTTTACCAAGCTCTTGAGCAATCAGATAGCCCAAATAATAGCCTCTTCTTGGTGGCAAGCCGGTTTCATCCGCTTTAAAATTAAAATACGCTTTATAGTGTTCTTCATCAGTAGAAAATAACTTAGCTTTTAAATCACTAAGTGCTAATAGCAAATTTGCCTTCGTATCAGCGGCCAAGCCATTAGGAATATTGAGCATTAACTCATCTTCACTTGCCGCTGTATTAAGTTGATGCGAAACGTAGGTAGCTAAGCCTTCAGACCACAAACTACACCACAATGCGTCGCCACATTCAAAAAACTTTTCATGATAAACATGAAACAATTCATGATGAAAAAATGGCGTATCATCTTGCCACTGATGAAACCTCACCATCACATCAATGCCAAATAACAAATAAGGTTTACCGTCCAGTTCCCTCGTTGCTCCATTAAATTGGCCAAGCGAATGAACAATATAAATTGGCCTATCGGACTTAAAATCAGAGAACGACGTTAAAAACGACGCCATGCTTTGATCTAATTGCCCTGTGAGTCTTTTTTCCTTAGCAAGGTAGCTTTCTTTTATCGACTCAAACTGCTCTAACGACTTATTAAATGCTTTATCTCGATAAAAAGGAGCAAACTGTTGATTAAAGTAGTCGGCAAAAGCATTGCTGCGCTCTGCTAACGGCATATCATGAGTTTGTTCAAAAAGCGCATAATAATCATCCGCTAAGTTAATGATTGGTTCATCATTAGCAAAAACCGTTACCGTAAATGAAAGTGTTAGTAACAAGCTAAGCTGTATATACAACCAAAAAAAATAATCTTTCCGCGTCTTATAACGATAAGATTGTTCGAAGTATTTCATTGTATTGTGCTCTTTTTCTTCGATAATAAACCAAGCTAATTAAAATACTGTTGAGGGGTTATAGCAAAGTTTTTTTTGAAACTTTGTATAAATGCCGAGGGCGAATGATAGCCAACTCGGTAAGAAACCTCTTTTATCGGTAAACCTTGTTCTAGGTATTTCAATGAACAAATCAACCTTAACCGCTGCCGCCATTTAATAAAAGTTAAACCAGTTTGCTTTTCAAAATTTCGGGAGATAGTTCTTTCACTGGCACCAACCAAAGCAGCCCACTGTGATAACGACCTCGCGCTATCGGGGTGAAGTAACAAAAACTCAGTAATTATTAGTAAACGCTTATCAGAGGGCATTAACAACTCCAAAGAAGTTGGTGGTTGATGGGCCAGTTGATCGCATAACACTTCAAGTATCTTGCTGTCTTCAACACTTAAACAACCTAAGGTGTTGAGTTGAAGCATATAGTTAATTAATTCTTTAACAAGCGGCGATATTTCAATAATTTTACTGGCATTAAATGGCCAATAAACTTTTTCTGGATTAAGGTAAATACCAACAAATTGGGTATTGGAAATAGCCCAGGATTCATGAACTTCCTTTGCCGGCACGAGTACAGCTCGATTTGAAGTAACAAAATATTCACTATTCGCGACTCTTGTTCGCAAAATCCCTTTTTTGGGATAAATCACTTGATGCCATTCATGATAATGAGGTGCATCGTGTTCATTTGCCGACATATCATTAGTACGAGTAATAACTGAAAGGTGCGGTAATTGACCGATCAGCGTATTAGCATCCCCTTTATCTTGTCGTATAAGAGACATAAGTTGCCTTTTTATCGTTATATGTAGTTAATAACTCATGTTAGTATGAATAAGTCTCCTTGTAACCAAAATTCCCCTAGATGAACTAAGTTCACTAGAACAAGAACAAAGAAGGAATATATACCCATGACCAAGTTTAGTGCGATTGCTGCGGTAACTCTGCTATTGAGCCAATCCGTTGTAGCTCAAACAACTCCAGCAACTATAGACAGCCTACAGCTAACTGAGCACATCGCATTTCATCGAATTAACAGTGATAAAGGCAATACCACCAGTGTGACGTTTAAGGTCGGCAACGATGTCTTACTCGTTGACCCAAACTTCAACAACACGAGTGAATTGTTAAAAGAAAAGATACTAACGGATAACGATACAAAAATTCGCTATGTCACCAGTAGTCATGATCATCGTGACCACATCGAACAGTATGGCCAATTTGCTCATCAGGCGATTATCGTTATTCCAGCTAATCAAGCACAAGCGGTTACTCAGTGGGGCGGCAAACCTACAATAACTTATACTGGCTCACTAACGCTAAACATCAATGATAAACAAGTCGAATTAATGACCTTACCTCATGCCGTAGGTCACACTGATGGCGATGAATTAGTATACTTCCCTGCTGAAAATATTTTGTATGTTGGTGATTATTATTTTAGTAAAGGCTACCCTATCATCGATAAGTACACAGGTGATATCTATGGTTACATCGAAAACCTCAGTTTCATCACTAAGCAATATAATGACAAAACCTTAGTAATTCCAGGGCATACCACTTTTGCTCCCGATGCAATGACCACTCATAGTATTGATGATATTAAACGTTACACCGAGGTGCTCAAACATACCATTGCACTAATTAAGGCGATGTATGACCAAGGTTTATCGTTAGAACAAGCACAAGAAAAAGGGTTGCCAAAGCAATTTTCAGCTTACAACGTCAATAAAAGTTTTAGAAATGAGCAGCGCTGGATAAGAGACGTTTATCACTACTTTGCTAAACAATAACGTTAACGAGTTAATCTAAGATCGGTAATACTATTTCAGCGCTAGAACACCGATAAAGCGAGCACGGTTCGCTCACGCTGCTTTGCTATTACAAAAAATAGCCTAGTGCATAAAAAAATAAACAGAGAACAATTGACCTTAGCAATCAACGTTTTAATCGCACCAATAAGCATTTACCTAAAAGCGGCTAAAACAACTAAGGTAAAAATAGCGGTACTAACCAACTGATACTGGTTTCATAAACAATCCCCGAGTGGGTATTATCGGCATCACGGTATAGATAATTGGACTCCCTCACCCTAAACGAGTGAGGTAATATAAAAGTTACCACACAAATATATTAAGAAGAGTCCTGTTATGTATCGTACTAGAGTTGGCGTTGATTTAGCAAAAAAAGTTATTCA
>NZ_JBQRUM010000028.1:0-25411 GCF_053485795.1 Thalassotalea ganghwensis
TGTAATTACAGTGGGTTAAGTATGCCTAACAAGCCAATGCAGTGCGGGACTTTTAACAGTTGGCTTTCCTCACTGCGTTCGTTATTTGAGCCAACTAATTAAAAGCCCCTGATTGGGGCGTTAGGTTTTTCTCACACTTTGATTATGTATTTTAAGGCTTAAATGGAAATATTATTAATTAGACATGGGAAGCCTTCTGGTGCAGTTAACCCTAAATTATCTGCATCAGGGTTTGCTAATTGGATTCGAGAATATAATAAATCTAAAATCGACCCTAATAATTTACCTCCTAAATATCTTGGATGCTCATTAGGAGAGCATTTTGTTGTTGCAAGCGATTTGGCTCGTTCTATTGATTCCGCAAGATTATGTGTCGGTAAAGATCCAGATTTAAAGTTGAAAGAATTAAGAGAGATGGATATACCTCGATATAAATTACCTTTCTTCTTTAGAGCTTATACTTGGCTTTTTATAAGTCGTCTTTGTTGGTTTGCTGGGTTCAGTGGAAAAGTCGAGTCTTTTAAAAAGGCAAAAACTAGAGCTAAAACTTCAGCTAATCAGTTACAAGAATTAGCAAATACGCATGGAAAAGTTGTTTTTTTCGGTCATGGAATGCTAAACAAATTTATAGCTAAAGAATTGAAAAATCTAGGCTGGAACGGTACTTCAAAAGGTCAAAAATACTGGAGTGTAATCAAATTACAAACCAAATCCATACAAGGCGTTTAAGTCGGAAAAAAAACAGTTGGCTTTTGTTCGTGCCTCACAAATTATAGCCAACTACTTTTGTCCGCTTAACGCGGCGTTAGGCATTCCTCAGTAAATGGAGTTTACTTGAACATTATCTTATCAATTCTAAGTATTTTAATTTCATTTGCATTTATCGCTTATGGTCTTAGTATTTGGTTTGGTTCTGTCAGTTCCTTAATAATTCTTTCATTTTCCGCAATTACATTAACTTATGGCTTTATAGGATTTTATTCTATATATCAAATTTTTAAGTCAAGTCAAACTAAAGCGATTACCTTAACTAAGTATGTTTCTTTTATCTATTTAGTTGTATATTTTGCAGGTAGTTTAGATTCTTGGCGCATAAGTGGACATGAGTTGCTCGCAATATTTACAGTAAGTATATTTTTACTAGTAAATTGGCTTTTAATTAAATCAATTTATAATAGGCGCTTAAATGCCATACAAGCGAATAAATAAGGAGTACTTATGAGGGAACAGAGTAATAAAGTAAATTGGCTATTATTAATTGTAAGCATGTTAATAGGGTCTGTAGGCATATTCCATTTAGGCTATATAATTGGAGCAGCTTCGTTTTCAAGTAGTTTAAATATTGAACAAGTTGGTTTATTGCAAATAGGTTTAATTGGTTCAGGTGTTTGGGGTGTTTCGGTATTTGTAAGCAACCTGAAAAAACTAGTTATGGTGTCAAAGTTTACCTAACAAGCCAATTCAGTGCGGGACTGCTAACAGCTTGCTCGGTTCCGCTTCGCTTCACAATTTTAGCAAGCTATTATTAGCCTCTGAATGGGGCTATTAGCCTCTGAATGGGGCGTTAGCTTTCAAACTCAAGGATGCAGGTTTGTTCAAACTATTAGAGAACACGAATCAACCCCTCAAATTATATGTATTTAAGGTATATATATTAGCAATATGTATAGGGTTACCTATTGGGTTTCTTTTGGATTTTTTCTTCCCAAACGCAGATACTCCTGATTTTGAAATAGGTATAGACTTATTTATAGGGGCTGTATTCTTTGGACCTGTTTTAGAGACTATTTTAATGATTCCAATTATTTATTTAATTAGAAAAATGACTTCTAATATTCTTTATATTTCAATAATAAGCGCTTTCATTTGGGGAGTAATCCATTCGCTACAAGCTCCATTGTGGGGTATTGGCGTTTTCACTCTTTTTTTCTTGATGTCTATGTCATACCAATACTGGGATAAGTATTCAAGAGGTCATGCTTTGCTAGTGGTTATGAGTATTCATGCTTTAAATAATGCTACATTTGTTCTTTTAGGTGTCGTACTTGAAAGCTAACAAGTTAATTAAACAGAGGAAATCATAGGTTTGCCGCAGGGCGGCAGTGTAGCCTATAATTTTCTGCCTATTATTAAAGCGTTAGCAAGCACCCTAATATTGTTTATGCTTCAAATTGTATTACATATCAAAAAGTCAGGCAGACCTTACATTACCATGGAAAGGAAATTTATCTAGTGAACAAAAAAGTATTACTCTTATCTATTATTACTAGTGTTGTAGCTAGCTTTTTTGGGGCTACATACCTCTATCTACCTCATGTCAGTATTCCGGACTATGATTTCACAATAAATGAAAGTGATTTTCGTGACGTTACTCTACCTCTTATTGATTGTAGTGCACTCAAAAAAACATCTTTTTTGAATAAGTTAAATGTCATAGATACCTCTGATAAAAAAAAGTCAGCGTATATAAATTTAGAAGTACCCGATAACCAATCATCAGAATTGCACGTTTTTGGTACCTATAGCGGCACCCCAATAGTTCACGTTGATAAAACAGAAAAACCAACGACTCTTGTTTTATCAAGTGGGGAATCAACAATCTGGTCTGTTCAACTAGAGGCTGGCGCCTTTGTAAATAAGATCTATGCTTTTAAAGGCGTTAAAGAGGTAAGGGTATCTAAGAAAGCATCACAAAACACGAGTTCAAAACTTAAATATATATTCTCAAACAAAAACCCTTTAGATGATTTGGAGGTTATTAAAGTTAACTCGAAAAATACATGCAGAAAATATGGCTACAAGTGGTCTCCGGATGAAAATGGTAAGTTCAGATATTTTATCAATACTGTTAGGCATAACACGCAACAGATGGAAAAATCATTCCAAGGCTTATACTCTTTCAACAGCTCTCATTTGCCGTTTGTAGTGCCAATGAAAACTAATTTCATTCAAAAGGAGAGTTCTATAGAAATAAACAAAACAGCTATAAATTCCAAGGATTACCCTGAGACGATAACTGATGCAGATAAACTAATAGTGTTTATTGAAGAACTAATTGCCACAAATACTATTCCAGCAAGTGTGGCTTCGATTGAGCATGGAAGCGAAGGTCGATTAATGAGATTTAGTCCTCCATATACAAGAACGCTACCTAAAAGAAAGGTGAATGCCCATGGCGATTATAATTGTAAACGTGATGGCTCAGTGCTAATTGTAGGTGATGATAAGCCTAACGTCATAAACTGCGCTAGAGGAGACCAAGTATATTATGCCGGTGGAGGAAGAGACTTAATTGAAGACTCGTGGGGAAATGATATTTTCTATGGTGGCAAAGGCAATGATGTTATTGATGCAGGCTGGGGGAGCGATATTCTTATTTTTAACGAAGGTTGGGGAGAAGATATTGTAGACAAAACATGCCATAACTCAATATACCGTAAAAGTAATACCATTGGCGCTTCGGAACACGATTATCACTGGAAATACACAAACTTTATTGTTTTCGGGCCTAATATTCGATCTACAGATATGGTGTGGAATAACGATAAAATGACAAATACGATAACAGGTGACACTATAACGTTTAAAAGCAAATGTTTTAATTTTGTATATTTTACTAATAAGTAGAATTAGTTGCCAGTTTAGAGCAAGCGCTTTAAGTGCAAATATTAGTTTAAACCTGATGCTAGCAGATGATTCATTGTTACGTGTACGTGCAACGCTAACAAGGGTTTTCAAGACGAACAAATTGCAGTTGGCTTTTTTTCGTGCCTCATTTGTTTTAGCCAACTACTTTTGTCCGCTTAACGCGGCGTTATGTTCACAAGGAGAGTATCGATGAAATCTAAAATTATTGCATTGGTTGTAGGTGGTACATTCACTTTAATAGTTTTCTTTGGAGGGTTTGTTTCTGCTTTCTATTTGAATTATTCATCTGTAGCGAGTACATATACTAAAGAACACGTTGATAACGGTCGTTTCATGCTTTGGGCTTTAAAGTTTTTGGAAGAAGGTGAAATTGACAAAGCTAAAGATTTTCTGCGAAGCCAAGTTACAACAAAGGTATTTATTGTTGAATCGGTTCGTTTACCTCCAACAAGTCAAAGAGAGCTAGAGTTAATTGAAAACTTCTATTCAGAAGTTATCGATTACTTTGATTCACAAGGTGGTTTTAATGAGACTTGGCAAATTATGGAAAATGACGTTTGGGTAACAAAACCAACGCCATCGATGAAAATTCTAGAGGAGTTTAAAAGTGAACATAACAAGTGACTATAGTGCTAAACGGCCGAGTTTGGTACTTATTGATGTGAACCGCTGAAAAGCTTCAGGTAAGTTAACAACGCGCATCAGGTTTAATGCGCGTTTAACATCATTACTCTGAAATATACTCAACCACTTCCAGACCAAAACCAGAAAGTGAATGATACTTAGTTTGAGAGCTCAATAAACGCATTTTGCTCACCCCTAAATTAGATAAAATTTGCGAGCCGACACCAACGTTACGAGAACCTACGTGACGCTTTACTTCTTTAACCGTTTCACCGGCATCAAGTTTGGCGTATTTTTCAACTTGATTTATTAACTCTTGTGGTGATTCATGCTTACCTAATAACACTAATACCCCACCTTCTTTACCGATTCTCGCTAGTGCATCGCCGATAGGCCATTTAGCAACGCTTTCACGTTGGCTAAATAAAAGATCTCTAAAGGTATTTTCTAAGTGAACACGTACTAAAACCGGTTTATCTGGATGAATTTCACCTTTGGTTAGTGCAAAGTGTGCTTGGCCATCGATACTATCTTTAAAAACGGTTAAATCAAATTCACCAAAAGCCGTTGGCAATTTACACTGTGAGATGCGTTCAATCGTGGTTTCATTGGCGTTACGATATTCAATCAGATCGGCAATTGTTCCCATTTTAATGCCATGCTTCTCGGCAATAATCTCTAAATCTGGGCGACGAGCCATCGTGCCATCTTCGTTAAGTATTTCAACAATCACTGCCGCCGGCTCTAACCCTGCTAACCTGGCTAAATCAACACCTGCTTCTGTATGACCAGCACGATTAAGTACGCCACCATTTTTTGCGATTAATGGGAAAATATGGCCGGGTTGAACAATCGAATTGTGATCAGCATCTTTAGCGACAGCAGCCAATACGGTTGTCGCTCTATCTGCTGCTGATATGCCAGTGGTTACACCTTCGGCTGCTTCGATAGACACAGTAAAGTTGGTGGTAAATTGCGCGTCATTTTTATCAACCATTAGTGGTAGCTTTAGCTTCTCACATTTTTCAGCTGACATCGGCATACAAATTAAACCACGGCCATGAGTTGCCATAAAGTTAATCGCTTCAGGTGTTACTAGCTCTGCCGCCATAATGAAGTCACCTTCATTTTCTCGATCTTCGTCATCCATCAAGATAACCATTTTACCTTGTTTGATATCTTCAATGATTTCTTGTGGTGTATTTAAATTCATGACAACCTCTAATCTATCTCAATTTGTTTTACTTAATAAAACCACTTTGCTTTAGTAAAGCTTCTGTCACCTGATTTTTTTCAGGTTGCGGCTGTTTTGATGTTAACAATCGCTCGATATAACGTGCCATGACATCAACTTCAATATTGACATGGTCACCGACGTTATACAGTGCAATGATTGTTTGACTGGTAGTATGCGGAACAATGGTTAATCTAAAGCGATCTGCTTGCAGTGAATTAACGGTTAAGCTGACACCATCGATAGTAACTGAGCCTTTCTCTGCGATATAAGGTGCTATGTCGCCCGTCATCGAAATCCAGTAATCGACACTATTGCCATTCGTGTTAATGTCAACAATTTGTCCGCGAGCATCGACATGTCCAGAAACAATATGTCCACCAAAGCGCGTGGTAGGTAACATCGCTTTTTCAAGGTTAACCATTTGCCCTAGTTTGTATGAAGCAAAGCCCGTGCGTTGTAATGTTTCATTCGAAAGATCTGCACTGAAATGATGAGCGCCAAAGTCAACCACGGTTAAGCAAACCCCGTTAGTTGCAATTGAATCACCTAATTTTACATCGCTCATGTCTAATGTATTTGATTTCACCGTCACTCGCGCACCCGCGCTACTAACGTTAATCGCTGAAATACTTCCTAAAGCTTCAATGATTCCAGTAAACATAATGCTCTCTATTCGTGTTCAGTAAATTTAGCGATGACTTTAAGATCTGAGCCTATCACTCTTGTATCTGTTATCATCAAACGCTTTGCCGTTGCCAACTCAGTAATTGAAGGCATCGACAATAATCCTTGTGCGTCATTTCCTAATAGCTTTGGTGCCATATATAAAATGAGTTCATCGACTAAACCTTGCTCGACAAAAGCACCCGCTAAAGACTTCCCTGCTTCGAGTAATATATCGTTATACCCTTGCTTAGCGAGCTTGATTAATAATAACCGCAAATCAATATGTTCGCTGTCATTGCTTTCAATTGTCCAATGACTGACAAAATGTGGCCAATCGTATGAATTTTCAATGTTACGATTGATGATAATTACTGGGGATGGTGTTTGAAATAATGCTAAGCCTGGTGTCAGCCTTGCCTGCGAATCGATAACAACCCGCACTGGTTGACGAATGGTGTCGAGTGGATACTGTTCCTCAGCAAGATTAAACTGCGCTTCTCGCACCGTCATTCGTGCATTATCACTAATTACCGATTGAGCGCTGGTGATCACCGCGCAACTTCTGGCCCGAATACGCTGCACATCTTGACGAGCTGCTTTTCCAGTTATCCATTGGCTTTCGCCATTGGCCATTGCGGTTTTTCCATCAAGACTAGCGGCCATTTTACAACGAACATAAGGTAGGCCTGTTGTCATTAGTTTAATAAAGCCCGTGTTAAGTTCACTAGCTGCTCTCGCCAATAAACCTGTGCTAACTTCGACGCCGGCCTGTTGCAACATCTTAACACCTCGACCCGCAACTTCAGGGTTAGGATCGATCATGGCACAAATCACTTGAGTAATACCGCTATTTATTAACGCTTGAGCACAAGGAGGGGTTTTACCATAATGACTGCATGGCTCGAGTGTCACGTAGGCTGTCGCGCCTGCTAGTGACTCATTGGCATTGGCGATGGCATTGACTTCAGCATGACCACTACCTGCCTTGATATGAAAACCTTCGGCAATAATTTGTCCATTTTTGACAATGACACAACCGACTCGAGGATTGGGTGAAGTGGTATATTGACCTTGTTGAGCAAGTTTTATTGCCCGAGCCATAAATTCATAGTCAGCTTCAACAAAGCGCGATACATTTGCCACTATTTCAGCCTCAATCGTTGAAGTTGATTTAACTTAGGCCTTTTAATCATTATCAAGCCTTGCGATTTCTTCACCAAACTCTCTAATGTCTTCAAAACAACGATATACAGAAGCGAAACGCACATAGGCGACTTTATCTAAGCTTTTGAGCTGTTGCATAATAAAATTGCCTAGTAACTCACTACTAACTTCACGCTCGCCAGTCGCGCGCATTTCGGATTTAACCTTATTAATTGCTAGTTCAACTTGCTCGACGCTTACCGGACGCTTTTCAAGAGCACGCACTAATCCGCTGCGCATCTTGTCTTCATTAAAAGGCTCTCTAGAGCCGTCTCGTTTAATAATACGCGGCATCAAAAGTTCTGCTGTTTCAAAGGTAGTGAAACGCTCATTACAGGCCATACAAGCACGGCGACGTCTGATTTGATGTCCGTCGGCGACTAAACGTGAATCAATAACTTTCGTATCGGTAGCGGAGCAAAATGGGCAATACACTCTGATCTCTATAAGGTAATAATCTAATGCGAGTTATTTTAATCTATTTTTATGCCGAAGTAACGTTGGCAACTTAATATAAAAAAACCCAAGTTAAATTAACTTGGGTTTTTTATTGTAAAGGTGTTCACAAAGTGCGAATACCCCTAATCAACTTATGCGTATACTGGAAAACGTGCACAAATTTCTTTTACTTTTTCCTGAACAGTATTGATGACGTCTTCATTGTTAATATCATCAAGAATATCACAGATCCAGCCGGTCAATTGCTTAGTTTCTTCAACGCCAAAACCACGACGGGTGATCGCTGGAGTACCCAAACGCAAACCAGAAGTCACAAATGGTGAACGCGGGTCATTCGGTACTGAGTTTTTATTAACCGTAATGTGCGCACGCCCTAATGCGGCATCAGCATCTTTACCCGTAATATCTTTATCAATTAAATCTAAAAGCAATAAATGGTTTTCTGTACCATTTGAAACCACTTTGTAACCACGCTCTTGCAATACCGCTACCATTGCTTTGGCATTATCAAGTACCTTCTGCTGGTACACTTTAAAGTCAGGTTGTAATGCTTCTTTAAACGCCACAGCCTTAGCTGCAATAACGTGCATTAATGGTCCACCTTGACCCCCTGGGAAAACGGCAGAATTCAACTTTTTATAGATGTCTTCGTCATCACAGCCAGAAACAATCAAACCGCCACGAGGACCAGCTAACGTTTTATGAGTAGTGGTGGTTACTACGTGCGCATGAGGCACTGGATTAGGATACAGACCTGCCGCGACTAAACCTGCAACGTGCGCCATATCAACCATAAAGTAAGCACCTACTTCATCAGCAATTTTACGCATACGAGCCCAATCAACAATACCCGAGAACGCAGAAAAGCCACCAATGATCATTTCTGGCTTATGTTCTTTTGCGAGACGCTCTAATTCTTCGTAATCAATATCGCCTGTTTCAGGGTGTAATCCATATTGAATGGCTTCATAAGACTTACCTGAGAAGTTTACATGTGAACCATGAGTTAAGTGACCACCATGCGCTAAGCTCATCCCTAATACTTTTCCGCCTGGGGTAACTAATGCCTGAAAAACTGCAGCATTTGCTTGAGAACCCGCGTGAGGTTGAACATTGGCATAAGTTGCTCCAAATAATTCTTTCGCTCGCTCAATTGCTAATGTTTCTGCTTTATCAACAAATTCACAACCACCGTAATAACGCTTTCCAGGATACCCTTCAGCGTATTTGTTGGTTAATTGTGAGCCTTGTGCTTCTAATACACGAGGGCTACAGTAGTTTTCAGATGCAATCAATTCAATATGTTCTTCTTGACGAACCACTTCGTCTGTCATTGATTGCCATAGTTCTGCATCAAAATCAGCAATATTCATATCACGAGTAAGCATGTTTTACCTCAAGTTCACAGTAGTCACTGGAAATAATGGATTAATAAAAATTGCCGCATATTTTGCCTGAATTAGGCGCTTTTGTATATGGAAATCCGGTGTTTTACTTAGCTCAAAATACACTGTTTTATAGCGAAAAACAGAACAAACAAACGCCTAAAATTTCCGAACTAAATGCAGCATGAAGCATTATATACAATACAATGTTCGTCATTTAGACAATATATAGAATAAACAAGAAAAGCACAAGCAGGATAAAACAAGAAATGGCAAACCAACCAAAATTAAAGGCTATATAACTAAAAAACTCAGAATTTTATTTGGTTTGCAGTGAAGATAAGTGAATATATTCCGTGCGACTTTTACGATAATAGTATTCAAATATCCCCCAAACACTCAACAACAAGATATTACTGTAGGCATAACCTTCGTAAGCGCCAACTTCCTTTATTTTTGATAACTCATAGATATACCAGTTCACCACTGGAAATAGTATATAAACTGAAAGTTTGCATACCTTCATGTATTTTACTGAAGAAAGGCAATTGGCAATGGCATTTTCTAGCGCTTTATCCGGACTTTGACACATTTGACGCCACGCTTTTAATCGAATGCTTACTGTATAAATACAAAAAATCACCGAAAAAACGCTACCAAAAGCGACATAACATAAGGTAGCGAATGACCAATCAAGTACCCAAAGCCCAGCGAAAAACATGATTATCAATGACAGCGTGCTAACAATATCGATGACCAAAAGGCTTTTAGCCCAAATAACCCTGCGTCGGGTTTGTTTTATTAACGCACTAATATCAGTTTTTTGGAACGGTTGGCTTTGCCAATCGCTACTGAGGTTTTGCCAATCTAGATCATCATCAGTTAACTGCTCAAGGGGACTATTCGCCATTTGCTTTTTACCTTCTTCGCTCATGACTGTTTCTCCAGTTTTTCATTTAAGGCAACTTTGGCTCGTTGTAACCGCACCCCAACCAAGTTGGTTGTTATCGCTAGCGTTTCTGCGATCTCTTTATAACTCATCCCTTCTAAAGCAAGAGTAATAACTTGCTGGTGCTCTATCGGTAAGGTCTGTATCGCATTGATTAACCTTTTTTGACGCTGTTGTTGATCAAGCGCTTGATATGGACAAGAACTCTGAAGGGTTTGCTCTTCAGGTAATTGCTGATTATCAATTGTTTCATCGGTATCAATAGTTTTAACCGATTTAGCGACATGAGTAGCTAAAACATTATGTGCAATCCTGGCGACAAAGGTTTTAGCCGAGCTTTCTTGACGAAATGAAGGCAGAGCTCGCCAAATATTTAAGGCTATCTCTTGAAACAGTTCGTCTTGAAGTGCAGGTTTCGCTTCAAAACCGATAATCAGATGACGCAGTAGTTTTTCATACTCCGTCATCCATTGATAAAAGATTGCTTTATGAGACAAACGAGAACCTTTTTCTAGCACTGAGTCTGTGAAACCGCGCGGGTGTAAAAAGGGTAATTCTATCGTGTCAGCCATATTAAGCAATCTCTATCAACAATTTATTAACTTAATGATTGGATCACTTTTTCTGACTTTAACTTACTAGCTAATGCCATCACTAAAGCAACTGTTGCGGTGATGGTAATCAAGGTTGTTAAACCTAGGTTCATCCAATCCACTGGTAGCCCTTTAAATATATCTTCCATGATCAACGATTGCCCTGTTACTGGTAACCAATCAAACCACTTAGGCTTGTCGTCGATAAACGTCATGATAAAAGGCAACATCGCTGGCAACATAATTACCATAGTTACAGAAGACTGGGCTTCCTTAAAACTTTTCGCTTGAAACGAAAAGAATAATTGTAAAGCAGATGCCAAAAAGCAAATTGGGATCAACATCGTGATTATGATTAATACAGCATTGGCATCTAAGCTAAATGTTGCACCAATCTTGGTTAAATCAACAAAGCTCATCGAAACTGACGTCAATGAAATGGTTAATACCACGCCAATAATGGCGATAAGGCTTGCACAGCTAAGTTTCGCTAAAACAATTTTTAAGGTACTAACTGGCTGACATAACAACATCTCTAAGACATTGCGCTCTCGTTCACCGGCACTGGTATCAATAGCAACGGATAATCCCGACATAAACGCCGCCATCAATAAATACAGACCAAGCATCAGAGAGACCATCATAAAATTGCTGCTTGGTGAAGAGGTATCTTGTTCAATAACACTGACTGGGTTAAGCAGATTAACGTCAATCCCTCTAACCAATAGGCGCTTGTAGCCGATAGCTTGAGCATACTCGCGCACACTGTCTTTTATGCGTCTCAATGGTGCCATCATTGGTTTATCACTAAAGTCAGCTTTTAGATAAACCTTAATGGTTTTGCCGGCAATTAAGTCTTCGCCATAAGTGTCAGGGATCGTTAATTGGATATTACGTTCATCCCACAATTTTTTATCTTCTTCAGGAACATTTTCAAATAGCTTAATATTATCGTCAGCAAGCGCTTTGATTAGTTTTGGCGCATATTCCGCACCAGTGACCTTAACATAAATAGCGGGTGTCGAGACCATCTCTTTAATCATCACTTTTGACATGGCAAAAATCATCACGGGTGCAAGAATTGCCATCATCATCGCCACCATTAAAGCACGCTTATCTCGAAACGCTTCTTTCAGTTCTTTTTTTAATAATGCGTTGTATTGGATCATGCGGCGACTCCTTCATCACTACCAATTAACTTAACAAATGCTTCCTCAAGCTGGGCTTCTCCAGCCAGTTCACAAAGCTCTTGAGGTGTACCTTCAGCAGCCAATTTGCCGTTGGCAACAATAATGACTCGATCGCACAATGCTGCGACTTCTTGCATTACGTGGGAGGAAAACAAAATGCAATGCCCTTTTTCTTTGAATTTGCTTAAGTGATTTCGAAGCACGCGTGTGCTCATAACATCTAAACCACGGGTCGGCTCATCTAAAACAAAGTTTTGAGGCTGATGAACTAACGCTTGCGCCAAAGTGACCTTCATTCGTTGACCTTGTGAAAAACCAGCGGTTTTACGATAAGCCAATTCTTCCATTTCTAAATCGGCAATAATTTGCTCTATCGCCTCTTTCTTTTTTTGCCCCTGTAAGCCATGAATACTGGCAAAATAGTCAATTTGCTCGTAGGCAGTTAAACGCTCATACAAACCAAATTTATCAGGGAAAATACCTAACTTCGCTCGTGCGGCTAGCGGGTTTTCATTAACAGCGATACCATCAATAATCGCAGAGCCTTGATCGGCTTTAAGTAAACCATAAAGCGTTCTTAAACAGGTGGTTTTACCTGCACCGTTGGGCCCTAAGATACCGGTTATTTCGCCATCTTTGGCAGTAAACGACAAACCATCTAATGCCACGACAGTATTACTTTTAGTCTTAAACGTTTTATGTAAATTATTAACTTCAATCATTATATTTCCCTTAAACACTGCCGTTGAGGTTAGTCATAAAAGACTCTTTTGGAATATCATCTAGACATGACTCATCGAGATCATTTGGATTTTTCTTATCAAGGAATTCATCGATGATATGAATAGCACACGTTGTTGGACCAGGGGTATGGCCACTGTGCGGCAGAACGAGGTGCTTACTATTCGGTAATGACTTATCGGCATAGTCACCATTGCTTGGCGGAGTAACAGGGTCAACATCGCCAGAAATAATTAATGTTGGAATGTCCGCTGTCACTGGCTGATAGAATTCTTCTGAAGGTTGGTACTTAGGCCAGAGTGGACATGCTAACTTCCACGCAAAGTGGCTGGCATCTTTTCCGAAACTATTATCAGCATCTTTTGCCCACAAATCCTCACTAACGCGCGGGACATCTTCATTACAGACAATATTAAATAACAGCCCAATATACATACCACTGCCACTATTGAGTGTTGCGCTTAAACCAGCAATCGGCAAATAGTTCCCTAAGTACGCCTGATGAATCACCAAGGGCACCAGATTACGCATATCAACACTATAAAGTTGCATACGAATAGTTGAAAGGAACTTTATCGGCGACATTTTTAACTGAGTTTTCGTTCCAAGCGTTGGATGAACAATATCGACTTCAACCGATTCACTATTCAGTCTTTCCATGACAGCATCAAACTCTTTGCGCAAATTAGGGAATGCTTTTTGACAAGAAGGCTCTTGTTGGCAATGTTCGAGTAAAAGGTCAAAAGAGCGTGCAGCACTTTGACCAAAAGGCCCAATAGGCACTTCTATTGGGCCAACACTATCTAAGACAACAGCACTTAATGATTGCGGGAACATCCGCATATAGGTCAGACCCGAACGCGTTCCGTAGGAGCCACCATAAATGGTGATTTTGTCATGACCTAACGCTTGTCGCACTGCGTCAAAATCTCGAACCGCGTTTTCAGTATTAAATTGACTCAAGTCGACGTCGTATTGAGCCAGACATTCTTTAACATCGTCAACATTAAAATCTTCTGGAATAACGCCATAAGGGTCAATTGATGCGTCATCTTCACACTGCAAAGGAGAAGACTTACCGGTTCCTCGCTGATCAACCATGATCAAATCTCGAGTTTTTCTCACTTCAGTAAATGCTTGGCGTATACCTGCAGAAATCTCCGCAGCCGCTTGGCCTGGACCACCGGCTAAAAACATTAACGGCTCTTTGTTTTGACTGCGATCGATTGCTGGAACAACGACAAAATTAACGTCAATGTGTTTACCATCAGGTTGTTGATAGTTTTCTGGCACCTTTAAGGTACCGCATTGAACTTGCTGTTTGATTCCATCTATATGGCAATCTTCAAGTGTTAACCTGCTATTATCAGCAGAGGCGTATAACGACATCGACATTAATAACGTCGCAGACAGGGATTTCCTCATCATATTATTCTCTCATTCCTTAACAACATGGCTCCTTAGTCTTTGCTTTTACAACTTTATTACAATTTTTTTCAAAATTGACGTAAACTTTTAAAAAACGAAAACTAATCAAGGTGTTAATCGTGGAAGAAAAGCCAACACAAGCACAGCCAGAGGTTGGTAAGCAACCTAAAAAAACTCAATACCGACTCATTGGCTTAGATGCATTAAATTTTATCATTGCTGTTAGTGCGATATTAATCTCTGCCGCCTCATTTTATGCGACCTATTTACAAGCACAAGCGGCAGAAAAACAAGTTAAAGCGATGACATTGCCGTTGATGTACAGTACAACAGGTAACTATGATACTGACAAAGAGCAATCGACCATTACCTTAAAGGTCAAAAATGCAGGCATTGGCCCTGCGTTAGTAAAATCGTTAAGTTACCATTATCAGGGAAAAGAATATCAAAGTTATAACGGTATTATTAAAGATTGCTGTAATCAAGAATATCAAGCATTTGTCGACAATGTTAAGCTCAACGACATCAAAAACATCTCGCAAGGTATAATGTCTAGTTCTATTGCAAACACTATGTTAGCGAGTCAAGCTGAGATTACATTGTTTGGGATGACAATGACCGACGCTAACTTAGCACTGTGGCAGAAATTAAATCATGAACGCTTTAATATCGAGCTATCCATTTGTTATTGCTCGATGTTAGATCAATGTTTTTTCAGTGAACGCAATGGTCATTATCAAGAAGTTGAGCAATGCCCTACACGTATGGAAAATAACAACGAATAACGCTTAGCTTTATCATAAAAAAAAGGTGAGTCACACAAGTTGACTCACCATAAAAATTCATCCTTGAGAAAGACCTGAAATTAGTTGCCTCTCACAACAGGTCTAGTCCAGTCAGGATGGCAGCAAAGGGAGAACAAGCTGCCAAACTTAAGCTACATAAATCTACACCCAATAGTTAGAGTTTGTAGCATTCGCATAGTGTTAGCTATGCAAATTCATTAATTATCGTGGGGTGTCCCACGATAATCAAAATTCACCTCACTCATTAGTTTTATGTACAACGAGTTCGACTTGTAATTCAACATCGCGCACTATTTGACAGAGCCGCCAAATCTACTTTGTTACACAACATTTATTCGATAGCCCCAGCCAAACAACATTGTATACAATATAACGAATACAGTATCATAGATATAGTAAACAATGTCAATAGCCGTATTTGTAATCAAACATTAACAAACTATTCACTATCCGTAAGAGCCTAAAATAAACAATAAAAATCAAAAATATAAAACGCGATCAGCTTTTTATTAGCTAACAGTAATCAATAACGCAATAACTCATGAATTATTGTTATAAAAAACGAGAACGCGCTTATTTCAATTAAAGATTCACAAATGAATAGAATAGCGATAAAGTCATATAACAAAGATGTATTTTCTACAGAGAGGTGCCCTATGGAATTGAATCAATGGGTCGATGAATTATTTGAAATTTTTGATGAAGACAAAGATGGCGTGATTAATCGCAGTGAATTTGTCGAATTAATTGACTGTTTATTACAAGAAAAAGGAATTCGCATGTGCGAATCAATATTTAAGCGTTTTGATAAGAACCACGATAATTCGATATCGAAAGAAGAATTGCGTGAAATGGTGATTGAGCTCGCGCTTTAAATAGGGTTTATTTCCTCCTCTGACAATGGTTGTAAACGCCTCCCATAGAGGCGTTTATTAACTATCAACTTTAGCTATACCATTTACATTTGCCACGCATAACTAAACTTGGTAAATAGCGTTCGTTGGTCTCGCTCTAAGCTACGCAAGTTATCGTCTTGAAATCCACCATCTGAATACCCTAAGAAAAACAGAGTTTGTGGATTAATTTTATACGAATAAATAAACTGGGTAGAAAAGTAACGACTGCGACTATCAGGTCTATCATCAATACTATCGTACTGATATAAACTGACATCACGATTAATCTCAGTAAATTGCATAATCAGCCTTAAACTGCTTTGCATATCAAATTGATAACCAATCCTTATATCTGGCTGATGTGCGTTAAAAAGCTCTCCGCCGTCAACTTTCAAGCGATTATAGTTATAATTAAACTCGACATTTAAATGCTGATTGACATCCCAATCAGCAAAAAACTCCAATACATTGACATCACCGAGTTGAGTATTTTCAAAATCTATTTGCTTACCAAAGCGAATGAAGCTTCCCACTTCAAAACCTGACCAAGGCACCGCTTTAGCGAACATCATAAATTGGGTTTCTTTAAAGTAATTATTGTCATATAAGCGCTCGCGGTGCACGATACCAAAATTAGAAAAGAACTGACTTTGCCCTTGTAGGTTACCATGCAGCTCAACTTCTTGTTCAAGCATGTTACCGTCTTGATCAAAGGTTTTGTCTACATCGCCAAAGTATCCCCAACGGGTTAACCAATCATCTTCACCACCGTAATAATTTCTTCGCCCACCAAGGACAATTTTTTCATAATCAACTTGATTTTGAAAACCGAGATCCGCTCTAAAACCTTTGCCTACATTGGTATAACCTGCTCGTAAACTATAGTCGCGATTACTATGAGCGTAGTTAACGCTGAGCGCTTGATCTTGTTGGCTTTCTTTCAAACTAAAATCACTAAATTCTTCTACCAACGATTGTGGATTTTTACTATCAGAATGAGCAACTTGATAGGAAATGCTATCTGACTGACTAAACCAGTAATTACCATCAACAGATAGCATTGAATTATGGTAATCATCAGCTTGTCGATGAGTTAACAATACCCCGACATTATTGCGCTCACCAACATCCATTTTATAGCGGGCAATCGCCAACTTAGACTCACTGTCCAGTTCAGCTAAGTCAGAACCTTGGTTTCCGGGGATCAAGAACGTCGTGTTATTATCATTGGCAAGCATAAGACCATAGCTATGTTCATTGTTTTTACCAGTGACTTTTACACCAACATCTGGATCTGCGATATTGCGAGTATGAACAAAGTTAAAGTTATTGGTATTAAAATAAGACGCACCATCTAAAAAGAATGGCCTTTTTTCAGGAAAAAATAGTGAATACGTATTATTAATATCTAATTGGCCGGCATCTGCCTCGACCTGCGAAAAATCCGGATTAATGGTCGCATTTAGTACGATGTCTTGGGTAATGCCGTAACGCAAGTCAAGGCCGGGTTCAATATCTGCCTCACCGCTTTGCCAATCTCCAGGAACCTCTTTTTTTTCATCCCTTTTGGCAACAGTTAACGTTGGCGTCACTTGGAAATTACTACCTGATTTAACATTTTTAAAACCAACCAACTGTTCAAACTGACAAAGATTACATTCAAGATCACGATCTGAATAATGAGTCGACATTTGTCTACGCACTTCACGTGGATAATTGCGCCAACCTGCTATATTCCAGATCAACTCTTGATCTGTTTCAGGAAATCGTAAAGAGCTAAATGGGATGCTCATCTCAACGACATAACCGTAATCGGTAATTTTTCCTTTGCTATCCCAAATAGCATCCCAAGATGAGTCTTCTTGCCAACCATTGGTGTCATCCATTTTCATGTCAGCTTGCGCTCCTAATGGATTGACAAAGAATTCAAAAGCACCTCTTTCATCATTAAAGGTGTCTATAATAATGCCAACGTTATCATCAGCCCATAGTGCATCCCGATCACGTAAAGACGCTCGTATCTTTTCAGGTTCGGGATCATATGCTTTTATCGCTACATTAAAGGCGCTGCCATTTTCATAAAAAAACATTTCTGTTTTAACGGGTGCGGGTATGCCATCGCCTGGATTGTTTTCATAGGCTATTTCCATTCGAGTGGCATTTTGCCACGCGCTTTCATTTAGTTCACCATCAACACTGATTTCTTCATTGATGTAAACCAGCGTATGTTGATTTCTGGGTGGCTTCTTAGCATGACTTGCTAGACTTAATGCCATAAACGGCAACGCACAAGCGGCGATTATTTGAACACGTGACATGAGGCTCTCTTTTATTTTTTTAATAACCGTATTGTCGCGTTTTTTATTTAAAAGGTTCTGTTACAAATGTAACAAACATTGTCGATTACACTCGCGTTGATATATATAGGTCTAACCTCGCTAAGCTCTCAGTAAAGTCGCTTTGCCCTAAGCCCAACCTAAAATAATCCCCTGACAGGCCAAATAAAGCGCTCGGTAATAACAGCGTTTGATATTGACTGGCCAATTGTTGACTCAATTGCTCAACTCCTTCTTCGCCTTTGTATTCGACAATCGCTAAGATACCGGCTTGCGGTGGTACCCATGAAAAATACTGGGAATGTCGCTTAACAAACTGTTCAAAATGATGAATGTTTTGCTGGATCTGTTCATTATTGTGTTCAATGATACGCTCGCAGTTGGCTAACGCCGTAGTCGCCAATGATTCATCAACGGCAGAAGTACAAATAGAGCTTGTTGATTTATATGCCAATAATGCATCCATCCATAAAGGATTTTTGGTTGCTAGCCAGCCAATGCGTAATCCCGCTAAGCCTAGGCTTTTTGACATAACACCTACTGAAACCGCCTTTTCATAGGATAAAAAATCATGCTTAAGATCAAGATCGTTATAGTTGGACGCCTGCGCAACATCATCTGTCAGTAGATAACAATCATGCAACCGCGCCAATTCAAGTAATTCTCGTGCTAATGACGGTGAAATGATAGTACCCGTTGGGTTATGTGGAGAATTTAGCACCAACAGTTTGGTTTTAGATGAAAATTGTCGCTTAACGCTGTTGATATTGAGCTGCCAGTTATTCTCCACATCTAGCTTTATTTCTTTAACCTGACAACCCACCTTTTGTGCCATAGCTATTAGCGATGGATAACAAGGCGAACATACGACAATTTCATACCCTGGAGATAAAACCGTGTGGTAAATCGCCGCTAGCGCTTCTTGCGCTCCACAAAACGTTAAAATGTGCTCAGCATTAAGTTCATCGACTTTAGCACTATAACGTTTTATATAGTCACCGATAGCTTCCCGCAGCGGCAAGCTACCAGAAACAGCACTATAACTAAGCATGAGCTCATCGATTGGCTGAATTGCCATATTAGCTAATTGGCCGACCGTTAGCGATTGTGCGCAGGAATTACTTAAATTAAATCGCAACGGTAACGGTAGAGCGCGCGTATAAGCAATGTGTTTGGGTAGTTGATACTGGTTAAAGTCCATACTTTAGTCGCGTTTTTGCCATACCGTAACATCTAGCGCCGTTGTTGTAAGGCAACGACGATTAAACCGTTTCTTTTGCATTAGTTCATAACGTTTTACAAAGCTAAAATGTGTTTTTAGCTGCTCTGATAAACCATCAAATCCAGTAACGTTTTCACCATTCACTTTAATGCCACCTAGCCAGTTTGGCTTTTCAGTGATGTTTTCATCAAAACAATAGCTGGAGCTAATAATCAAAATACCTTTGCTATTTAGGCGCTCATTTAATAAGGCCAGTACCTGCTTGGGTTTATAATTATTTTCCAATACTTGATCGAGAACAATAACATCGTAGCCTGTAAAAATAGGTTTAAGATTACTGGCGTCTCCTTGGCAAAAAGCAACATGGTGATTATCTTTTGGTAGGCCAAACGTTGCTAGGCTTATTTCATGGTAATCAACAATATCCCCTTCATTTACCGTGGCATAACGAACGCTATCCCCTTGTTGCAACTTAACCGCATGTTGGATAGTTTGCGCAGAAAAATCAACCGCATCTATTGATTCAAAACTTGTCGCTAATTCAAACGCGGTACGACCAACGGAGCATCCCAAGTTTAACAATTTTGAACTTTTGCCTTGGTTTGTTGTTAAAGACTGTAGTTTTTTTTCATCCAAAACGAGTTGAGCCAGCTGCTGAGCATATTGGCAGCTACCGCCATAATGACTATCAAGTTGAATACAAATAGCAGGGTTGGACTCAATAACATTAACTGGAGTTGTGGGCATCTCTTTTTCAGCGCTGACAACATAACGAAAACCGGCATGTTGAAAAAAGTGACGTCGAAATGCGTACCTCGAAGATTTTATCGCCTCATTACCGGTAGAAATCCATGAACCGCCCTTAATGAGGTTATGCTTACCGTCAAAGGTCGGTGTTGAAAAATCATCATAAAGAGGATGTACGCTGAATTCGTTAAAGCCATCAATAGCTGATTCAGTCCATTGCCAAACGTTACCACAAATATCATAGACCCCATTGTGTTCAAACTTGTTAATGGGGCAAGAAGAAGCAAAGTATTCAAGGTTAATATTTCCTGGAGCCTCTTTCCATTGCGGTAAATCACCCGGCACCATTTCTCTCAAACAGCGCCATTCAGCCTCAGTGAGTAAGCGAACATTTTCACCGCTTTGTGCACTTTTCCAATGACAAAAGGCTTTTGCTTCCAAATAATTAACTTCAACTGGCCAATCCAACGGTAGTGGTATTTCTTCGGTAAGGTTACGTTGAAAATACCCCCCTGACTTTTTAAGCCAAAATCGTGGTTTTGTCGCTTTACTATATGAGAGCCAACGCTGCCCCTCTTCTGTCCACCATGATGAATTCTGATAACCACCATCTTCAATAAAAGCTAAAAACTCTTGATTTGAAACGATATACTTTGAAACTTGAAAGCTTTTCACATGAATGGAACACTTACCAAACTCATTATCCCAGCCGTAAGTTAAATCGTCATCCGCCTTGTTAAGCTCGATTTCTTGCGCTGGCACACTCACTAAGCTGTTGCTTGGCGCCTTGCCAATGTAAGGACAGGGAGCCCATTGTGCTGATGGCGTCAAATACTGTAATGGTAACATTCTCATGATCACCGATGAGGTTTCTAAGTGAATACGCTCATGTTCGCAACCCATTAATAGCACCCAAGCCAAACTGTCTTGGTTGATAGGAAGGGTTAACTCCATATTATCAATTAACTGATTGACCAAATGATAAACCTGATCACGATATGCGCGAACGTCTTCAACCGCTGGCCAATCATAGTGAGAGCTGTCTAAATCATCCCAACTCATTTCATCAACACCAACGGCACAAATTGCCTCCAACGCTGGGTTAATGCGCTCCGATATATATTTACCCAACATCAATTTGTTGACGTAAAAGGTGGCCGTGTGACCAAAATAGAAAATTAATGGATGACGCAGTGGCTCTGGCCTTAAATAAAAGGCGTCATCATCGTTGATTAATGCAAATAAGCTTTCATACGTACGCCAAGTATTCTCAAAGTATGCTTTTAGTTCAGCTCTTTTTTGTTCGACTGAACCACCATCTAACCACAGAGTCTTTGCTTGTGTAATACTCGTCATGAAAAATGTCCTAATTATTCGTGTGTATTATGGCCCTAGTGCCACCATATTGGGCTACAAAAGCTGCCTTAATTTTATCGCCCAAGCCACTTCCTGGCTCAAGTGCTACGCCATCAATACGACATTGGAGGCTATTTATCGCCTCACTAAACCAATTGTCTTGTTTGAATAACGTTAGCGCCCCAACAGCGCCATCTAAATCTTCAATAGATTCAGGCAAGGTTGTTACTGTCGCGCGAGCGAGGTGTTGCTTGACGTCTTCATTATCCATCGTTAGTGCATCAATGGTAGCAAGCAACACAAATAAAACGTTTAAGTAAGCATTGTATAATTTACTCGAAGCGCCTAGTCGATGTTCTATTCTCGCAGTTTTTTGCCAATTCTCGGTTACTACGAGTGCTTCATGCAAATGGTTCACTATCAATGGCTCTTGTCCAAGCATTTGATTATGCTTTCCTCTTTGACGATACAAGGCAACGCTGCCTTGATGCCCACCAGAAATATCACAAGGTGAGCACAGTTCTTCACTTAATCCATAGGCACTTTTTAGCTTTAAACGCTCAAAAGCTTCAGATTCTGGTAAAAAAAGTAAACTACAAGCTAAACTGCGCTTGATTAAACACAACTGAATAGCTTCGCCTAAGTCACCCGTCGCAATAAGATTATCACCATTGAGGTCAGATACGCTGACATTCACTTGAATAGCATTTGGAATATGAATTTGGCGATCTAAGCTCTTAAATATGCTTTTACTTCCTCTGGCTAATTGAGCTGAGTCTCCAGACCAAACCACAGGTTTGATTAATGTGACTTCAATTCCCTGCTCTTTGAAAAGCGTTGGTAACCAATTGATCACATGAGTTAAGTTATCTGCTTCTTTCAACGGTGATTGACCGGCAAACTCAGAAACAAATTCCCACTGATTCTGCCAATATTCAGGAATAAGCTTTCCTTCAATACCTCTTTTTGCAAATGCACCATTGATCCTATCAAAATCAATTTTTAACATGCCCGGACTTTTAACACATCCTTCTAACTCAAAGTGCACATGAGGCACCAATTGCGCTTGCTGGAAATATTTTTGTGCATATTCAATCGCGAGTCTTGCTAACTTATTTAGCTCAACTGGATGTTGATCGCAAATTTGACGAGAATATGACGGATACATAATCGACTAAATCTGCTCTTTTGAGTCGCTTTTTTCGGTAAAACTTACCACGGTATTCTTACCGTTTCGCTTAGCCTGATATAGTGCCATGTCAGCTTCGGCATAGAGCCTTTCAACACTTTGCCCGACTTTGGAATAACTTGAAAGTCCAATACTCGTGGTTACTTTGATATCAGCAATGTTTTTAAAGGTAAAGACACTACTTTCAACAGCTTTAAGCATTCGTTGCGCAATTTTCTCGGCCTCACTAGCCGATGTTCTTGGCAATACACATAAAAACTCTTCACCGCCAACTCGTGCCATAACATCTTCAGTGCGCAACACTTGATGACCAATTTTTGCAATGTTCAAAATGACATAATCGCCTGCAGGATGCCCATATTGATCATTGATCTGCTTAAAATTATCGATATCAAGCAGCAATAATGACAACTCACCTTTATCAATTGACATTGAGGTTAGGACATTATCCAAATAATTAAAAATGTAGCGACGGTTATATAAACCAGATAAAGGATCGGTAATCGATAACGCTTTCATTCGCTGATTACTGCGATGCTGCATCACCAAAATGATAACAATAATGGCTATGACCAATAATAAAAACACCATAAAATACTGCTGTTCGAGATGCTTTTGCGCTAACGTTTCTTGCTGCAAGTTCTCTACTTTATCTCGTTGCAATGCTAACGCTCGTTCAACTTCTTGTCGTTCTAATTCCATTTCAGCTCTCGCTTGAATCAGCCGTTCAGTAGAGTTAGTCATTAAAATTTCTACGTATTTATCATGATACTCTTGAAGCAATTGATAACTGGTATCATATTCACCTTTCTTGTGAGCAAGTTGACTAGCGATTTTAATCGTTTCGATGTCCCATGTAGTTCCCGCTAAATCAGGCAACTCTGCAAGTAACCTTTTAGCGCTATCAAGTGCTAGAGAGGCTTCTTGTAATTGATTAAGTTGTAAAAAGCAAACCGCTTGGTTTTTATAGAGCTCAACATTGTAGTCTTTAACACCTTTTTTTGATAACGCATCGTCAATCAC
Organism: Thalassotalea ganghwensis; assembly: GCF_053485795.1. Lineage (NCBI taxonomy): Bacteria > Pseudomonadati > Pseudomonadota > Gammaproteobacteria > Alteromonadales > Colwelliaceae > Thalassotalea > Thalassotalea ganghwensis. The sequence continues at coordinate 23,699 of NZ_JBQRUM010000028.1, forward strand.
CTCAAGCGCTTCTTGACATTTCCCTTGTTCAGAAAGCGTCATTCCCAATCCATAGGCGGCATAATAACTCAACTCAGGATTAGGCGTGTAATTAACCTTATCTTGATAAAGCTTAAAATATTTAATCGCCAAGTCGAACTTCTTCCAGTAACGATAGGTCGATGCGAGTCCATAAATGGCTTCAGCAATATGAGCCTTGTAGCCCAAATTTCGATAAGCTTCTAAAGCCTTTTGGTAATACTCTATCGATTTAGCATAATCATGCATATAGCCATAGATTGCTCCATAAGTTTCGTTGATTACGGCTATTAAAAACTTATCATTCATCCCATATGCTTTAACATAGGCTTCTTGCATATCACTCAAGGATACCTCAAACAGTTCGGTGAGGCTTTGAGTATAGGCATTTTCTTGTTTGGCCTGGATATAAATATGCTCTAAATCATTCTGTTTGGCTTGCTCTAATGCTTTGGCGATATACCTTGAAGAATCGTTATATTGTCCCTTTATTCGAGCTAACACACCTTTGAATAAATTGAAGCGACTGACAATGGCCGCTGGAGAGTCTTTTGTTAATAGTTGAAAAGCCTGGTTTATTGTTTCCTCAAAATCTTCATAGAAATATAACAGATGTTCTGCTTGTGCTTTACGTAACAACCACCAAAGGTGTTGATGTTGATCGCCTTGCTCATTAGCAGGCATCTCTTTTAATATAGTTTGATAAGTGGCCAAGGGCTCTTGATAAATACGTTCTTCTATTGCGTCATCACTAAATGACTCTGTCCCTAAAGAAGTATTCGCCAAAGAAGTATTTGCAAAAACGATGCTTGCCAAAATCACAAAGTAATAAAAATAGTTAATCATAAATACAAGCATGCCCTCGCTTTTCAAAGCTTTATTATTAGTATCTCATACGAAGTATGCTACTACTTTTATCAATCATAACGTTAATCTCTCCATCTAGCCAATGCTGATGGGCTGAGAGAGTTACTGGGTTAATCATCATCTGAAGAAAATCAGCTATTATCAGCCAATACAATATTAGCTTGATAATAATGAGTTCCACTAATTAGCGATAAAACCAAGACAATATTGGCTTGATATTTTAAACACGAGAACCGTTCAAAAACCTGTTCTTGTCAACGTTTTTGACCCGCAGGAGTCTTGACATTACACAAACGATAACCGATTTGATGTTGTTTTAAAAAACGCAATCGCCTTTTCACAACGAGGCCCTTGATTGCTAGGGTCTGTTGACCTTTGTTTATTTTTTCTGCAATAGGCTATTTTTGATAATAGCAAAGCAGCGTGAGCGATGTTTGGTTATTCCAAATAAGCGAATGCTAATGACGCTAGTATTAAAAATAGTCATTGCCCGAAGGGCTGAGGCTAAAATGGCGTTACTCTTCATTAAAAACCTATCATTTAGCTCACTAAACTTCTAAATTTTTGCCTTGATTAACGGCATTTTATCACTCAGCATAAATTTTAAACAAAGATAAACAGACCCTAGTGTACAGCACTGTCTTTTTCACGACTTTTCCTGATTAACGATTTATCTTAAATTAAGGATCACAGCGTAAAAAATAAAAAAGTCAGCGAATGCTTAATGCCGATCAGTTAAGAAATATTTAATGATCCATTGACCGATCAACTGGTTAGTTTATAAAGGCTTCTGAATTTATTCAGGAGCCTTTTCTTTTGCAATTAACA
>NZ_JBQRUM010000029.1:0-25040 GCF_053485795.1 Thalassotalea ganghwensis
GGAGGGGGGAAGGTCACAGCACATATAATAATTGATTTTATTTAGAGTCAAATCTATTATACTCCCTCGTTTATAATAGGTCTGTTAATAAAGGAATCAATACGTGACTCAAACCTGTATAAGGATATTATTATTCTTCTTCTTAATCTTAAGTAGTAACATTCTAGCCAATAACTACATTAAACTTGAAAGCTCTGGTAGATACTTCAATAATTTTAATGAAGAAATTACTGAACTCACGCACTTATCGGCGACAGAAACAGAAATTCATATTGAAAGTGCAAATTGGGAGTTAGATTTTTCAGCACCTTTAGCATCACCATTTACAGCAAAAGCCTCCTATTTAGGGGTATCGAATTATCCATTTGGTAGTGATAATAAAGCGAAGTTCAAAATTGATTGGAAAGTTGGGCGATGTTCAGATCATCGAGGCGAATACTTTATATACGAATATGATATTGACAGCGAAGTCCCAAAGATTGCTCTAGACTTCAAACAATATTGTGGTGGTTTTTCAGGAACACTAAACGGGCAAATAAGAATTAATTCAGACATTCCAGTTCCTTATGGAGAGCCTTTTATCGTCATCGCTCCCACCCCCCAATTGGTAGAAGGTGGCTCTATTTTGATGGATGCGACGAAATCATTTTCAAGTGAACCTTTTTCAGGCACAACCAACATCAATAGTTTTTTTTGGCGTCAAATTTCTGGACCAGAAATTACTTTATCAAATCCTAATATTTCAACACCGAGCATTACTGCGCCTGAAGACATTAAACTTGAAGGCGAAATAATAGAACTTGAACTAACCGTTTTTGACGAGCTAAATCAGTCAGCTGAAAAAAATATAAGACTTGATATCAACAGCAAGAGCGCACCGTTAACATACGTACTTATTGAACCTATAACTGAAACATGGATCACAGGTGGTAAGCCGTTATTTTTTGATCTTTCAAACGATAAAATTGAATTATCTTACTGGTCTGATAAATCTATTTCTGTCGATATTAATGGCTTTGATTGGTCAATTCAATTTGATGCTCCTAACGACGACTTGCTAGCAATTGGAGAGTATGCCGATGCGGGCAATTACCCATTTCAAGAGGAAAACCAAGCTGGTATCAGTTTCTCAGGAAATGGTAAGGCATGTTCTGAAGATCTAGGAAATTTTGTTATCAGTACTCTAGAGTATGGTCAAAATAATAAACCTCTTTCCTTTGCAGCTACTTTTGAAGTTCACTGTAGAGAAATAGGTAATGGAACAATTAGAGGAGAAATTTTTTATAACGCTAAACACCCAAGTGTTCCTATTGCCAATGCAGGGCAAGATATAACAATTGAGGAAGGCAAAACCGTATCATTAAATGGTAATGGGTCCACAGATTCAAAGGGCGAAATTATTGAATACTTGTGGTCAACTGATGACTCATCTATCGTTATAAATAATAATGGCAGTAGCAATGCAACCTTTATTGCGCCAGATGTTACCCAAAATACAGACATCAGTATTAACTTGACAGTTAAAGATAATGAAGGATTTAAGTCTCAAGATATAGTGAAAGTAACTGTTACTAATGGTTCTACTACAGAGAGTTCATCAAGCGATTCAAGTTCTGGTGGCAGTATCCATTTCTTATTGCTTTCTTGTTTTGTGTGGTTATTAAGAAGTTCACAAAAATAGTTAAAAGATAACGTATTATAGGGTAATGACATCACATTGTTATTACCCTTTTAAAATTCTAATAAATAAAGGGGTCGGTGACACATGCGTCTCATTCTCAATAAGGAAATACTACCAAATCTCAAATCTTAGGTGAGCGCCCCCTATGCTCAAATCCGATAGATCGGCCTAGTGCGCGTTCAATCTCTTGCTTAAATCGTTTATCACCATAGGGCATGTTGAATTTGGCGGCATTGCTAATGCTATCAATAGTAGACAACTCAAGTTATCTCGAAAACAAAGACTGATAATTCGCTTCAACACTTGTCATATCATGGCCTAACGCTAAGTAACTTGAATGAGTTTTCAGCAACTTTCGTTGTTCTAAACCAGCATTCACAGATAACTTGACCAAAGATAATCTTTCGGAGATTTTACGGCCGACAACTAAATGCGAATAAGACACATGTGTCACCGACCCCTTTTATTCCTCAGCGCCCAATTCAGCGGAAACCTTTGAAAATTAACGAACGTTCCACTCGATGCCTACCAATTTATCATCCATGAACAGCGGTAGCCCTCGACATCCTTGTCTCGGGTCGAGTGTCATTTTGTTAGTTAATTTTCAAACCGCTTCAATGGGAACGAGTCAAAACCGCCCCGCTCACTGCAATAGCGAATATATAGAACACAAAGAGGAAGAAACTAATCACGCAACTCGAACGAAGCACAATCCTGCTTGGTAAAATGTCTGGATGAACAATAAATTTCCGCTATTGCTGGCACGGATAGCCGGCAAAGTTCAGTTAGCACAAGGAAGTGCTATCTGAACGTTAGCTCGATAAATTTATTGTTCAGAAAGAAAAACATTTTACAGCAGCATCCAATTCCGCGAAAACATCATAACTCTAAAGTATTTTAGTTTGAATCTGACCGCTTGCTTGTTATAGAACGGACTTGACTGCAACATTTCTTTATAGTTAGTATACATTAAGCTTAATATCTTACAGGGAAGAAGATGCTTAATCTAACTCAACTCGTCAATTTTACCCCCCTTAAACTATTATTTTTATTTACTTTATTATCTAAAAACGTAATGGCTAGCAATATCGAAATAAAAGACTTTTCATTCCAGTTGGATAAACAATGGGTTAGCATTACAGTTCTTCCTGATGAAAATGTACTTTTAAAAGATGACGCAAACCAAATCGAGCTTGCACCATTCACACGAGCTTATCTATTTGAAAATACTAAACTGTATACTATAAAAGAATTTGGCGAATGTCTGGCAGGCATAAAATGTTCTGACTTTAAACTCGCAAAACGTATCAAAGCTTTACCTTTCAAACAAAAGAGAACAGAAATAGCGCATGATGTCTGCATAGATTCACTAATAACCTGTTATATCTACCCTGCTATACCTAGCAACTATACCTATAGCGCATTTGTTTTCAGCAATAATATCAACTCATATTATCTGCAAGTTCAAACAACCTTATTAGAAAGTTCGGAATTCATAAAACAACTAAATAAAATAAAATTGAAGAGAAAGGGATGAATATGTCTTCAACATCAAAAATAAAGAACGAAACAAAACAAGAAATTAATACAATATTAGCAGCGGTTTATGGAAGAGCGTTTGATAATTTTGCACCTTCACATAAAACAGTGCCTGTTATGGCTGACTTTATCAGTAAACTAGCTACTTGTAACAAGAAAATAAGTGACCTATTAACTAGTCTTAGTTTGTTAAATGGACAAGGTGTGGCGATTAAATTAATAAGCACAGCAGCAAAAATAGCAAAGTAATGATAAGCACGCTTTCAAAATGTGTGACAACTTTGTAAAAGCTGCGTACAAACCTATGTTTCTTAGTTCTCAGTTTTAACAAGATACTAGTTATTCAGCCGAATAAAACACGATTGACTCATTGAGATCAAGTCGGTTATTAAAGTAATTTCATTCTATTGTTCTGTAATATGGCGGCGGTGGCCGCAGCACGAAAGAGGGAAAAATCGCTTGTTTCCCTCTTTCAACTCCCTCAGCGCCCAATTCAGCGGAAACCTTTGAAAATTAACGAACGTTCCACTCGATGCCTACCGATTTATCATCCATGAACAGCGGTAGCCCTCGACGTCCATGTCTCGGGTCGAGTGTCACTTTGTTAGTTAATTTTCAAACCGCTTCAATGGGAATGGGTCAAAACCGCCCTGCTCACTGCAATAGCAAACCAACTTCATTCAACGAGATTAATCACCAAGCTAAAACGAAGCACAATCCTGCTTGGTAAAATGTCTGGGTGAACAATAATTTTCAGCTATTGCTGGCAAGGATAGCCAGCAAAGTTCAGTTAGCACAAGGAGGTGCTATCTGAACGTTAGCTCGATAAATTTATTGTTCAGTAAGAAAAACATTTTACAGCAGCGCGCGGGGAGTCCAGAGGGGCTTCGGCGCACAAATTCGTCAGGAACGAATTTGAACATCGAAGATGGCCTGAAAGGTAAAATACAAGGATGTATTTTATAACCGCTCCTTCTGGGTCGACGACAAGGATGTCGGAGGTAGAGCAACGCAGGAGCAGTTGCCGAGCCATTGAGCACCCTCGACAATATAAACATTAACAAAACACAAAACCTAAAAGCATTTTAATGTTTAGCTAATCCCATTTATTATGTTTACTATAAGTTTATTATTTAAAACGTGTTCAAATCAGTCATAACTCCCATAATTATCAACTTTTTCTTTATAAATTATAAAGAACCTTGCATAGTACTTTATAAAACTAATACCTATGTTTATTAACTTATGAGCAAAGAATTTCCACCAATTTATAAATTTAGGAACGTTACTGTTAACTCTCTTTCAAATCTTTCTAGTCATACAATTTGGTTTGCAAGTAAAGATTCCTTGAATGACCCATTTGAAGGAATGGTTAATGTAGCAAAGCCTGAAACAGATGATGAATTGATAAATTTTGCTTTGAATACCGGCACTAATAGCTTGGTAAAACAAAAAAAGCTAAGCCACGATGAAGCTTACAATATTGCTTTAGATACATGCGTACTAAATCGAGAAAAAACATTAAAAGAAACAAAGACGTCCCTCAACGAATTAATTAGCGGATTATCTAATGAACGTAATTCAATTGGAATTTTCTCTAGCTCACAAGATATATTAAGTAAAGATGATAATTATCCCCCGCATATTTCTAATATGCTAATGTGGTCACATTATGCCGATGGCCTTAGAGGTTTTTGCATAAAATTCGATTTAGCAAAACTTTTTGAATCATTAAAAAGTTTGAACAGGAACACAAAATTTTCTTGGGCTAACATTCGATATGTAGATATTGCCCAAACAGTCACGATAAATGATTTAAATGAAAGCGCTCTCAATATTTTAAGCGCAATACAATTTAAACACTCTCAATGGAAATATGAACACGAATTAAGATTTTTTGCTGATTCAATTGGAGCTATGAAGTTTTCTCCACAATCAATATGTGATTTTTATATCGGTGAAAAAATGCCGAAAGAACAGAAACACCTCTTGATGGGAATTATTAACCAATACTACCCTGAAGCAAACACACATACTGTTAAAGCAGCCGATAATGTATACGGCATACATATATTGTAATAACAAAAAACCCGCCATTCGGCGGGTTTTCAAATCATTTCAAAAGAAACAGTTGCTTACCAACCCGTCTTCTCTTTCAACGCATTACCAATTTCTGCTAAAGAACGCACTGTCTTAACACCTGCAGCTTCTAATGCCGCAAATTTCTCGTCAGCTGTACCTTTACCACCAGCGATAATCGCACCAGCATGGCCCATACGCTTACCTGGAGGAGCAGTAACACCAGCAATGTAAGAAACGACTGGCTTAGTCACGTTTGCTTTGATGTACTCTGCTGCTTCTTCTTCAGCCGTACCACCAATCTCACCGATCATGACGATCGCTTCAGTTTGAGGGTCGTTTTCGAACATCTCTAATACGTCGATGAAGTTAGTACCTGGAATTGGGTCACCACCGATACCAACACATGAAGATTGACCAAAACCAGCATCAGTTGTTTGCTTAACTGCTTCATAAGTCAATGTACCTGAACGAGATACAATACCTACTTTACCTGGCTTGTGGATGTGACCTGGCATGATACCAATTTTACATTCGCCTGGCGTGATAACACCTGGGCAGTTAGGACCAATCATGCGAACGCCAGTTTCTTCAAGCTTAACTTTAACGTCAAGCATGTCTAACGTTGGGATACCTTCCGTAATCGTAACGATTAACTCGATACCTGCGTCAATAGCTTCTAAGATAGCATCTTTACAAAATGGCGCTGGTACATAGATAACGGTTGCTGTTGCGCCCGTTGCTTCAACGGCTTCACGTACTGTGTTGAATACTGGTAAACCTAAGTGCGTTTGACCGCCTTTACCAGGAGAAACACCACCAACCATTTGCGTACCGTATTCGATCGCTTGCTCAGAGTGGAATGTACCTTGGCCACCAGTGAAACCTTGACAGATTACTTTGGTGTCTTTGTTAATTAATACAGACATTATTTGCCCTCCGCAGCTGCAACTACTTTCTCAGCAGCGTCAGTTAATGATTCAGCAGCAATAACGTTTACGTCAGAGCTTGCTAATACTTCACGACCCGCTTCAGCGTTAGTACCTTCTAAACGAACAACCACTGGTACTTTTACGCCAACTTCTTTAACCGCCGCGATGATACCTTCGGCGATCATGTCACAACGCACGATACCACCGAAGATGTTTACTAATACTGCTTTTACGTTGTCATCAGAAAGGATGATTTTGAAAGCTTCTGATACACGCTCTTTGGTTGCGCCGCCACCAACATCTAAGAAGTTAGCTGGCTTGCCACCGTGCAAGTTAACGATATCCATGGTACCCATTGCAAGGCCTGCACCGTTAACCATACAACCTACGTTACCGTCTAATGCAACATAGTTAAGTTCCCATTGAGCCGCATGTGCTTCACGCTCATCTTCTTGCGAAGGATCGTGCATTGCGCGGATTTTTGGTTGACGGTATAAGGCGTTAGAATCAACACCAATTTTACCGTCTAAACAATGTAAGTTACCTGCTTCTGTGATAACTAATGGGTTGATTTCTAATAACGCGAAATCGTGGTCGATAAACATGTTACCTAAACCCATGAAGATTTTAACAAATTGCTTCATTTGCGTTGGGTTTAAACCAAGTTTAAAGCCTAACTCACGCGCTTGATAAGCTTGAGGACCAACAAGAGGGTCAATCGCCGCTTTGTGAATTAAGTGAGGCGTTTCTTCTGCAACCGTCTCAATATCAACACCGCCTTCAGTTGAAGCCATGAATACAACGCGACGTGTACCACGGTCAACAACAGCGCCTAAATATAGTTCGTTTGCAATATCAGTGCAGCTTTCTACTAAAATTTTAGCAACAGGCTGACCATTCGCATCTGTTTGGTAAGTCACTAGGTTCTTACCTAACCAATTTTGCGCAAACTCTCTGATTTCGTCTTTTGATTTAACTAGCTTAACACCGCCAGCTTTACCACGGCCACCGGCGTGAACCTGTGCCTTGACAACCCACATATCACCGCCGATTTTGTCAGCAGCTTCAGCAGCTTCTTGAGGGGTATCGCAAGCAAACCCTTCAGAAACTGGTAAACCATATTCAGCGAATAATTGTTTCGCTTGATACTCATGCAAATTCATGGTGCGTTTCCATTTATCTGTAGATGATAATGGCAACAATTATTGACAAATCGTCACCATCGAAAAAAGTTGACCGATTATAGTACAAAAGCTCTAGAGAGCAAACCCTCTAGAGCTAATACTATAGTCGAAATTCTTAATATTTTTTGTTTAAGCTATAACTAAACATTAAATATCAAGTAATAAACGTGTTGGATCTTCTAATAACTCTTTAATCGTTACCAAGAATCCAACGGATTCTTTACCATCAATTAAACGATGGTCATAAGAAAGCGCTAAGTACATCATAGGTAAGATTTCTACTTTGCCATCAACCGCCATTGGACGATCTTGGATTTTGTGCATACCTAAAATAGCAGTTTGCGGTAAGTTAATGATTGGCGTTGAAAGCAATGAACCAAATACACCGCCGTTTGTGATAGTGAAGTTGCCACCTTGCATATCGTCCATCGTTAACTTACCGTCGCGACCTTTGATCGCTAAATCTTTAATACCCTTCTCGATACCCGCCATGCTTAATTGGTCAGCATCACGTAATACTGGTGTTACTAAACCACGTGGCGTTGAAACCGCAATAGAGATATCAAAAAAGTTATGATAAACAATATCATCGCCGTCGATCGAAGCATTAACCGCTGGGAAGCGCTTAAGTGCTTCAGTAACCGCTTTAACGTAAAATGACATAAAGCCTAAACGAGTATCATGAGTCTTCTCAAATACATCTTTGTATTGAGCACGAAGATCCATAATTGGCTTCATATTAACTTCGTTAAACGTGGTTAACATTGCAGTTGAATTTTTTGCTTCTAATAAACGGTTAGCGATTGTCTTACGTAGACGTGTCATCGGTACACGTTTTTGTGTACGCTCGCCAAGTGCTGCCGAAGCTTGTGCTGCTGGTGCTGGAGCCGACGCTTTCGCTGGTGCTGCTGGCTTGTTAGCCGCCGCTTCAACGTCTTCTTTCGTTATACGACCACCTTTGCCTGAGCCTTTAACATCTGATGCAGACAAGCCTTTTTCAGTCATCAAACGACGTACTGAAGGGCTTGCTAATTCATCAGAGCTAATGGCATCTTCTGCAGAAGCTGCTGGTGCTTCTGACGCTGCTGCTGAACCGCCTGTGCTCATTTCACCAATTTTTTGCTGGCCTAGCACCGTATCACCTTCAGCGTGAGCAATTTTACCCATCACACCATCAGCCGTTGCAGGGACTTCAAGCACAACTTTATCGGTTTCGATTTCAACTAATACTTGATCACGAGTGATTGCATCACCTTCAGCTACGTGCCATGTTGCTACGGTCGCATCTGCCACAGACTCTGGTAACACTGGCACTAAAATATCAATGGTTTCACCTGAAGCACTAGCTTCTGATTTTGGTGCTGAATGCTCAGATTTCTTTGGAGCATCACCGCTTGAAGCGCCTTCTGATAAAATACCAATCACTTGCTCGCCTAAAACCGTAGCACCTTCTTCTTGGCTAATTTCAGTGATCACACCGTCAGAAGTTGCTGGTACTTCAAGTACTACTTTATCGGTTTCAATATCAACTAATACTTGATCGCGTGAAACTTTATCTCCTACTTGAACATGCCAAGTAGCGACAGTTGCATCAGCAACTGATTCAGGTAAAACGGGAACCTTAATTTCGGTTGTCATTAATTTATTCCTTACTTACAAAAACTAGTCTATTCAACATTTAGCGCGTCATTGACTAGCGCTTGTTGCTCTTTAACATGTACAGACACATAACCTACCGCTGGGGCTGCAGAAGCCTTACGTCCAGCATATGTCAAATAAGTACCTTCAGGTATCGCTGCTCTGAAATGATGCTGAGAACAGTACCATGCCCCTTGGTTTTGTGGCTCTTCTTGACACCATACGAACTGTTTAACGTGTTGATATTTCTCTAACTCGCGCTGCAGTTCTTGCTCTGGGAACGGGTATAATTGCTCAATACGAATAATGGCAATATTGTTTTTCTCTTCTTTGCGGCGTTGCTCTAGGAGCTCATAATACACTTTACCGCTACAGAAAATAACACGTTCAACCTGCTCTGGCTTAATATCATCAATTTCACCAATGACATTATGGAAGACGCCCGATGCTAACTCTTCTAAAGAAGATACCGCTAATGAGTGACGTAATAATGACTTAGGAGACATTACCACCAATGGACGGCGCATAGGTCTAACAACTTGACGACGAAGCATATTAAATACTTGCGCAGGCGTTGACGGCACACACACTTGCATATTGTGATCGGCACACAACTGTAAGAAGCGCTCTAAACGTGCAGATGAATGCTCAGGACCTTGGCCTTCATAACCATGTGGCAGTAACATGGTTAAACCACACAGTCTGCCCCACTTTTGCTCGCCAGAACTGATAAACTGATCAAATACCACTTGCGCACAGTTAGCAAAATCACCAAATTGGGCTTCCCAAATCGTTAATCCTGCTGGCTCAGCTGTGGTATAGCCATATTCAAAAGCAAGTACTGAAACTTCAGATAAAACCGAGTCGTTAACATCAAATGCACCTTGCCCATCATGAATGTTACGCAACGGCATGTATTGGCTACCATCTTCTTGATTGTGCAATACTGCATGGCGATGGAAAAAGGTACCACGCCCCGCATCTTGACCGGTTATACGAACACGCTGTCCAGAGTCAATCACCGTTGCATAAGCTAGGTTCTCGGCCATACCCCAGTCTAATAGCTTTTCACCTGAGGCCATTTTTTTACGATCGTCATAGATCTTTTTCACACGACTATGCACAGGGTGTGATTCTGGATAAGTAGAAACTTTATTGGCAAGCTCTTTAAGCTTTTCCAGAGATATTTCTTTATCGTAATCATCATCCCAGTCATGGCCTAGGTATGGAGACCAATCAACTGAGTGCTGTGTCATTGGACGCCATTGTTCTACTGTGCATTGACCTTCATCAAGCAACTTGCGGTAGTACTCTGATAACTCAGTAGCTTTAGCTTCAGAAATACTACCTTCTGTCGCCAATTGGTTAGCATATAACTGCTTAGGCGTAGGGTGCTTTTTAATTTTTTTGTACATTAACGGCTGGGTTGCACTTGGCTCATCAGCTTCGTTATGGCCGTGACGGCGATAACATACCAAGTCGATGACAACATCACGCTTGAATTCGTTTCTAAAATCCAAAGCGATTTGCGTTGCTAATATCACCGCTTCTGGATCATCACCGTTAACATGTAAAATAGGTGCCGAAACCATTTTGGCGATTTCAGTACAGTATTCACCACTACGCGTATCTTGAGGATTAGAGGTCGTAAAACCAACTTGGTTATTTACGACGATACGAACACTACCACCGACTTTAAATGCACGCGCTTGCGACATATTAAAGGTTTCTTGAACAACGCCTTGACCCGCGATCGCAGAGTCACCGTGAATGGTGATAGGTAAAACCAAATCGCCTTGATTGCACTTACGACGATCTAAACGCGCGCGAACTGACCCCATAACAACAGGGTTAACAATTTCAAGGTGAGAAGGGTTAAATGCTAACGCTAAATGGACATTGCCACCTGGTGTAACAAAATCAGAAGAATAGCCTTGGTGATATTTTACGTCACCTGACGATAAAATTTCATCATGCTTGCCACCAAACTCATCAAAAAGCTTCGATGGATTCTTACCCATAACATTAACGAGTACATTCAAGCGACCACGATGCGCCATACCGATGACAACTTCTTTAGTGCCATGGCTTCCAGCGCGCGTGATTAACTCTTTGAGCATTGGAATTAGTGCGTCACCGCCTTCTAGAGAAAATCGCTTAGCACCAGGAAACTTAGCCCCTAGATACTTCTCTAATCCATCGGCAGCAATAAGCCCTTTTAGTACTTCTTCTTTCTCGTCTTTGGAAAGCTTAGCTCGTGACTGAACAGATTCTAAACGTTGTTGGATCCAACGTTTCTCTTCTGTTGACGTAATATGCATATATTCAGCACCGATTGAACCACAATAGGTTTTCTTCAGTGCATCATACAACTCACCAAGTTTCATTGACTCTTGACCAGCGGCAAAAGAACCAACATTAAACTCTTTATCAAAATCGTTTTCTGATAAATCGTGATGAGATAATTGCAAATCGCGTACTTTTTCACGTTGCCATAACCCTAACGGATCAATATTGGCATTTTGGTGACCTCGAAAACGAAATGCATTTATTAACTGCAAGACACGAACTTGTTTAGCATCACTACCGCCTGAAACGACGACGGTTTTGCTAGTTTGTTTCGCTAACTCTTTGAATTCTTCGCGAACAGCTGAGTGTCGATACTCAACGTCAACGCCTTCAATTTTTGGGAGTTGTTCAAAGACTTCTCGCCATTCTGCAGATACAGATTGCGAGTTATCTAGGTAAGATTCATATAGTTCTTCAATATAAGCGGTATTTGCACCACTTAAATGGGAAGACTCTAACCAAGCCTTCATTACACCTTCTGGCATTGCCTGTTCCTTTAATTGGGATTAAAGCGCCAAATAAACTATGTTTATTATCTAATTACTTAATAATAAACGCCTCGATTAAATTTACCGCCAGTCTACCTTTGGTAAACTGGCCTATTTTATTAAACAGCTCGCGAAAGAAGCATTGACTTAATGTGGCCAATGGCTTTTGTCGGGTTTAATCCTTTTGGACAAACATCTACACAGTTCATAATGCCGTGACAGCGGAATACGCTGTACGCATCTTGTAAATCGTCTAAACGCTCGTCTGTTGCTGTATCGCGACTATCAATTAAGAAACGGTATGCATGCAACAAACCTGCAGGTCCGATAAACTTATCTGGATTCCACCAAAAAGACGGACATGAGGTTGAACAACACGCACATAAAATACATTCATATAAACCATCTAAGTGCTCACGCTCTTCGATAGACTGCAAATGTTCACGTGCAGGTTGCTCTTTACCGTCATTAATTAAGTACGGCTTGATCTTTTCGTATTGGTTATAGAACTGCGTCATGTCGATAACCAAATCACGCACTACCGGTAAGCCTGGTAATGGACGCAATACGATTTTACTGGCTTTAACAGCAGATAGTGGGGTAATACAGGCTAAGCCGTTTTTACCGTTCATGTTTAAACCATCACTTCCACAAACACCTTCACGACATGAGCGACGGAAAGATAACGATGGATCCTGTTCTTTTAACAGAATCAACGCATCTAACACCATCATGTCTGATCCTTCAGGGATCTCTAACTCATAGTCCTTCATGTAAGGTGCATTATCAACATCTGGATTGTAACGGTAAATCGAAAAAACTTGTTTCATCGCTAAATGCTCCTTAGTACGTTCTTACTTTCGGTGGGAAAGCTTCACGGTGAACTGGCTTCATATTTACATCACGCTTTGACATTTCTTCATTGTCAGGTGTGTAAATGCTATGGCATAACCAGTTCTCATCATCACGATCTTTAAAATCTTCACGTGAATGAGCACCACGAGATTCGGTTCTAAAGTTAGCTGCTTTGGCGGTACAGTAAGCAGTTTCCATTAGGTTATCAAGCTCTAAACACTCAATACGTTGGGTATTGAACTCTCTTGACTTGTCATTAAGTGTTGCATTTTTAAGACGTTCGCGGATTTCAGTTAACTCTTTCATCCCTTGCGCCATTGCTTCACCTTCACGGAATACCGAGAAATTAAGCTGCATACATTGTTGTAAATCTTTGCGGATTTGTACTGGATCTTCGCCACCTGTTGAAGACTCCCAACGATTATAACGAGCCAACGCGGCGTCAAGATCAGATGCTGACGCTTCTTTACCGTTATCAGTTTCAGCTAAATAAGTACCTAAGAAGTTACCGGCAGCACGACCAAAGACCACTAAATCAAGCAGTGAATTACCGCCTAAACGGTTTGCACCATGTACAGATACATTGGCAATTTCACCCACTGCGAATAAACCTTCAATAATTGTGTTGTTACCAGTTTCTGGGTCATATTTAAGTGCTTGACCGTTAACATTACAAGGTACACCACCCATTTGATAATGACAGGTAGGAATAACCGGAATAGGCTCTTCTGCAGGATCGACATGAGCAAATGTTTTTGATAAATCACAAACGCCAGGTAAACGTTGATTTAACGTTTCACGACCTAAATGATCTAGCTTAAGTTTAATATGTGGACCCCATGGACCATCACATCCGCGACCTTCACGAATTTCAGTCATCATTGAACGTGCGACTACGTCACGACCTGCTAAATCTTTAGCATTCGGTGCATAACGTTCCATAAAACGTTCACCGTCTTTATTCAATAGGTAACCACCTTCACCACGACAACCTTCAGTAACAAGTACCCCTGCTCCAGCGATGCCTGTTGGGTGGAACTGCCACATTTCCATATCTTGCATTTGAACGCCAGCACGTAATGACATACCAACACCATCACCGGTGTTAATGTGTGCATTGGTTGTCGACGCAAAAATACGACCCGCGCCACCTGTTGCTAAAACAGTTGCACGCGCTTTAAAGTAACATACTTCACCTGATTCAATATCGATAGCCGTTGCACCAACAACATGACCATCACTATTTTTTACAAGATCTAAGGCATACCATTCAGAAAAAACGTTAGTTTTATTCTTCACGTTTTGTTGATATAAACAATGCAATAACGCATGACCCGTACGGTCAGCTGCAGCAGCGGTACGAGCTGCTTGCTCGCCACCAAAGTTTTTCGATTGGCCACCAAATGGGCGCTGGTAAACTTTACCATTTTCAAAACGAGAAAACGGTAATCCCATATTCTCTAATTCAATAATCGCTTCAGGACCTGTTTTACACATGTACTCAATCGCGTCTTGGTCACCGATAAAATCAGAACCTTTAACCGTATCGTACATATGATATTCCCAGTTATCCTCATGGGCATTACCCAATGCAACCGTAATACCGCCTTGTGCAGATACCGTGTGAGAACGAGTAGGAAATACTTTAGAAATCAAGGCACAACTTTTGCCAGATTCTGAGATTGCTAATGCGGCACGCATACCTGCACCGCCTGCGCCAATTACAATGGCGTCAAATTCACGAACTGATACGCTCACTTACACACCCCACACTGTTAAGAAACCAACCACTAAATAAGACAGTAAAGTGACGGCAAATAAAAATTGTAAAACACCGCGTAAAAAGGTTGGTTTCACATAATCAGAAAGCACTTGCCATACACCTATCCATGCATGAATAAGCAGGGCAAATAACGCTAAAATTGTTAATACTTTTGTACAGGTACCAGCAAAGAAACCTTGCCAAATGTCAAAAGTAACGTTTGGGGTGATGACAAAAAATCCCAAAATGTAAAATACGTATATCGCTAGAACAACGGCACTCGCACGTAACAGAATAAAATCATGTACACCGCTGCGGCCTACTGTAGCTGCATTATTTACCATAATTTCACTCCTACTAAGATAGTCAATACAATCCATAACGCTATAATTAGCTTAGCGCTGGTATTTCCTGACTCTTTTTCTTCAAAGTGGCCCATATCCATCAATAAATGACGAATACCACCAAGCAAATGGTAAATTAAAGCCGATAAAATACCGATAATAATGAGCTTAAAAATAACGCTATCAAATAAAGCTTTTACTTGAGCGAAACCTTCAGCGGAAGATAGTGATAGAGATAAAGTCCACAATAAAATACCAATAGCAAACACCATTACTACACCGGAAATACGGTGTAAAATCGAAGCTTTCGCTGCCGGATGCATTTTTATCGTAGTTAAATCTAGGTTTACAGGACGTTGTTTTTTCACGATTGTTGCCTAAAGAGCCTTCTACTTTTTTTTGCCACTCACGTATAATTTTTTATTAAATGAGTAACCCCCCAGTGATCTTAGGCTATATTTTATAAAGTTACAGAAAATTGTAAAAATCCTAGCCAGATCGTGCTGATTATATCGTTGATGATTTTTAATTACAATTTTCTTAACCGACAAATTATGTGCTATTTTAAAGGCTTGCGACTATTTTTTAATCGATAGTTTATATATCTTTGACTTTAGTCGATTGTTCTCAGATACCGTTTGACTTTTAGGGGGGTGTTTGAAGTAGAATACCGACCAGTTTTATATTCAGAAAAACTGACTAACTTTTCAATTATGTCAGACAACAAGATTTAATAGGGGATAAAACATATGGCTGATAAGAAAGCCTCTCTCAGTATCGATGGTAAGGAAGTTGCCTCTTTACCTATCCTTTCAGGTAGTGCCGGTCATGATGTTATTGACATCAGAACGTTGGGCGGCGCGGGCTACTTCACATATGACCCTGGCTTTTTAGCTACTGCCTCATGTGAATCAGCAATTACTTATATCGACGGGGCAAAAGGCATTTTACAGCACCGTGGTTACCCGATTGATAGCTTAGCGAAAGAAGCAAACTATTTAGAAGTTTGTTACATTCTGCTTAACGGTGAAGCACCAACACGCTCGCAGTATGACGAATTTAAGCAGATCATCACCAACCATACTATGGTGCATGAGAAACTTGCTCATTTCTTCCAAGGTTTCTTACCTGATGCACATCCAATGGCTATGCTATGTGGTGTTGTTGGCGCTCTTTCTTCGTTTTATCACAGCGACTTAGATATTCATGCTGCAGATCAGCGTATGCGCAGTGCACATCGTTTGATTGCCAAGATGCCTACCATCGCAGCAATGGCTTATAAATATAGTATTGGTCAACCATTTGTTTATCCTCGCAACGATTTGACTTATGCTGAAAACTTCTTGCATATGATGTTTTCAGTACCAGCAGAAGAATACAAAGTTAGCCCTGTATTAGCGCGCGCAATGGATAGAATCTTTACTCTCCATGCCGACCACGAACAAAATGCCTCGACATCAACTGTCCGACTAGCGGGTTCTTCTGGTGCTAACCCTTATGCATGTATTGCTGCAGGTGTTGCTTCTTTATGGGGGCCAGCACATGGTGGAGCTAATGAAGCTTGCTTAACCATGCTTCAAAAAATTGGTAACGTTGATCGTGTTGATGAATTTGTCGCTAAGGCAAAAGATAAAAATGATCCATTCCGTCTTATGGGCTTCGGACACCGTGTCTACAAGAACTTTGACCCTCGTGCGACAGTAATGCGTGAGACTTGTCATGAAGTACTTAAAGAATTAGGTGTTAATGACCCATTACTTGATGTTGCAATGGCGCTAGAAAAAGTCGCCTTAGAAGATCCTTACTTTATTGAGAAGAAACTTTACCCTAACGTAGATTTCTATTCAGGTATTATTCTTAAAGCTATTGGTATTCCAACAAATATGTTTACCGTTATTTTTGCTATGTCTCGTACCGTTGGCTGGATTTCTCATTGGAACGAAATGCTTGGTCAAGAAGGGCAAAAAATTGGTCGCCCTCGTCAACTTTACGTTGGTGAAATTGACAGAGAATTCGTTCCTTACAAAGATAGATAAACACGAATTAATCTAATTCTATATTTCAAAAAGGCAGTTAATAACTGCCTTTTTTTATGCTTATATACTTTTTCAAATTGAATATTTATTCATTTTGCATATTGGATACATTATATTTATTTTAGAGCCATTTTGTCCATAACCTACGATCAACAAAAACATTATTTTTAACATTAAATTTTTCTAATAAAGCGCAAAATAATATGATGTTTTGACATTTTTTCGTTGAGCTTACCTTAAAACTTGGCTTTTTAAACATTGACTTTGTTATACTGCGCGGCAAATTTTTATAGTTAATTGTAGTTATGTCAGGTTATCAAGAGCGATTTGGCGGTATTATTCGCCTTTATGGGATCAACGCAGCAGAGCGCTTTCGTCAGGCACATTTTTGTATTGTCGGCATTGGTGGTGTTGGTTCATGGGTTGCTGAAGCACTTGCTCGTTCAGGGATTGGCGAACTGACACTCATTGATCTTGACGATATTTGTATAACGAATATAAACCGACAATTACCAGCACTTTCTTCGACGATAGGTGAAAGTAAGGTTGATGTCATGGCACAGCGGATAAAAGACATTAACCCTGAGTGTAAAATTAATGTCATTGAAGATTTTGTCACCCTTGAAAACTTGCCAGAAGTGATCACAAAAAAATTTGATTATGTCTTTGATGCCATCGATTCTGTTAATGTCAAAACGGCGCTTATCGCCCATTGTAAGCGCCAAAAAGTTTCGGTTATCACCCTTGGTGGTGCTGGAGGACAAACCGACCCTACTCAAATTCAGATGGCTGATCTAAGCAAAACGATACACGATCCTTTGCTGTCTAAAGTGCGAAATCAGCTTAGACGCGACCATAACTTTACCAGAAACCCAAAACGAAAATTTGCCGTAGATGCCATTTTTTCCACCGAACACCCAATTTATCCAAGCGAAGACGGCAACGTATGTCTAGAAAAGCCAGAACAAACAGGGGCATTGCGATTAGATTGCAACAATGGTTTTGGTGCGGCTACTCATATTACAGCAACATTTGCATTCTATGCTGTAGGTATCGCTTTGAAAAAGTTTGCTAGTAAAGCAGTAAGCCAATAACGAGATACCGTTGTTGGCTTATTAGGGAGTATTGACCTTTAGCGGTTAAATTAAACTAAGAACCCCCCTCCCCTAATTAAAGGTTATTGAGCTACTTCGATTATTTTATCTTTTATCGCGAGCAAACCATTACCACGCGACGGGCTTAAATGTTGCAGTAGACCGAGTTTTTCAAAGAATTGGTCAATCTCGAATGTCTGAATTTCTTGTGCCGTTTTACCTTGATATGGAGACAAGACAACCGCAAGTAAGCCTCGAATTATTTTTGCATCACTATCACATGAAAAGTGATACTTACCCTTATTATCGATTGAATAACTAAGCCACGCCGCACTTTCACAGCCTTTTATTAACGTTTCTTCACTACGCTTGGCTTTATCCATGCGCTGTAGCGACTTTCCGAGCAGCATTAATTCTCGATGTCGACTATCCCACCCTTTGAGCTTTGAAAATCTAGCGATTAAATCGTCTGCCGCTACGCTATTATCATTGCTAAGCATATCAACACCCTGCTGATGTCGAACATTGTCAACTTTTACATTGCTTGCTAATACATCAACAATATAATCAACTTCTTGTTTGGTATTATATGGCGCTAAAGAAATGCGAATCGCACCATCAACGTTAAGATATTGGTATAATGGCATTGCACAGTGACGCCCTACTCGTGCTGCTATGCCCTTGCTGTCGAGTAGTGAAGCAACATCTTGCACATTGTCTTCTAAGGTAAAACTAAATAACGGGATGTCGGGCTTTCCTTCGACTAGCATTTTTAAGCCGGGGATATCACCAAACTTTTTATAAGCATAATCAATCAGTTGATTTTCATATTCGAGTGACTTATTGAGCCGATTAGTGTGAATAAAATTTATCGCTTGGTTAAAGCCAACAACTCCGGCGATATTCGGTGTACCAGCTTCAAACTTAAACGGAGGTTTTTGAAAGCTGGTTTTCTCAAATGTCACCGTTGAAATCATCTCGCCACCACTTTGATATGGCGGCATATTATTTAAGAGTTCCAACTTGCCATAGAGTACACCAACGCCTGTTGGACCATACATTTTATGCGCTGAAAAAGCATAAAAGTCGCAATCAAGTTGTTGAACATCAACATTCAAATGAGCGATGGCTTGCGCTCCGTCAATCAATGTAATTGCACCGACACTTTTAGCATGAGCAACAACTGATTTGATCGGATTAATTTTGCCAATAACATTGGAAATATGACATACGGCGACGATTCGCGTTCGTCTGCTAATAACCTCTTTAACCTTTTCCTCGTCAATAATTCCGCTAGGCGTTAAGGGTAAAACGTTAATTTTAGCACCCGTTCGCTGCGCCAATAATTGCCATGGTACGATATTAGCGTGATGTTCAGCATAGCTAAGTACAATCTCATCACCAGCTTGTAAATTAGCAATGCCCCATGTTTGAGCCACCAAGTTGATGCTTTCTGTACAGCCTTTCGTCCAAATGATTTCTTCACGATTTTTGGCATTGATCAGCTGTTTAACTTTATCTCTTGCTTGCTCAAATGCTGCAGTACTTTGTGACGATAAGGTATAAGATGCTCGATGAACATTGGCATTACTCTGCTGATAAAACTCAGTTTGGGCATCGATAACACAATGAGGTTTTTGTGTCGTTGCGCCATTATCTACATAAACAAGTGGTAGACCATGCGAACGAATTGCTAGCAATGGGAACTGAGATCTAAAGTGCTCAACGTTGAATTTATTCATCTAGGTTATTGACATACCAACATAATATTTTTGTCATCATTATAACGTATCTTTACTTTGGAAATCTCGAACTAAATCCACCTAATAAAAAAGGTTTTTAATTAGGTAATTTGTGCAATTTAAACTATAACTATAGTAAGTTATTTATAGGAATTCATGATGACTCTATTTTCATGGTACGTATCCAATAACGGCAATAAATTAGTGAATAATCCGGTAAATGAGGTAGATGCTAACCAAGGAATGTGGCCTACTGCTAAAGTAAGACTTCACAAAGCACCATTAGCAAAAGAAGTTCAAGGTAAAAAACATACAGCAGAAAACTTACCACTGATATTGTTGGCAAATAAGCGCCGCCTTACTTAATTATCCTTACTGATTGATAAAATATCCGTTCTTATTCAAGGTCAGCATATTTGCTGGCCTTTTCAATCCATGCGCTTGCCTTTTCTTTTTCATCGTTGGCAAGTAACGCTTGGCCAACATTGAAATGAAAACTCGGCATTCGATAATATCGGCTTAACTGAGAAACGAGCTGTTGATAGGTTTTAGGTAACGCCAATTCGAAATATTCCAATGTGGACCAGTTTTGCAAAGGCTTAACCGACATAAAGGTATTACCTTTTCTGCATGTTTTCGCTGGAAAAATCCCTACTTCTTGCGCAAAAACTGCGGGAGTACCTAGTTGCCAGCCATCTTCAAATTTGTGAACTACCGGCGTAGTAGATTTGATTAACGCTCGCCATGGCAACTTCGACATCACGGTCTTTCTCACCTGTGCTTGCTCTCCTTTGTAATAGTTTTTCATCACCGCAACATTGATTTTATCTATGGTATTGCTTTCCAGTTGGCAAAACTCATGATCATCGGGTAGTTGATATTCATCAACAAATCCGAGCAAGTGCAGTAACTCATGCCTAAAAACATTTACATCATCATTACTATCAAGATATAAAATGCCAAAATGCACGTTAGCGCCGCCATTAGGTAACATAACCGCTAAATAGCGTGAGTCTATTTCCGTTAACTTTTCATGCCATCGGCTTTCATCGCAACGTATCGCTGTGTCTGTATCTTTATCACACGATAAAACACTTAAAGGAATGTAACGAGGCTTGGAAATACAAAACTGTTGCCCGACAAATGTCTTTGAAACTTGTTCAATTAAACGGTTAGCATAACGTAAATCATGTAAGTTAGTTGCAAAAAAGGTAATCGTTAGGCAGTCACTATAATCCCGTACAGCTTGTTTAATTGGCTGGGAAAATATCGAATATTGTCTAAGTTCTTGGATAAGCTTTTGCCCTAGGGGAAACTCAGCTAACCGAGGAGTTAATTGAGTCAGTGTTTTTAGATCACCGTTAGACAATGCTAGTTCAACGCTTAATATCAAAGACCATGGCTTATCTGGGTATAGAAGTGCTTGTTGCTTGGCTAACAAAAGCTTATTTTGTTCAAACCAGTAATTTGCTAAAAATGCTGCAGCTTCACTATGACCGAGTTTTGAAGCGTGCTTAAACCAAAGTAATGCTGAATTGGTTTGATTTTTCTGATGATAGTCGTTTGCTAATTGATATGCTATGTCAGCATCACTGTTGGCTAGCACTACAGCTGACTGCCGCCAATTTGGATGAGAAGCCTTGCCGTATTTGACCACAAAATGATGATAATGCTGACAGTCAAATAGTGACAGCCAATTTAGCGAACTTAACGATATTGTCTCTGACTTTAACAGTGCATTAAAAAATACCCCATGAAAAGCCACAATTAGCGCAAGTGTCGCTAAACTCGAGTAGACCTTACTCCAACCCTTCTTCATTAAAAACTAAATTAAAGTGGCTGGTCACTTGTACGTAATAAGTCTAGCTCTAATTTTGCGTAACGATGTTCAACAAATTCATAAACATTAGTGCTCAATGCTAATTTATAAAAATTAGCGGCATCTCTATCATTGCCAGCAAACTGATGATACTTGCCAAGATAGAAATAAGCTTCACATAACCTATCGCTTAACGCTTTATTTGAACTGACACCTTTAGATAGGTTTTTAACAAATGCGTGCTCTGATATATTTCCTAAATACAGATCAACGATTTGCTTTGCCCACGTATGCTCTGGTATTTGCTTGGCTCGGTTTGAAAGCGACACATACGCCTGCTCTACTGACAGCTCTCTTTCCGCTAAATAAAGCCACAATATACGGTAAGGATCGCTTGGGCTTTGTTGATAAAAATGCTCTAAATCATCAATGGCAAGACTCGGGCGTCCACCGTAATATAAAGCAATCCCTCGATTTAAATAAGCAAACTGGTGTTGGTTATCTAACTCGATGGCAGAATCTAGCGAGTCATAGGCCTGAGTGTATTCTTGTAATTGAGTAAAATGAATGCCTAAGAAATTATAAGCATCAACCAAATCGGGCTTAAGCCTCAAAGCACGATTAAAATCTAAACGTGCCAGCGACCTCAAACCAACACTGTCGTAAATTACGCCACGGTCATAAAATAATTGCGCTCTTTGCTCGTCAGTTATATCAGCACGTTGAATAACCTCTGTCATTCGAGCAATAGCAATTTCGCTTTTATAATTGACTTCGATGGGTTCAGCAATAACAAGTTGGCCAACAAGGCTTTTATTGGTAGATAATGAACTACAAGCTTGCGTTCCAATAACCAAACTCAACACTAACAATTGATTGATAAATTTCACTTAATACCGAAACCTTTTATAACATGTTAATTAAAGTATATAAAAAAGGGAGCTATTACGCTCCCTTTTTATAAAGTTTGACATTATTTGTTACGCTTTAACTGCGTTACTCAGCGTCACTCTCAGCCTTATTATCGGCTTCACTTGCAGGAGCTTCTTCAGTAGCTGGCTTTTCAACCGCTTCTTTCATACTTAAACGTACACGACCTTGGCGATCAACTTCAAGTACTTTAACGGTTACTTCTTGGCCTTCAGATAACACGTCAGTAACGGCATTAACACGCTCGTCTGAAATTTGTGAGATGTGTACTAAGCCGTCTTTGCCTGGTAATACGTTAACAAACGCGCCAAAATCAACGATACGTACAACCTTACCTTGGTAAACCGCACCGACTTCAATTTCAGCAGTTAATGCATTAATACGAGCAATCGCATCTTTTGCTTGCTCACCATCGGTTGCAGCAATTTTAACGGTGCCGTCATCTTCAATTTCAATGGTAGTGCCTGTTTCTTCAGTTAACTGACGAATAGTCGCGCCACCTTTACCAATGATGTCACGGATCTTATCAACGTTAACTTTCATTGTGTGAATACGCGGTGCAAACTCAGAAATATCATCACGATGACCTTCAATCGCTTGGTCCATTACGCTAAGAATGTGCGTGCGAGCTGCTTTTGCCTGATTCAAGGCAATTTGCATGATCTCTTGAGTGATACCTTCGATTTTGATATCCATTTGCAGTGCAGTAATACCTTCAGTAGTACCTGCTACTTTAAAGTCCATATCTCCTAGATGATCTTCATCACCCAAAATATCAGATAAAACAACAAAGTTTTCGCCTTCTTTAACTAGCCCCATTGCAATACCAGCGACAGACGCTTTGATTGGTACACCAGCATCCATTAATGCTAATGATGTACCACATACTGATGCCATTGACGAAGAACCATTAGACTCAGTAATTTCAGAAACCACACGTACCGCATACGGAAACTCTGATTCTGAAGGCATTACCGCTTGAATACCGCGCTTAGCTAATCGACCGTGACCAATTTCACGACGCTTTGGCGAACCAACAAAACCAGTTTCACCAACACAGTATGGAGGGAAGTTGTAATGCAACATAAAGTTTTCGGTCTTTTCACCCATTAAGGTATCAAGACGCTGCGCATCACGCTGTGTTCCCAATGTTGCTGTTACTAAAGCTTGAGTTTCACCACGAGTAAATACTGCAGATCCATGAGTACGCGGTAGCACACCTGTCATAACGTCTAATGCGCGGATCATTTCTGGATCACGACCATCGATACGAGGAGAGCCTTGTGTGATTCGACCACGAACAATTTTCTTTTCTAAGTCGTGGAATAAATCTTTTGCTTCTTGCTCGTTTAATTCTTCATCTGCAGCGACTAATTGCTCTAATACCGCATTTCGGATTTCAGCAATTTTATCGTAACGCGCTGCTTTTTCAGTGATCTGATAAGCATCATTTAATTGCTCAGAAGCAAGTTCTGCGATTTTTGCTGCTAACTCAGTATTCGTCTCTGGCGCAGTCCATTCCCATGCTGGTGTATTCACTTCAGCTTTGAATTCATTGATGGCTTGAATCGCTGTTTGCATTTGCTCATGGCCAAAAACCACTGCGCCAAGCATTACTTCTTCAGAAAGCACCTCTGCTTCTGATTCAACCATTAATACTGCAGATTCAGTCCCTGAAACCACCAAATCTAACTGACTGTTCGGTAATTCAGACTGAAGAGGGTTTAAGATATATTTGCCATCAACGTAACCAACACGAGCTGCACCGACTGGGCCGCTAAATGGAATACCTGAAATAGCAAGCGCTGCAGAAGTACCTAACAATGAAATAATATCAGGTGAAATTTCTGGGTTTGCAGAAACAACGGTAATGATAACTTGAACTTCGTTCGTAAACCCTTCAGGGAATAAAGGACGAATTGGACGGTCAATCAAACGCGCAGTTAATGTCTCTTCTTCACTAGGACGACCTTCACGTTTAAAGAATCCACCAGGAATCTTACCTGCTGCGTAAGTACGCTCTTGGTAGTTTACTGTTAATGGGAAGAAATCTTGCCCTGGAACCGCTTCTTTTTTACCTACGACAGATACCAAAACACTGGTATCGTCCATGCTTGCCATTACGGCAGCAGTTGCTTGTCTGGCGATAGCGCCAGTTTCAAGTGTTACTGTATGCTGACCAAATTGAAATTTTTTAGTAATCGGAGTCACTATATTTTCCTTATTTTTTCGGATTTCCAATCTGTACAATTATTTATTGACTGTTTAGATGAAGGCGATAATCGAAGACAACAAATAATTATACAGTTTGGAATTATTAACATTTTTAATGATGCGATGCTTTTACTTTAAAAATCGCAACGACATTATACTTACCTTAAAAGCATTTACTAGCGTCAATAACCAATTTGCCGATATGTTTGTCGAAAAAAAGACCAATAAAGTAAATAATCCACCTTCTAAAGAAGGTGGCTTTGCATTAGCCCCCTAAACAAGGGGGCCATTTTACCCTAGCAGGTTCATCTGCCTTCGTTCTTCCAGCTTTTCTTGTTTATCTTGGTGTCGTAC
>NZ_JBQRUM010000030.1:0-20386 GCF_053485795.1 Thalassotalea ganghwensis
CGTGTTGATCTTTGATGTACATTTTTGCAGCAGTTCATTTGAAGTTTATACAAGACAGAGCCTATGTCATGTGGTTATTCCCCATAAATAGGCAATAACGAAGTAGAAATTTCAAATGGGCGCTGTCTTCGTTTAAACATGATTTACGCTGAGTGATTAAATGACGCTAATCAAAGCAAAAAAGGTCCTACTCAGGACCTTTTTACATTCAACTCACAGGTCGCATCGTTTTCATTAGATTAACCACCCGAAACAGCATTTAAAATGCCATAAAAACAAGGTGATGTACCATGACCCTTAATCGTTACGTTTCTTTTTACTCTCTTCATTTCCTTGCCAACTAATATGATAGAGATCGCGGCGTCGGTCTAAATAGTTCCTTACTGACCCCTCGTTTCGTAATGAATTTAGCTTTTCTAAATCAAGGTCGACAATTAACGTCATTTCGGTATTAGGCGTCGTTTCCGCCATAATCGCATCATGTGGGAAAGAAAAGTCTGATGGCGAAAAAACCGCAGATTGCGCATACTGTATGTCCGCTCCATCGACATTAGGAAGGTTTCCAACACTTCCGGCTATTGCAACATAACACTCATTTTCAATAGCCCGAGCTTGCGCACAACAACGAACGCGAAGATAGGCATTTTTTGTATCGGTCCAAAAAGGTACAAACAATAATTGCATCCCCTGCTCTGATTGTAGGCGAGCTAACTCTGGGAACTCGATGTCATAGCAAATTAAAATACCAATTTTACCAAAATCTGTATCAAATACACTCAAACCATCCCCACCTTGCATAATCCACGCATTCTTTTCGTGTGGTGTAGGATGTATTTTATATTGCGACTCTATCGTGCCATCTCGGCGACAAAAATAGGCGACGTTAAATAACTGTTTATCTTCGATCACGGGTAAAGAACCGGCAATAATATTGATGTTATAGCTTACAGCAAGGCGTGATATAGCCTCAATAATTTGTCCGGAGAATTCAGCTAGCGCTTTGATAGAATCAATGGAATCGGTATGCTTTTCTATCCCCATCAATGGTGCGTTAAACAACTCCGGTAATAACGCCAGGTCACATTGATAGTCAGATAATGCATCAATAAAAAACTCTACCTGTTGAATAAGTTCTTCAAGGGAGTTTAAAGGTCTCATTTGCCATTGAACACAGCCAACACGAGCCGTTTTTTTTACGGCGCCAAATAGAGGTGACTTATCATTTTCGTAGTATAAGTTAGTCCATTCCAATAAGGTAGCATACCCTTTTGATTCCTTATCTTCAGGCAAATATGCAGTAAGGACTCGCCTTACTTCAAAGTCATTTGAGAGCTGAAAGGTCAAAATAGGGTCATAAATCTCTTTCTTTTTAACAAGCTCAATGTACTTTTGTGGCGACATTTTATCAGCATGATATTGATAATTCGGTATACGACCACCGGCAACAATCGATTTAAGATTTAAATTTTCACATAATTCTTTTCTCGCCTCGTAAAGCCTACGCCCTAGTCGCATGCCCTGGTAGTCAGGATGCACAACAACCTCTGCTCCATATAAAACATCACCTTGAGGATCATGTGTGGTTAAGTAAGCATCACCTGTGACTTGATTATAAGTATGGTGATCACCAAATTTTTCATAGTCGACAATAAGTGAAAACGCCGCAGCAATCACTTTACCGTGATCTTCAATACATATTTGACCTTCAGGAAAATTGGCCAATTGCGCCTTAAACTGTTTTTCAGGCCAGGCACCACCCATATCAGGATAAACTACATCCATAATATCTTTGAGATCAGCATAGTCACTCAACTTCAGGTTGCGCAAAGTTAACTTATGCTCGGAACTCTCAATAACAATGTTGTCGTCCATTCTCATTAATACCTTAAAATTTAACGCTATAGATTTTAATAGTAGTGTTTAACTCTTTTGTATTCCAAAAAATGTTGCTGATTCATCATAAAAGCGCCATTGATTATTGAAACAAATTTATTGTTATGATTTCAATTTTACAGCTAAAACGGTATGGTCAAATATCAGCTAGTACAACCAAAAAATCAGATGAAACCAGTGAGTGTTTATCTAACGTTCTACGACGTTATCTTCTATGTACTACTATCAAAAATTAAGAAATTAGATAAATGTTAGATGTGTTTTTTATACAAACCTGAGGTTAAGATAGAAGTGGCCAAATAAATACATACCCTGGTTAACACTGATCACGAAAAGGCAGTTCATTCTGCCCTGTAGTTAGGTTATGATAACCAACAAGATAATAATAATCGCCAAAAGGCGCAATTCATTTGAATATCAAAAGCTCGATAAAATACGTAATAAATTCAGCAAGCTACGGAGTTATCTTTGCAGTTGTTTTACTCGTATTGCTTCCTGAATTAAGACAAAGCAACGATAGCTGGTGGAATATTTTTTCTCCCGCAACGAATAATGAGCAACCGCTGTCATACGCGCGTGCGGTTAGTCTATCGAGCCCAGCCGTTGTCAATATTTACTCTGATAAAATCCAAAGTGCTTTTAACTATAATCGCGGACAGCGCACGACTGCACTTGGCTCGGGCGTAATTATGGATCCAAATGGGTATATTTTAACTAACTATCACGTTGTTCAGAACGCAGATATTATCGGGGTTGTATTACAAAGTGGCATTGACTATCACGCTGAACTTATCGGCTATGACATCTATACCGACCTTGCGGTATTAAAAGTTAACGCCACAAACTTGCCCACTATCCCTCAGGATCAAAACTTAGTGTCCAATGTCGGTGACGTTGTACTTGCTATCGGTAATCCTTTAAATCTTGGCCAAACCGTGACCCAAGGCATTATAAGTGGCACTGGCCGAAATGGCCTCAGTAGTACCAGCTATCAAGAGTTTATTCAAATGGATGCCGCCATTAACGAAGGAAATTCAGGTGGCGCTTTGGTTAATACCAACGGAACGTTAGTGGGTATTAATTCGCGTAAATTTATTAACCCACAATTGGGGATTCAAGGAATTTTCTTTGCAGTCCCTTATAAACTCGCCTACAAAGTCATGTTACAAATCATTGAAAATGGAAGAGTTATTAGAGGTTGGTTGGGAGTTAGCACTAACTCGGTTTACAATTTGTCGAAAGGCTTTATGATCGAGAGTGTCCAGCCAGGAAGTCCCGCGCAACTTGCTGGTATACAAGCAAATGACGTCGTTTATCAAATCGATAATATTGAAATTCACTCAATTAGCCAAGCACTTGATATTGTAGCAGAAACGAAACCTGGCACTGTACTGAACTTCAAACTCTATCGAGGCGAAATGTCGATAGACCTACCAGTGACGATACAAGAAAAGAGATAAAGAAAAGCCAGAGATTAGTCTGGCTTTTGGCTAAAAATCAAACCTTACATCGATTCCCTATTAACTCGCACTGACTCTAACAATATTAGCGCCTAAGCCTTGCAATTTGTCTTCTATTGCTTGGTAACCTCGGTCAATATGGTAAATACGGTCAACCCTTGTTTCCGTTGTTGCCACTAAGCCTGCGATAACTAAACTTGCCGATGCGCGTAAATCTGTTGCCATTACTTGTGCCCCCGTCAGTTTTTCAACCCCCTTGGTCAAAGCAATATTACCTTCTAGAGAGATATCGGCCCCCATCCGTTGAAGCTCTGGTACATGCATAAAACGATTTTCAAAAATAGTTTCTGTTGTTGTCGCAGCCCCCTCTGCAATCGCATTTAGCGCGACAAACTGTGCTTGCATATCTGTTGGAAAAGCAGGATGTGGAGCTGTTTTAATATTAACGGCTTTAGGGCGTTTATCCATTGATAAGCGGATCCAATCATCTCCTGTCGTAATCGTGGCACCGGCTTCCTGCAATTTACTTATCACAGCATCTAAGGCATGGGGATCGGTATTTACGCATTTGACATCACCTCGAGTAACCGCAGCCGCCACTAAGAAAGTACCAGTTTCGATACGATCTGGCATCACTTTATATTCACTGCCTTTTAACGTCGGCACACCTTCAATAGTTAGTGTATCAGTACCGGCTCCTGAGACCTTAGCTCCCATGGCATTTAGACAATGCGCTAAATCAACAATCTCAGGCTCTCGGGCAGCATTTTCAATCAATGTCGTGCCTTCGGCTAGCGCAGCCGCCATCATAAGGTTTTCAGTACCAGTGACACTGACCGTATCCATAAAAATGGTCGCACCTTTTAAACGCCCTTTATTTCGAGCGATGATGTAACCATTCTCTACCTCTATATCAGCGCCCATTAATTTTAAGCCATGGATATGTAAATTGACCGGTCTAGCACCTATAGCACAACCACCAGGCAACGAGACCTCAGCATGACCAAAACGTGCCAGCAATGGGCCAAGTACTAAAATAGACGCTCGCATTGTTTTGACAAGATCATAAGATGCCTTATGTTGATCAACCTGACTGGCGTCAATTTTAACAGAGCTTTCATCCTGCCAACTCACCTTCGCACCTAGCTGAGTGAGCAACTTAAAGGTAGTGTTGATATCATTAAGTTTAGGTACGTTAGAAATGACAATAGGTGTTTCCGACAGTAAAGTCGCCATTAGAATAGGAAGTGCGGAGTTTTTGGCTCCAGAAATGGTAACTTCACCTTTAAGTGGCTTACCACCGGTTATTTTAAATGCGTCCAAGTGTATCTCTTTAATTGTTATTGGTTACAGGGGTAGATTAAACATTTTTTCACGTTGCCAGTCTGATGTGGTGAACGTTTTTATCGTAACGGCGTGGATAGAACCGTCATTGATAGCTGGTGCTAATGGGGCATATATTGCTTGCTGTCTTTTAACGCGAGATAAATCACCTAAAAAATCAGCAACTGCGATAATTGTACATTGTGAGCCATCAAACTTTACGTGAAGTTCATCAAGTTCCAATGCGTTATTAATCAAGTTTTCTATTTGTGAAACGTCCAAAATACTCTCCTAGCAAAACTAATTGCTAGGATTATAGGGGTTATTGGACTGGCAAGAAAGAATCTACCGCAGTTAATTTAGATAAATTGCGTAATTCTTGAGATAAATTCTTAAAATGGATCTGACATTGTCTACCATTAGCAAGTTCTACCAAAGTAAGTAGCCATGCTAACCCAGCCGTATCAACTTTATCAACCGCAGCTAGATCAACCACTAATGTTTGGCCGTCGATAAACTGCTTAGCTTGCTTTTCAAGCGTTGATGTAATCGTTTGCTGAGTTAAATGACCTGATAAGGAAATCAAGTCATTTTCAATTTTTACATCGACCGTCATCATGTTATTAACCTTGTTTGAAAACAATGTCTTTGGCACTTTTTTCAATCAACATCTCAGTGACATGCGGCAACCCTTTTTGACGGATTAAGCTACTAAACTCCGCTTGTTTACTATCCAGTAAGCTCACGCCTTCAGCCACCATATCATAGGCTTTCCACTCATTAGTTTTTTTATTCTTACGAACGCGAAATGAAATATCAATCGGTGGTCTACCGGGTTCAATTACTGCGGTATTAACAGCAACAACATTTCTGTCACTATAGTCTTTTGCCGGCTCAAAAGTAACTTCTTGGTTCTTATATAAGGTAAAGACTTGCGCGTATGACGTTACTAAATATTCTCGAAACGCCTTAGTAAACTCAGCTCGTTCTTCTTTCGTTGTACTTCTGAAATTTTGTCCACCAATCACTTTAAAGGCTGCGTAACGATAATCGATATAAGGTAATAGTTCTTCACGTACAATCGTTTTAAGAATATTAGCATCTTTTTGAATATCATTTTGCTCATTGGCAAAACGCTTAAATGTTAGATCAGCGACCGTCTGAACCAACTTATAAGGATCTTTATTATCAACCGCATAAGCACTCGTACTGATAACAATGATAAGCGCTAACGCTATACTTTTTATTACTTGAAATACTTTTAACATACCTTGCTTCCTATTTAATCGTTACCTTGGCTAAACAAGAACTGACCAATTAACTCTTCCAGCACAAGTGCCGGTTTTGTGTCTTCGATGTAATCCCCGTTGACTAAAGTCCCTATTGATTCATCCATAAACCCGGGTAATAAGCCGATGTATTGCTCTCCAAGCAAGCCAGCAGTCAAAATAGATACTGAAGTTGCTTCAGAGAACTGATTATATTGTGCGTAAATTTCTAGCGTCACCACTGGCGTATAATCGTCAGGATCTAAGCTAATGTTGCTAACTCGACCAACAACGACACCACCAACCTTAATCGGTGAACGAACTTTCAAACCACCAATATTGTCAAATTTCGCATAAAGTTGATACGTCTCACCATTGCCTGATATGCCGCTGTCAGCCACTTTTAGCGCTAACATCAATAAAGCAGCAATACCAATCGCCGCAAAGAAGCCTACCAATAACTCTACTTTTTTCGACACCATGTCTCTCACCAAACTCTTTTAAAAACGAAAACTTCTAATAATAAGACCATTTAAATGATCATCACTTCGTAAACATTAATGCGGTTAGCACAAAGTCTAACGCTAACACTAATAACGACGACTGGACCACGGTTGCAGTAGTCGCCCTACTAATTCCTTCCGATGTTGGTATGCAACTGTAACCTTTATATACGGCTATCCAAGTCACCACAAATGCAAAAACAACGCTTTTGATAAAACCATTTACAATATCTTTTTCAAATGACACCTGCGCCTGCATTACCGACCAAAATGTGCCACTATCAACCCCAAGCCAGTCAACACCGACTAAATGAGCCCCTAATATACCAACCGCCGAAAATATCGCCGCCAATAAAGGTAAACTGATAAAACCAGCCCAAAACCTTGGCGCAATCACTCTTCTTAGAGGATCTACCGCCATCATTTCTAAACTTGATAACTGCTCTGTTGCCTTCATTAAGCCAATTTCTGCGGTCAATGCAGACCCTGCGCGCCCAGCAAAAAGCAATGCAGCAACCACCGGCCCTAACTCTCTAAGTAACGATAACGCAACCATAGGTCCCAAGCTCGCCTCAGCACCGTAGCCTACTAAGATAGTATAGCCTTGAAGTGCCAAAACCATACCAATGAATAACCCTGAGACCACAATGATGATCAACGAGAGTACGCCAACAGAATACAGCTGTTGCATCAACAGTGGATAACCTTTGCGAATATTGGGCCAGTGAAGTAGCGACGAAAGCAACATCAATATTGCGCTTCCCAACCCAGAAACCACAGCGATAACTTTTTGACCTAATAACTGAATCGCTTGCATTACTTCAATCCTTTCCCGATAAGCTCTTCTTGATAAGGTGCGGCATTATAATGGAATGGTACCGGCCCATCAGCTTCCCCTTTTACAAATTGCTGCACTAAAGGAGACGTTTGTTCAATAATTTCGGTAGGGGTTCCCTGACCAATAATCTTTTTCTCAGCAATGATATAAATATAATCAGCAATACTCATGACTTCGGGTACATCATGAGATACAACAACCGAGGTTAAATTTAACGTTTGGTTTAACTCACTTATCAGCCTAACAATAACCCCCATCGAAATTGGGTCCTGCCCTGCAAATGGCTCATCGTATAAAATAAGCTCAGGATCTAAGGCTATCGCTCTAGCTAAGGCAGCGCGGCGAGCCATACCTCCGGAAAGTTCACTTGGCGATAGATTACGCGCACCACGAAGTCCTACCGCCTCTAATTTCATCAAAACCATTTTTTCAATAATACGTTCGGATAAATTAGTATGTTCTCGAATCGGAAAGGCAATATTTTCATAAACCGACATGTCGGTAAACAAAGCACCACTTTGAAAAAGCATACTCATGCGTTTACGCACTTGATATAAGGCCGAGCGCGATAATTTCGGAATATCGTGTCCATCAAATAAAATACTGCCACTTTCAGGCCGTATTTGTCCGCCAATTAGGCGTAATAGCGTTGTTTTGCCAATACCACTAGGCCCCATAATCGCCGTCACTTTGCCTTTAGGGATCGATAAGCTGATATCATCGTATATGACGCGCTCTTCTCTCTTGAAGGTTATATTTTTTATTTCTACTAACGGTTGGGACATAGGTATCTTTTTATGCAACATCACTGTTTATTAATTTGTTAAGTGGACAATTTTACCTTAGCGAGAACGTGACTGCATTAGAAATATCGAAAAAATTGACCAATTAGTGATATAAAAATGAGATAAAAACGTAAGAAAATGTAAGAATTAAACGAATGTTAACGATTAATAGGAGCTATAGATGAGTCAGCGTATAAATATTCTGTCGCGAAATCGAGCCGCAATCGTTTATAATCAATTTTTTTAATCTAATTATCTATTTCCCCTTTTATTTTTACTAACAACCAGCGACAATTTAGCTGTAATTTGGGAGTCGTGAATGTTTGTACAAATTTTTATTCTTTTAGTGTCGTTAATTGTTTTAGTATGGAGTGCCGATAAATTCGTTTATGGTGCGTCGTCATTAGCACGTAATTTAGGTATTGCACCAATGATCATCGGTCTGACAATCGTTGCCATGGGCTCCTCTGCACCTGAGATGATGATCGCCGCAACCGCTTCAATGCAAGACAACCCTAACACCGCTATAGGAAATGCCATTGGCTCTAATATTACTAATATTGCTTTAGTTCTCGGCATCACTGCACTAATGCACCCATTATCCGTATCTTCAATGACGGTAAAACGCGAAATTCCATTAGTATTAGCGATAACTGCACTTGCCTATATTATGCTCTTTGACCATCACTTCAGTTTCACTGAAGGACTAATATTAATGGCTGGATTCGTGCTTTACATTGTTACTTTGCTAGTGATTAGTTTACGTAAAGCCAAGAACAATGAATTAGATGATGCAATGATAATAGAAGCGGAAAGTGAAGTCCCTGAAGCGACAACCACTGGCAAATCAATCATGTGGTTAATCATTGGAATGGCGCTGCTACCTGTAAGTGCAGGCTACCTGGTTGACTCCTCAGTGTTCATCGCCAAAGCATTCGGCATTAGCGACTTAGTGATTGGATTAACCGTTATAGCCATCGGAACGAGTCTTCCTGAACTTGCAGCAAGCATCATGAGTATTATTAAAAAAGAAGACGATTTAGCACTTGGCAACATTATTGGTTCCAACATTTTTAATATTTTAGCGGTGTTATCGCTTGCTGGTCTAATTGCACCTGGCGAAATCGATCAGGATGCGTCATTACGTGATGCGCCTTATATGTTAGGTGTTACCCTGATGTTATTTTTCTTATGTTTTACCCGTCGCTGGGGGAACTTTAGAATTACGCGCCTCAAAGGTTTTGCTTTGGTGTTAACTTTCATTAGCTATCAAGTGCTCTTATTTAGTCAATTAAAGGCTTAATATTATGAACATTAACTTTAAACAACAGGCACTTGAAGTGATCAATATAGAGCAACAAGTGGTTGGTGAACTTGCTGCGTTTATTGATGACAACTTTGCCAGAGCTTGCCAGTCGATGTACGACTGTCAGGGCCGAGTTATTGTTATTGGCATGGGTAAATCAGGCCATGTAGGTGGAAAGATCGCGGCAACATTAGCAAGTACCGGTACTCCAGCATTTTTTGTCCATCCGGGTGAAGCTAGTCATGGTGATTTAGGCATGATCACTAAAGACGACGTGGTATTAACCATTTCAAATTCTGGAGAAACAGGCGAAGTACTAGCGATAATCCCTGTGATAAAGCGCATCGGCGCAACACTTATCAGTATGACAGGTAATCCTGATTCAACATTAGCAACACTTGCCGATAACCATATTTGTATCAAGGTGTCACGCGAAGCTTGTCCGCTTGGTCTCGCACCAACATCAAGTACTACAGCGACTTTAGTAATGGGGGATGCTATTGCGGTTAGTCTGCTCCATGCTCGAGGGTTCACCGCTGATGATTTTGCATTGTCTCATCCAGGCGGTAGTTTAGGTAAGAGATTATTGTTGCGCTTAGCTGATATCATGCATCAAGGTGAACGTTTACCGGTTGTGGGTAGCCAAGCAAAAATCAAAGACGCCTTGGTTGAAATGTCACTTAAAGGGCTGGGAATGACCGCTGTTGTCAATGAACAAGGCGCATTAATAGGCCTGTTTACAGACGGTGATTTACGACGTATTTTGGACGCTAAAATCGACATCCATCAAGATACAATCCAATCAGTGATGACGCGCAATCCTAAAGTCGCGAATAAAGAAATGTTAGCAGCCCAAGCGCTGCAAATTATGGAAGAGAAGAAAATCAATGGCTTAATTGTTGTCGACGAAGACAATGTTCCTATCGGTGCAATGAACATGCACGACTTACTAAAATCAGGAGTATTGTGATGCAAACCTGGTATGGCGATATCGATGAAGATCTGGTGAGAAAATGCAAAAAGATAAAGTTGTTTGTCTGTGATGTTGATGGTGTCTTTTCTGATGGGCGAATTTATTTAGGTAATGACGGCGAAGAGCTCAAAGCATTTCATACTAAAGATGGCTTTGGCATTAAAGCGCTCGGCGCTAACGGAGTAGATGTTGCCGTAATTACGGGTCGTCGTTCAATGATCGTTGAAAAGCGTATGCAAGCATTAAATGTCAAACATATTGTTCAAGGTGAAGAAAACAAACTACCCGCCTTAAAAAATATCATAGAAGGCTTAAACCTTTCACCTGATCAAGTTGCTTATATCGGCGACGACATGCCTGATTATGACTGCATGAAATATGTTGGTCTGGCGATAGCGGTCAATGATGCCCATCCTCAAATTTTGGCTATTTCAGATTATAGAACCACAATTCGGGGGGGCTTTGGAGCGGTTCGAGAGACCTGTGACATTATTATGCAATGTCAAAATACTCTTCAATTGGCTTCTGGTGCTAGTATATGACCCGCACTACCGGACTATTACTCAGTTTTTTCATTGCCGCCTCCTCGATATACTTCTATCTTGAATGGCGACAGGACGCTAACCAAGATCCACAAATTATTAGTGACGATTTAACACCTGATTTTATCGCTGAATCACTTAATAGTAATATTTACAACGCAAAGGGTGAGCTTTCTTATATTATTGATGCTCAACGTATGGAACATTATTCCGAGCTTGCCGTTACCCACTTTGAGTTTCCACAATATACCCTCTATGGCAAAAATAATCCCTCTCCGTGGAAACTTAAAGCCAATGAAGGCACTCTATACAGTAACAACCGAGTCAGGTTAGAAAATCGAGTGACATTATTATCAACGGACGCAGAAAGTTTGATAAACAAAATACATGGACGCTATTTAGAGCTTGATTTAAATACCAATATCATTAGTACTGAGCAAACCATCGTAATTGAAGGAAAAGATTTTACTATGTATGGCTCAGGATTGATCGTAGACTTAAACACTAAACAAATGACGTTGACAGAGCATGTACAAACCATTTTCAAAACGAATCACCCTTAACACACTTTTGCTTATCGGCTCGAGCATTTTCGCTTCCGTTAATGCGGCAGAATTAGATTTAAAGCAAGAGATAAGTATTGATGCCTCTAGGCAAGCAGCAGATTTAAAAAATAAAGTATTTAGTTATATTGATAATGTGGTTATTAGCCAAGGCTCATTGCAAATCAAAGCGGATTTAGTTCAAGTCATTACTGACAACACCACTGGCGAAAAAACGTACTTGGCGAAAGGCAAGCCAGCCACATTTGAGCAAAAGCTTGAAGATGGCACGCCAATCTATTTACAAGCTAACGAAATAAAGTATCAACCTTCAGAAAATATCGTCGTGATTTCAGGTGATGCTGAATTAAGACAGGAAGGTAGTAAAGTCAGCGGCAGTATTATCACCTACAACTTTGTCACTGAACAGGTTAGTGCTGACAGTGAAGCGAATGATCGCGTTAAAACCGTATTACAACCCAAAGAACTTGATAAAAAATAGCCTATGGACAACGCAATTCTCTGTGCAAAAAATTTAGCAAAATCATACAAGGGACGTCGAGTTGTTAAAGACGTTAGCTTGATGGTTAAAGAAGGGCAAATTGTCGGTCTACTTGGCCCTAACGGTGCTGGTAAAACCACCTCATTCTATATGATTGTTGGCTTAGTACCCCACGATGATGGCACAATTGAGCTCAACCAGCATGATATCTCCCTGCTTCCAATGCATGAACGTGCTCGTCAAGGAATTGGGTATCTGCCTCAAGAAGCTTCTATTTTTAGAAAGCTCAGTGTCACTGATAATATTATGGCGATTCTACAAACTCGCAAAGATATTTCCGACATTGAACGTCAAGATAAGCTTGAGCATTTATTAGAAGAGTTTAATATTGGTCATATTAAAGATAATTTAGGGATGAGCTTATCTGGTGGTGAGCGGCGCCGTGTTGAAATTGCTCGGGCGCTAGCTGCAGACCCTAAATTTATCTTGTTAGATGAACCGTTTGCTGGTGTTGACCCAATTTCTGTAGGTGATATAAAAAAAATTATTCTACACTTAAAGCAACGAGGAATTGGTATTTTAATCACAGACCATAATGTACGAGAAACGTTAGATGTTTGTGAACATGCCTATATCGTGAGTCATGGTGAGTTAATTGCGGAAGGAAATTCTCAAGAAATTCTTGCTAATCAGATAGTAAGAGATGTATATCTTGGTGAACAATTTACGTTATAGTATCTATTAACCAGAGTAAAATGAACGTCAATAATAATTATAGGAACCGAAGGAAGTAAATGCGCCCTAGTTTACAGCTCCGTATTGGACAACAATTGACAATGACTCCGCAGTTGCAGCAAGCAATTAAGCTGTTGCAGTTGTCAACATTAGACCTTCAACAAGAAATTCAAGAGGCCTTAGAAAGTAATCCGCTTTTAGAAATTGATGAATCAAATAATAACAATCAAGAGAACGAAAAAGATCACCTAGAAGAAGGTTTTTCAGCGACAAGTTCAGAATCCAAAACTAGCGATGGTAGTGAAGACTCTTCGCCAACCATCGATGAAATTTCAACCACTGAAGCGATGGATAAAACCGATATCCCGGAAGAGCTTAATATCGATACCACATGGGATGAAAGCTTCAGTGCTGGCGTATCAAGCAGTGGTATAGGCAGTGTGAGTGAAGATTACACTTATCAAGGCGAAACCATAGACTCGATTCAAGATCATTTACGCTGGCAAATGGACTTAACCCCTTTTACTGAAACCGATCGCGCCATTGCAACCGCAATAATCGATGCCATTGATGATGCTGGTTATTTAACGGTTAGCGCAGAAGATATTTTAGAGAGTATTGGTATAGATGATGTTGAGCTTGACGAAGTTGAGGCGGTACTAAAACGCATCAATATGTTTGATCCCGTAGGTGTCGGTGCGCGCAGTATAGCCGAATGTTTATTAATTCAATTAAATCAGTTTGACGCACAAACGCCTTGGCTAAAAGAAAGTAAAATAGTCGTTAAAGATTATATCGATTTACTGGGTAATCGTGATTATCGTCAACTAATGCGTAAAACCCGTTTAAAAGAAGATCAACTAAGAGAAGTCATTCGTCTCATTCAATCGCTTGATCCACGACCGGGAGACTCGGTAATAAAAAGTGATGATCAATACGTCATTCCCGATGTATCGGTTGAAAAAAAGAATGGCCGTTGGGTCGTTGAACTTAATCCAGATACCGCACCTAAACTTTCCGTAAATCAACATTATGCTTCTATGGCTCGCTCGATGAAGTCTTCAGCCGACAGTCAATTTATTCGTTCCAATCTGCAAGAAGCAAAGTGGTTTATAAAAAGTTTAGAAAGTCGAAACGAAACTCTTTTAAAAGTGTCTAATTGCATAGTTCAACGACAACAGGGCTTTTTTGAACACGGCCCAGAGGCTATGCGCCCTATGGTTTTAAATGATATCGCTGAAGCGGTCGACATGCATGAATCAACAATTTCTCGTGTAACCACGCAAAAATACATGCATACACCACGCGGTATATTTGAATTAAAATTCTTCTTCTCAAGTCATGTTAGTACTGAAAATGGTGGAGAATGTTCATCAACGGCTATTCGAGCTTTAATTAAAAAGCTGGTCGCTGCTGAATTACCTTCTAAGCCACTCAGTGATAGCAAAATGGCTGAATTATTGGCGGAGCAAGGTATTAATGTCGCACGCAGAACCATTGCAAAATATCGCGAATCATTATCTATCCCTCCGTCAAATCAACGTAAAAGTTTGCTTTAAGTAAACATAACAATAAGGATTTAAGCCCATGCAAATTAATCTTTCTGGTCACCATGTTGAAATTACAGATTCTTTAAGAGATAGCGTTAATACTAAATTCGCAAAACTAGAGCGACATTTTGACCATATCAACAACGTTTATGTGGTACTAACTGTTGAAAAAATTAACCAAATTGCAGAAGCAACCGTCCACTTAAATGGCACCGAAGTGCATGCAAAAGCCGAAAATGGTGATATGTATGCTTCAATTGACAGCTTAGTCGACAAACTTGATCGTCAAATATTAAAATACAAAGGCAAAATTAACCAACATTAACGCTATTAAGTTAGCCGCGTACCCGCATTATGAAGTTACTTGAAATGCTATCGCTGGACTGCACACTATGTGCAGTCCACGCTTCTAGCAAAAAGAAGATTTTAGAACTACTCAGTGAAAAAGCCTCTGAACATCTCAAACAATTTTCCACTTATGATTTATTGGCAAGTTTAATTGCTCGAGAGAAAATGGGCTCAACTGGCATCGGTGGAGGTATCGCAATTCCGCACGGTCGCCTAACAGATACAGAGCAAGCGATCGTTGTCTTAGCAACCAGTGAACAGCCGATTGACTTTGACGCTATTGATAATCGCCCCGTAGACATCTTTGTCGCATTATTTGTTCCCGAACAAGAGTGCCAAGCACATCTAAGTACGCTACAAAGTATTGCTCAACTTTTTAGTGATAAACAATTCTGCAAAGAATTAAGAAAAAGTACAACATCTGAAGAAATGTTTGCACTTATTCAGCAAGCCAGCTAAGTTAGGCAAATAAACCATGTTACTATCGCCCTCAGCTTTTTTATAAGGCATATTCATGAAGTTAACCATCGTAAGTGGTCGCTCCGGCTCAGGTAAAAGTGTCGCGTTAAGAATTCTTGAAGATTTAGGCTATTATTGTGTCGACAACATTCCGGTAAACCTTTTACCTGCTTTAACACATACGGTTATCAACGATTACGAAACCGTTGCAGTCAGTCTCGATGTTCGAAATTTACCTGATGATCCAAACGACGTTTCAGAGATACTTGACTACTTACCAACAACTGTTGAACTCAACATCCTCTATTTAGACGCAGATGACTCTGACCTTATAAAGCGCTTCAGTGAAACCCGTCGTTTACACCCTTTGATTAAGCAAAACATCGCACTTGATCAAGCGTTAAGTTTAGAAAAAAAGTTGTTAGAACCAATTTCTAGTCGTGCTCATTTATATATCAATACCAGTCAACTAACCCCTCATCAGCTTGCAGATCTTATCAGGGAGCGCATTCTTGGCAAAAAGACCGGCAAGATGGTGGTTGTATTTGAGTCATTTGGCTTTAAACATGGTGTACCACAGGATGCTGACTATGTTTTCGATGCGCGATTTTTACCAAACCCATTTTGGGAAAAAGAACTAAAAAGCTATACCGGTTTAGACCAACCCGTGAAAGATTTTTTAGGTGCTCAACCAATCGTGACTAAGTTTATCTGGCAAATTAATAGCTTTTTTATGACTTGGCTACCGCACCTTGAGCGAAATAATCGTAGCTATATTACCATTGCAATTGGTTGCACTGGAGGCAAGCACCGCTCTGTTTATATCGCTGAGCTTCTTGCTAACAATTTAAGAAAAGAGCGCCAAGACGTGCAATCACGACACCGAGATATCGATAAATCATCGACTTAATTTAATAAAGTATCAGTAAAAAGCACATGACACGTTTTGAAAGAGACCTAAAAATCACCAATAAACTTGGCTTACATGCTCGAGCCGCAACCAAACTCGCACAACTTAGTCAAAAATTTAGTGCAACCATTACCGTAGCGCTAGATGACAAAAGCGTTGATGCTAGCAGTATCATGGGCTTAATGTTACTAGCGGGTAGTAAAGGAAAGGTGGTCAAGGTGATCACCGAAGGCGATGATGCAGAAATTGCCCTAAAGGAGGTCTGCCAGTTGTTTAATGATAAATTCAATGAAGCCGAGTAAAGCACTTTTTTCCTTAACCCCCAATTACGTCCTTGATAAATTTTGCTGAAAAAAAAACAATTATAAGATACACTTACCGTCAGCGTTTACAAAAAAACCAGTCTTCAAAAGCAAAACAATAACTAAGTCTGAGATGTGACGCTAAATTCACCAGTAAAATAGTTTTCAATCAATAACGGCACAAGGTAGCAATATGCCGGAAGCGTTAGAACAAGAAAATAGCCATAAAACCCTGCAGCAAGTTAATGAAGCACTTGGCAGCGGGATGTTTGTTTATGTGCGAAAATTACTGCAAAACATGCCGGCGTATGATCTTGCATTAATACTTGAATCTACGCCCTCAAAAAGCCGTACCATTCTCTGGCAGCTCATTGATCCCGATCACCACGGTGAAGTTCTCGAAGAGCTTAATGAAGAAGTACGTAAAGGCATCTTAAAAAATATCCAACCGGAGAAGCTCGCGGCAGTGGCCGAAGGAATGGATATCGATGACTTAGCAGAAGTTCTTAGAACACTGCCTGATACGGTTTATAATGAAGTATTAGCGTCAATGGACTCTCAAGATAGAGGTCGTGTAGAAACGGCGCTATCTTATGAAGAAGACACTGCTGGTGGTATCATGAACACCGATACCATCACCCTGCGCCCCGATGTTACTGTCGATGTTGTTTTACGTTATTTACGCCTTAAAGGCGAACTCCCCGAATCCACGGATTCATTTTATGTTGTCGATCGTCAAAATCATTTTATCGGTTCTGTTTCTCTCGCTGCCATTGTCACAGCGAAACCTGAAGTGATCGTATCAAGCTTAATAGACGAAGAAATAGAAGCCGTGTATGCCGATACACCAGAAAGTGAAGTTGCTCAACTTTTTGAACGATACGATTGGTTTTCAGCACCCGTTATTGACAAAGAGCGCCATCTTTTAGGTCGTATTACCATTGATGACATAATCGATGTTATCAGGGAAGAAGCAGAACACTCAATGCTTAGTATGGCGGGTTTAGATGATGAAGCAGATACTTTTGCACCAGTAGTAAAAAGTACGCAACAGCGTTCAATTTGGTTGGGGGTTAACCTGATCACAGCGTTATTAGCTGTAGCCGTTTCTTCAATGTTTGAAGATATCTTAAGTCAGCTCGCGATATTAGCGATT
Organism: Thalassotalea ganghwensis; assembly: GCF_053485795.1. Lineage (NCBI taxonomy): Bacteria > Pseudomonadati > Pseudomonadota > Gammaproteobacteria > Alteromonadales > Colwelliaceae > Thalassotalea > Thalassotalea ganghwensis. The sequence continues at coordinate 17,396 of NZ_JBQRUM010000030.1, forward strand.
TTAAATACGCTAGTACCAAGTATGGGTGGTGTCGCAGGCAATCAAACGCTTACGCTTGTCATCCGCGGTATCGCACTTGGTCACGTTGGAGAAAGTAACGCTAAAGCGCTACTTTATAAAGAACTCGCGGTCGGTTTTTTAAATGGCCTGATTTGGGCAATACTCATCGCCGCTGTTGTCGCCATCTGGAAGCAGGATATAATGTTAGGTGGTATCATTGCCTTTGCCATGTTAATGAACATGACCGCGGCAGGTATTGCTGGTGTTGCTATTCCTTTGTTACTAAAACGAATGAAAATTGATCCTGCACTCGCTGGCAGCGTTATTTTAACTACCATCACCGATGTTGTCGGTATATTCGCCTTCTTAGGAACTGCGACTTTATTATTAAGATAATTGCAATAAAGTCGCTAAATGCTTGAGTATCGAGCGTTAGTTACCGGCAACTTGCATTTCTTCGAGCAATAATGAGCCCGTTCTAATACTGCCATGCATGTCAGTGTCAGTGCCTACTGCGACCAAATTTTTAAACATATCTTTTAAGTTACCAGCAATAGTGATTTCAGATACTGGATATTGAATTTGACCATTTTCAACCCAAAAACCTGCAGCCCCACGAGAGTAGTCACCATTGACCACATTGACACCTTGTCCCATCAACTCGGTAACAAGCAAGCCAGTACCAAGTTGTTGTAACATTTTTTCGAAATTACCACCATTAGCTGAGACCAACCAATTATGAATACCGCCAGCATGTCCTGTGGTAGTGAGGCCAAGTTTTCGCGCTGAATAGCTTGTTAACAAATAGGTTGCGAGTTTCCCTTGTTCGATAATGTTTCTATCAATGGTCGCGACACCTTCACTATCAAACGCACTACTTGCCAATGCGGCCTCTATATGTGGGCGTTCTTCAATGGTCAAATGGTCAGGGAAAATAGTCTGACCGATAGCGTCTAATAAAAATGACGACTTGCGGTATAAGTTGCCACCACTAATTGCTGAAATAAAATGCCCCCAAAAAGTGTTGGCTATATCGGCACGAAACATAACCGGTACTTTACGCGTTGACAATTTTTGGCTATGTAAACGCGACAACACTTCTTGCGCCGCTTTTTCACCAACACTTTTGGCGTCATCCATTAAATCAAATTGGCGATTAATGGTATAAGCATAGTCACGTTGCATATCTTCTTTATCATTCGCTATTGCAACACAACTTAAACTATGACGTGAGCTAGGATAGCCTACTAATTGTCCATGACTATTACCGTAAACTTTGAACCCTTCAAAGCTAGCTAACGTTGCACCATCTGAGTTGGTGATGCGCGCATCACTTTTAAGTGCAGCCAATTCACATTCTTTGGCGATATCAATAGCCTGATCAGTCGTTAACGGTTTTGGATGATATAAATTAAGATCTTTAGGCCGCATCGCCAGCAAAGCTTTATCAGCAATGCCTGAAAACTCATCCACTGATGTGTACTTGGCAATATTGACGGCTGCTTGTACCGTTTGTTTCAAAGCACCATCAGAAAGATCAGCGGTTGAAGCACTTCCTTTACGCCCTTGCTGATAGACGGTAATCCCCAACGCACCATCATTGGTAAACTCAACGGTTTCGACCTCTCCCAAGCGCGTGCATACACTTAAGCCTTGTTGCTTGCTCATCGATACTTCCGCGGCATCCGCTCCTAAAGATTTCGCTAATGCTAATACTTCGGCAACGCGCGACTCGACAAGTTCCATTTGATTAATGATGCTATTTGATTCTGCCATTAGGGTGAATATCTCTCTTTAAATATCTCGTCATTGATAAAGTAGCTAACTGACATTGTGGTTTGCTGTGCACAGAATGTTGTATACTAGCCATTATCAATGATTAATTTTTATATATAAGTATTATGCCCGAGTCTGCACATGAATTCGATGAAGAATTCAAAAGTAAAACCGAAATAAAGCGTGAAATGATACAATTGCAAGAATTTGCAATGTCTTTAGTTAAACTTTCTAAGCATCAACGCAGCAAAGTACCTTTTAGTGAAGAGCTTAAAGAATGCCTAATGCTTGCAGATAAAATCAAAGACAAGCCAGAAGCACTGCGTCGTCATGTTCGCTTTATGGCCAAAGTACTTCTAGAAACAGATTTAGCACCAATAAAACAAGCACTGGATGTGATGGCTAATAAGCATCAGCAAGAAAGTACTAAACATATAAAGCTTGAAAATTTGCGTGATCAACTCATCGAAGGTGACAATAATACCGTAGAATCAACGCTTAGTGAGCATACCAGTTTAGAACGTCAAAAATTAAGACAGCTTATTCGCTTGGCAGCAAAAGAAAAGAAAGCAGAAAAACCCGCTAAACACTACCAGCAGTTATTCAGCTATCTAAAAGAGCATGTCAGGCTTTAAAACAACATTGTGTAACAATAAACTGGCAATTAGTGTCGGTTTATTGTTCCCTCTTTATCCCCTCAATTGAAAGCATTTCCCCTGTATTTACTGATTGAAAAGCAAGCATATTGCACAAATGCAACGGACACTTTTCTATGTAACTAATCCTAACGCCGCAAATAACCCACTTGTAAACAAAGAGGTGGCTCTGCATGAGCACAAGTGGCGAATATTAAAAAGCCATCTAAACTTGATAGAGTTCAATTCAAGCATTATGGACATAAGTTCAAATAAAAAAGGACACTTACATGAAAAAACAACTTCAATTTATTCCATTCGCTATACTTTCACTTGGTTTAGCCGCTTGTGGCGGGGGCAGCAGTTCCAGCACTCCTGATACACCTGACACTCCTGTCGATACTAATAATGCGCCAACCGCGACTAATGATAGTGCGAGTGCAACGCTTGGTGAAGCTCTTACTATAGATGTTTTAGCTAATGATACGGACAGTGATGGTGACTCTTTAACCATTAGTGAAGCAACCGCTTCTGATGGTGGTACGGTAACTATTGAAAACAATGCGTTATCGTACACCTC
>NZ_JBQRUM010000031.1:0-17291 GCF_053485795.1 Thalassotalea ganghwensis
TCGCATTCGTGTTAGGCGTGTGCTCTACCGTTGAGAGCGGATGCGCATTCTACGCACCTGAGTTTTAATGTCAACAGATTTTTGAAAAAAGTTTTAAAAAGTTTTTCAAGCGCTGTCGTTATGTTTATCGAGTATTTCAATCCACATAACCCATTCTAAATAAGAACGTAAAACTCCCTTCCTAGGTCTCCCTGAGAAGTGGATGCGCATTTTAGGGATTTTTACGTTAACGTCAACAGTAAAATGAAAGAAAACTTCAAAAAGCTGTTTGTTCGATTATTTATTGAGCAAGTTATTCAATAAAGCGACTAGCATCTGCTAACTTTTGAATAAATTGTGCTTCAACTTGTTTAAAATCTTCTTTGTATTGGGCAAATAAAATCCTATTGTGGATTCCCGAACTCTCAGCTGCCTGCATATCAATTAACTTGTCACCAATAAAGATACTTTGCTTAAGCTCAATATTATGTTTAGTGGCCGCTTGAATAATTAAACCAGGCTTTGGTTTTCGACAATCACATTCCTTGCGAAAATCTCCTTTGCCTTTCGTTGGATGATGAGGGCAATAATATATACCCTCTATTTTTATTTGATGACGTTTAAATTGATTAACCATCCATTGGTGAACGTTATCTAGTTGCTGCTCACTAATCAGCCCACGCCCCACTCCGGGTTGATTAGTAATAATTATGAGTGAATAGCCTTTTTGCTGTATTTCGTAGCAAAGTTCAAAAATCCCTTCAATAAATTGGATTTGGTTAGGGTGACTGATAAAACCATTCATTTGGTTTATCACACCATCTCTTGCTAGAAATACAGCTTTCATTAGACTGCCTTTATCTTTGTATGTTAGAAAACTTGCGCTAATCAAGTAAGTGATCAAGTTGGCCCAGCATTATTGCCTTACTCCGATTGATAATACTTACATTGATAAGCCACCATCGATTTCTACCACTCGACCAGTGAAGAACTCATTTTCAAAAATGTATTTAACAGTATGGGCGATTTCTTCAGCTTCACCTAACCGACCTACTGGTTTCATTTTTTCTAAGCGGTCACGCATTTCTGGTTTCATTGCATCTGTCATCGCGGTGCGTATAACACCTGGTGCAATAGCGCCAACACGAATACCATGACGGCCAAGTTCACGTGCCCAAGTTACGGTCATGGCAACAACACCGGCTTTTGATGCCGCATAATTAGTTTGACCCATGTTGCCACCTCGCGCTATAGAGGACATATTAATAATGACGCCCTTTTTGCCCCCCTCTATCATATGAACCGCTGCTTCACGACCACACAAAAAGACACCGGTAAGATTGACATCAATAACTGATTGAAATTGATCTAACGACATTTTACTTGCTACAACGCCATCTTTCGCTTTTACAAACATACCATCGCGTAAGATACCTGCGTTATTGATTAATCCATCGATACCACCAAAATCACTATTGATCTTCGAGAATGTTTGCTCAACATCACTTTCATTAGTGACATTAGCTAAATAGAATCTTGCTGTTGAACCGGCTTGTTCGACTAACGCTACGGTCTCTTCTAATGACTCTTGATTTAAGTCAATTAACGCCAGTTTAGCACCTTGCTCAGCTAAGTTTACCGCCATCGCTCGACCTAAGCCTTGGCCACCACCAGTAATTACAATAACTTTATCTGTTAATTTCATGGATTTTCCTATTTTTATAATATTGTTTATCTAATTGAATAAAAGTTAGATGTTGAAAGTCTCGCTTTAACACTTTTTATCTCATTGGAAATACCAATCAACATCTTCCGCTTTAATTTGTTTAATATCACTAAACAGCCATTGGGGCGTTTTATCTTTATCGATTAACAACGCTCTTACCCCTTCTGCAAAGTCACTTTTTTGGCAACACTTAGTAGATAATCGTAACTCACTGTCAAAGCATTGTGCTAAAGATAACGTTTGACACTTTATTAGCTGTCTAAAAATAATGTGAATACTTAAAGGGCTTCCATTAACCATTTTTTCAATCGCTTTGGTAAACCATTCTGTTTTTGGGCTTTGCTCGATAATGGTTTGATAGGCCTCTAATGGCGTTTGACAGTTACTTAAATCGGTAAAAAACGATGGGTATTGTTCAAACACTATTGGAGTGTGTTCATCAAGTTGGTGCTCCGCAATCACGTTCGACAATAGTTGATGATCACTAGAGGTTAACGTCCATGGCTGGCACAACAACTTGTCGAGTAAGGGCTGTTTATCATTCCGTGATAAATAATAACCTCCTAAACCAAGATGTATCGCTTCTTGACCAGTAAACGTCATGCCTGTAAGCGCTAAGAACATTCCAACACCAGACGGCATTTGGTTTAGAAACCAACTTGCGCCAACGTCAGGGTATAATCCAATAGACACCTCGGGCATTGCCATTATCGTTTGCGGTGTGACAATTTTATGGCTTGCCCCAGCGATTAAACCAATGCCTCCCCCCATAACATAGCCATGCGCCCAAACCATAATCGGCTTCTTAGCATTATGAACTAACTGATCTAATTGATATTCTAAGGTAAAAAACTGTTTCGCTAATTTTTGAGCCTTCAACTCACTATGCTTATCATGGCCTACAGTGGCATTGTGTTCAGCCAATAAATATCTACAAATACCAACAACATCGCCACCAGCACAAAATGCTTTGTCAGACTCGGATTGTAAGATGATCACAGCAACGTCTGAATCGTCTAACCACGTTGTTAATTGTGCTAATAACAATTCAACCATGGTTAAACTCAACGCATTTAAAGACTTAGCAGAGTCTAAACTTGCTATGGCTAAATACTTGCCATTTTGTGCAAGTAACGATGAAAACTTAACGGGTAGATTTTCCATGATTAACAACCGAGCTCAGCTAATTTAATCATCTAATGAACTATCAATAGCGACAACCGTTCTGCCAACAACGCTACCATCAATGTAGTCATTAAATGCTGAAGGTAACGCAGAAAACTCAATAGTATTAGGTGCGATTAACGACAATTGCGTTGGTTTTAAATCAGTCGCTAGTCTCTGCCATGCATTAGATCTAACACTTTCAGGCATCTCTACTGAGTTGATCCCCAAAATACTAACACCTCGAAGTATAAACGGCATTACGGTGGTATTCACATTGATCCCGCCAGCTAAGCCGATAGAGGCGATATTGCCCCAAACATTTGTGGTTCGAGTTAACCAAGATAACGTATCGCCGCCAACATTATCAACCGCGCCTCCCCATTGAGCAGTCTCTAGCGGTTTGGTGCCCATATCTAGGTCATGACGACTCAATAACTTACTTGCGCCAAGCGACGTTAAATAGTCATCCTGCTCAGTTTTACCAGTAAATGCGACGACCTCGTACCCTAATGTAGATAGCATATTGATGGCAAAACTGCCCACGCCACCGGTGGCACCAGTCACGACAATAGGACCAAAATCAATTTGTTGTCCATTATCTTCCATGCGCTGAACAGCGATAGCCGCGGTATAACCTGCGGTACCAATCGCCATAGCATCTCTTAGGCTTAACCCTGGCGGCAGCGCAACAACAGAACTGGCCAAAACTCTTGCATATTCACTGTAACCACCATCATAAAGCTCGGATAATTGAGCTCCACAGACTAAGACCTTTTGGCCTTCGCTAAAGCGTTGATCTGAAGACGATACAACAACACCTGAAAGATCAATACCACCAACTAAAGGGTACTTTCGCAAAATTCGACCTTTACCCGTTGCCGCAAGTGCATCTTTATAGTTGATCCCTGAATAAGCGACTTTTATAACCACTTCGCCTTCCGTTAAATCGGCAAGGCTTATCTGTTCAAAGTCACTGTGAATACGTTTTTTCTCTCCATCATTAACTTGATGAATTCTAAAAGCGGTAAAGGTCTCAGGTACCTGATGCATAATGCTTCCTTAATTTGTTGTAATATCGTGCTGGTAAAGCGTTAGTCTCTCAAAAGGTTACCGAACTTTCTCCGATTAACCAGTCAACTTTAGTCTTACTAGCATTAACATCTATCTGATTACTCACTGAAACCAAATAGGTGTGCAGGCATGGCGACTAAAGATTCACTACCTGCATAGATCGCCTCAATGTGAGCATCCATTCGCGGCAATAAACGTGCAAAATAAAAGTCAGCTAGATAAAGTTTGGCTTGATAAAATTCGTCTTCACTGGTTTTTTGGTAAGATTTCTCAGCCATCATCGCCCACATGTACGCATAGCTTAGGTAACCAAAAGCAGCTAGATAGTCAGTCGCAGAAGCACCAACCAGTTGCTTATCTTGCGTTGATTTATCAAGCACAAACGCAGTTAACGCGCTTACTTTCGTGGTTGCTTGTGATAATTTTTCAACATACATGCTTAAGGTTTCATTATTCTTATGGTTATCAATAAATTGTTGGATTTCTTGTTCAAATAACTGATAAAAACTGCCTTTATTAGCAACTACTTTACGACCTAATAAATCGAGCGACTGAATACCATTGGTTCCTTCATAAATTTGTGCAATACGAACATCGCGCACTAATTGCTCTTGGCCCCATTCGCGAATATAACCGTGCCCGCCTAAAACCATTTGCCCTAGCCCCGCACTGTCATAGGCCATATCAGTAAGAAAAGCCTTCGCAACTGGTGTCAGTAATGCCACTAATTGTTCAGCATTTTGCTTGTCGGTAACGTCATGACTGAATTTAACGATATCTAGTTGCTTGGCGACATACGATGAAAAACAACGACCGGCTTCGGTTAACGCCCTCATGGTCAGTAACATTTTACGAACATCAGGGTGAACAATGATGGGATCTGCCGCTTTATCAGGCTGCTGGGGGCCATTTGCACTGCGGCCTTGAATTCGCTCTTGCGCATAAGCTGCAGCTGTTTGATATGAACGCTCTGCAACACCTACACCTTGTATGCCCATGCCTAAGCGCTCATAATTCATCATGGTGAACATGTAATTAAGGCCTTTGTTAGCTTCCCCAACTAAAAAGCCTTTAGCACCATCAAAGTTCATCACACAAGTAGCGGAGCCTTTGATCCCCATTTTATGCTCTATTGAGCCACAATTAACGCTATTTCTTTCGCCTAAGCTACCATCATTATTAACAAGGTATTTAGGCACCAGAAACATTGATATACCTTTGGGTCCGGCCGGAGCTCCCGGAATTTTTGCCAACACCAAGTGAATAATATTTTCAGTGAGGTCTTGCTCACCACCAGTGATAAAGATTTTAGTGCCGCTTAAGGCATAACTGCCATCATCGATCGGCTCTGCTTTGGCATTCATTATACCTAAATCGCTACCCGCATGAGGTTCTGTTAAACACATGGTGCCGGCCCACTGCCCTGAGTACATATTCTCAAGGTAGGTTTGTTTCATCTCTTCACTACCATGTGCAGATAGTGCTAAACATGCACCAGCAGTTAACATCGGGTAGAGTGCAAAAGAAACAGAAGCTGACTGAGTCATCTCTTCGACAATGCCCTGCAATAACTTGGGCATGCCCATGCCGCCATATTCAGGCTCACCACTTAGGCTTCCCCAGCCACCTTCACAATAGAGTCGATAAGCTTCATCAAAGCCTTTGGGTGTTTTAACCTCACCATCATTCCACGTTGCTCCTTGCTCGTCACTATCACGATTTAGCGGTGCTACCGATTGAGACATCAGTTTTGCACCTTCTTCTAAAATCGCATTTGCCGTCTCTTTATCGATCAATTCTGCTAATTTTGGCATGCTTTGCCATAATGACTCGGCCTCAAATACGTCGTGAAGTAGAAATTGCATGTCTTTTAACGGGGCTTGGTATTGACTCATGAGTTATCTCTTTTCTATCGATGAATATTGCTAACTTGATATTAGAAGAATAAGCAGTGAACGAAATTGACGTTCACTGCTATGCTGACTACATATTACGGCGGTACTGACCACCGACTTCGAACAAGGCATTTACGATTTGCCCTAATGAACACACTTTACAAGCATCCATCATTAGCTCAAAAATGTTCTCATGCCTTATCGCAGCTTCTTGAAGTTGCTTAAGTTGTTCGTTTACTTGAACTGCATTCGCTTTATGCAGGTTGGCAAGCATATCTATTTGATAGTTTTTCTCTTCTTCTGTTGCTCGAATAACTTCTGATGGGATCACCGTTGGTGAACCTTTTGAACTCAAGAAGGTATTTACACCAATAATTGGATACTCACCGGTATGTTTTAAGTTTTCATAATACAAGCTTTCTTCTTGTATCTTACTGCGCTGGTACATGGTTTCCATTGCACCTAAAACGCCACCACGTTCCGTAATTCGATCAAACTCCGTTAACACCGCTTCTTCGACTAAATCAGTTAGTTCTTCGATAATAAATGAACCTTGAATAGGGTTTTCGTTTTTCGCTAAACCTAATTCACGGTTAATAATCAACTGAATTGCCATGGCACGACGAACACTATCTTCTGTTGGCGTTGTGATCGCTTCGTCATAGGCGTTGGTGTGCAACGAATTACAGTTATCATAAATTGCGTAAAGTGCCTGCAATGTTGTACGAATATCATTAAAGTCGATTTCTTGAGCATGTAATGAACGGCCTGAGGTTTGAATGTGATACTTCAACATTTGCGCACGTGCATTCGCTCCGTATTTATTCTTCATTGCTTTTGACCAAATACGACGAGCAACGCGGCCAATCACCGCATACTCAGGATCAATACCGTTTGAGAAGAAGAATGATAAATTAGGACCAAATTCATTAATGTCCATACCACGGCTTAAATAGTACTCAACAAAGGTAAAGCCATTTGCTAGCGTCAACGCTAGTTGCGTTATTGGGTTAGCACCTGCTTCAGCAATGTGGTATCCGGAAATAGAAACTGAGTAGAAATTACGAACACCTTTTTCAATAAAGTATTCTTGGACGTCCCCCATCAAACGAAGCGCAAATTCGGTAGAGAATATGCAGGTATTTTGTGCCTGATCTTCTTTTAAAATATCAGCCTGCACTGTGCCTCGAACTTGAGTTAATGTTCTTGCTTTTATCTCTTGATAAACATCCGCAGGTAACACCTGATCGCCCGTTACGCCCAATAGCATCAAGCCTAAACCATCATTACCTTCTGGTAATTCACCTTGATACTGCGGTCTTGGGCATCCTTTTGCTTTATAAATGGCGTTAATTTTATCGTCGACTTCCTTTTCTAAGCCGTTTTCTTTAATGTAAATTTCACATTGTTGATCAATAGCGGCATTTAAGAAAAAACCCAGTAGCATCGGTGCAGGCCCATTAATCGTCATCGATACCGACGTTGCTGGATGGGCGAGATTAAAACCAGAATAAAGTTTCTTCGCATCGTCTAAACAACAAATCGAAACACCGGCATTACCGATTTTACCGTAAATGTCTGGACGAACATGAGGATCATTACCGTAAAGCGTTACTGAATCAAAAGCTGTTGATAAACGTTTAGCTGGCATACCTTTCGAGACATAATGAAAACGTCTATTTGTACGCTCTGGGCCACCTTCACCAGCAAACATACGCGTTGGGTCTTCACCTTCACGTTTAAATGGGAACAAACCAGCGGTGTATGGAAATTCACCCGGAACGTTTTCTTGTAAACTCCATTTTAAAATATCGCCCCACCCTTGATACTTAGGTAAACATACTTTAGGAATATCTAGTTGAGAAAGTGACTTAGTATGAGTTTCTATTGACAGCTCTCTGTCACGAACTTTAAATTTAAACAACGGATTTTTGTATTTTTCAACTTTCTCTGCCCATTGTTCAATAATCAGTTTGTTCTTTGGATCTAAATCTAATGCAACCTGATCAAATAATTTAGTTAAGTTCTGTGCCAGTTCATTGCCAGAAGTTTCACCACTAGATTGTGCCGCTTCAATCGCTTGCTGAATACCATAAAGCTTTTGCGCCACTTGTGATTGTTGCTCAACCCACTCATCGTAACTACGGTTATTTTCAGAGATTTCTGATAAATAACGAGTTCGTTTTCCTGGTATAACACTCGCTTTTTCAGCCTGCGTACCTTCAATGGTTAATGGTTGAGCAATCGCTTTATCAGTTTTACCATTTAATTGTTCGATAACCGCATTGTATAACTCAGTCATGCCTCTGTCATTAAATTGCGATGCAATTGTGCCGTAAACAGGCACTTGGTCATCACCTGCTTCAAATAATCCGCGGTTACGTTTGTACTGTTTTTTCACATCGCGTAACGCATCTTCTGCGCCACGTTTATCAAACTTATTAACGGCAATAATATCTGCAAAATCCAGCATATCGATTTTTTCTAGCTGTGTTGCAGCGCCATACTCTGGCGTCATGACGTATAGTGATACATCAGAATGTTCTTCAATCTCAGTATCTGATTGACCAATACCTGATGTCTCTAAAATAATTAAGTCGTAGTTGGTTGCCTTTAATATATTTAGTGTGTCGTTAACATAAACCGACAAGGCTAAGTTAGACTGACGCGTTGCTAAAGAACGCATATAAACACGGTCATTATTAACGGCATTCATACGGATCCGGTCACCAAGTAACGCACCGCCAGTTTTACGTTTTGAAGGATCAACTGAAACGATAGCGATGGTCTTATCATCTGAAGCCATTAAAAAGCGGCGAATTAATTCGTCTACAAGTGACGATTTTCCCGCACCACCGGTACCGGTAATGCCCAACACTGGCGTATTGCTAGTTGCCGCAATCTTCTTAATTTTATCTAATGCGGCTTTATTTTCTTCTGGCGCATTTTCCGCAGCAGAAATTAAACGCGCTATTGATTGCTTATCGTTTTTCTGTAGGTTAGCAACGTCATCTTTTTTTACATTTGTGCCGGTTTTAAAGTCGCAACGCTCCAACATGTCATCGATCATACCTTGTAAGCCAAGTTCTCGACCGTCGTCTGGAGAATAAATACGGGTAATACCGTATTCATGCAACATTTTGATTTCTTCAGGCAGAATAACGCCACCACCACCACCAACAATGCGAATGTGCTCACAACCTCGCTCTTTAAGCAGATCATACATGTATTTAAAATACTCGTTATGTCCACCTTGATAAGAGGTCATTGCAATGGCATTGGCATCTTCTTGGATCGCGGTATTAACCACTTCTTCAACACTGCGGTCGTGGCCTAAATGGATAACTTCCGCACCACTTGATTGTAAAATTCGGCGCATAATATTAATGGCTGCATCATGGCCGTCAAATAATGAAGCTGCAGTTACGATTCTGATCTTATTCTTAAGCTGGTATCTTTGTGTCGTCATTGTTCACACTCTTTTAAGGTTCAACCACGATATTCGACGTTTTTAGTGTGGTCTTGCTATTTGTTTTGATTATGCATGGCATTAAAACACACTCAACCACTCAATAAAATTGATTTTCTTGCGATATTGATGGACTATATTGTTATTTATCATCGATAGGATTTATCCTTATAAATGAACAAAACTAATAGCAGCAATATCGTTACCGATGTACCTGTTCCTATGTCTGAAGATATCAGGTTAATTATTCCCTTATTTTTACTTAACAAACTTAAAGACCACCCTTTAACACAAGGGCTTTATCCAATATCTCTTGGCAAGTCTTATGCTGCATCTCAACTAAGTTCACAAAAAAACCAAGAGCATCACCATAGTTTGCTCTATTGTTTATCAGGCAATGGAAGTGTAGACCACAATGGCCGTAAACGAGAACTCAATCGGGGCGATCTTGTGTTGATACCGCCCAATCACCAGTTTGTGTTTCATTCGAACAATAAAACGAAATGCCAACTATTTTGGATAAACTTTACCGGTAGGCTTGCTAAAGATTTTGCCGAGCGCTTACTAATGAAAATGGAAGATGGCTACGCTCATGTTGGCATATTGTCGAATATTGTTAGCGATTTCGATTCACTGCTTGAACTAGGCAGTCGTGGCTATACTGCAACCAATGTGATTCATGCGGTACATGTACTGCAACAAGCACTGAGTTTCTTAGCTTTGCAACTAAGAACCAGTGCAAATTCGGAGCACTCAACATTTGATGTAGAAGCCATTGAAAAATTGATGCGAAACAACCTACACCAAGAGCTCAATTTGGACACCCTTGCACATTACGCACAGCTTTCAAAATTTCACTTTGCCAAGAAGTTTAAAGAAGTCACCGATACCGCGCCGATCCAACACTTTATTAATATGAAAATGCAGCATGCTTGTGGTTTGCTCGATAAGCAAACGATATCAATTAAAGAAATAGCAGAATCTCTTGGCTACGCCGATCCATATTACTTTTCTCGGCTATTTAAAAAGACAATCGGTATGTCACCAAAACAATACCGAGATTCACATCATCACTAGCGCGGTTAAAATAGCCTATTGCAGAAAAAACAAAGAGAAGCAAACCCTAGCACACTATCTAGCGAGATAGGTATTTACGACAAAATGCCAATTGCACTGGAATATATACCCACATTTTCACTAACACTGAAATTAACGCGGCGATTGAAAAATAGGCCCACTCTTGCCTTGCTAAAAATAGAAATGGCGGTATCAACATACCAAGTTTGAGTAGATTAAGGATTAACTTTTCTGGTACCGAAAATTTCTGCTGCGCTTGAATAACTTTCTCTTGGCGCTCTTGAAATGATAATTCGCTAAGTTCTGGAATGTTTTTTGACGAAAAGAAAATTGTCATGTCTATATGGGTGTAATATAAAATTTAATCTAGTTTACCTCATATTGTACAAAGATAACTAGAGCGTGTTGATAACTAGCATATGTTAAAGCTCACTTGATATTCTTTATACTTTCTCTTCATTTCACAAATATTGTGCCTATAAGGCGATCGGGTAACCCTAACTTAACAGGTTACCCTCTTGTTAAAACTTTAGGGCGTGTTGTTATTTTGTGCGTTAAGTAAATATTGCGCTATAACATTCTCAAGCTCAGATAACGGAATAGCGCCATTTTTTAATATTTGATCATGAAATTCTCGTAAGTCAAATTGTGTGCCTAATGTCTGCTCAGCGGTACGACGTAATTGTTTTATTTTGATTTCACCAAGCTTATATGAGAGTGCTTGTGCAGGCCATGAAATATAGCGGTCAACTTCAGTGGTAACATTATGCAATGATAGCGCGGTATTATCGGCTAAATAGTCAATTGCTTGTTGTCGACTCCATCCCATCGCATGAATGCCCGTATCAATAACCAATCGGCAGGCTCGCCACATTTCGTAAGTTAAGCGGCCAAAGTTGCTGTATGGATCTTGATAAAAACCCACTTCTTTACCGAGGTATTCTGCATATAAGCCCCAACCTTCCCCAAATGCCGAAATATAGGTTTGGTTTCGAAACTTGGGTACTCCTTGCATCTCTCGGTTCAGAGAGTTTTGCAAATGATGACCAGGTACCGCTTCATGCAAGGTTAATGCTTCTAATACATAGAGCGGGCGTCTATCCAGTTGATAGGTGTTGACCCAATACAAACCGGGTTGATCATCTCTCGAAGGCCAGACATAACGACCTGTCGTATATTTAGGCGCAATATTGGCTGGCACAGCCTCTACTCCATAAGGAGTTCTAGGAAGTGTCTTAAAAAGCTTAGGTAGTTGTGCGTCCATTTTTTTGGCGATATATGACGCTTCTTTTAACAGCTCTTGTGGCGTTTTTGCGTAGAACTGTGGAGACGTTCGCAAGAAGGAAACAAACGCTTTAAAGCTGCCATCAAAATCAACCTCTTTAATAATTTCATTCATTTCAGCGCGAATTCTCGCTACTTCTTTTAAGCCAATTTCATGAATTTGTTCAGCCGTTAATTTTAACGTGGTGTAATGCTCAATACGATTTTGATAAAACGCCTCTCCGTTTGGCAATAAAGTAGCAGCCAAGTTATCTCTCGCATTCTCCTTATAATCATTAACCATATAATCGTAATATTGCTGATAACTAGCGATGATGTATTGTTTTATTGCTTGCTGTGCTTTTTGTTGTAAGGCAGCAATTTTTTCGTCACCCAAATGCTCAGGCATTTCATTAAATGGTTGGTAAAATACGGTTTGTTTAACATCATTTTTGATAAATGCAGCAATTGAGTCTTCATAGCCTACTAACACAGCTTTAGGCTGCGTGAGCCCAATTTCAATGCCCTTATCCATCCAGTACATTTGTTGCTTAAAGTACTCAGGTACTTTGCTTAATCTCACAATGTAATCAAGATAGTCTTGCTCTGTTTTAAGGTTGGCATTGGAAAACATTCTGCCGACACTAACGTGAAAGCCTGACTCAGCTGTTAATGGCATATAGTGAGCTTTAAATCGATATTCATCAATTTGGTTTTGCAAAACGTAATTTAAAACCGCAACGTTAATTTTGTCCTGTTCATTTAGATCGCTTAGGTCTAATTGTGTCAGTTGCTGATGAAAAGATGTTAATGCTTGATGATGCTTTGCAAGTGCTTCAGGAGATAAATTAGGTAAATCAGTCGCCGAATTTTCTGCTGATGTTGGGTTATCATTATCAAGATAATGCTGATAATTTTTTATTAAATCATTAAGATCGCTTTTACTTGTGTTAACGCTTACTGAATTAGCACATGCTGCGACTATAAAAACGATAAAAAAGGAGGTAAGTATTTTTAGCATAATAATGGTTATTGGCTATTCGTTTACCTCAACATACCGTTGAGGTTAATAAACTTCAAGGTAAACAAGCTGGTTTGACGATAATAAAAACGAATCAATAGCACTGCCTTTCATCATTAATTCGTTTTCAGCATCTATATACTTACCTGCTCTTAATAGAGCTTTTTCTGCCAAAACAGTGCCTGGCCAGCTTCTGGATCTAATTCATACCCAGCAAAGCCAAATTTTTGGTAAGCCGATTTTGCAACATCATTATTACTCAATACTTCAAGAGTGATCTTACAACAGCCTTTTTGTTTAGCGATATCTTCAACTTTACTAAGCATTTTCTGACTTAACCCTAAACCACGGTATTCACTAAGAACAACCACATCGTGAATATTAACGAGCGGCTTACAGACAAAAGTAGAAAAACCTTCAAAGCAATTAACTAATCCAGCCGGCTTGCCGTCAACATAAGCAATAATGCTAAAAGCATGAGGTAATTTAGCCAATTCTTTGGCAAGGCTGTTGATCACTTCATCGCTAAGCGGTTCTCCACCACCCATAGGATCAGTTGCATAACTATTAAGTAAAAAAGGAACATCTTTTTGATGTTGTGCGCTAAGGTAATCCGCTAAAACGATTTCAATATCCATGTAGTTCGAGAGCCCGATCAGGTAAAGAAGCGCTATCTTATTATGCTGCCAACAAAAATAATACTCTGGTAAAAAAATTTAATTAAAAATCACTATAAACTTTATCCTGTTCTACCCAACATCACATTTTTTAACCTGCTGTCGGTGGTTCATGCTCGCGATGGTAACGGTGAATTATCCAGATATAGTTTTCCAATAAGGCGCGATCTGCCAACTCTTGAATAACCATATACTTATGCTCGATGTCTTTGGCATGTTTGATATGCTCTAAGGCATTATCAAACAGTGAGCGTTGATTTTGATACTGCCACAGTAACTCTTTTATCGCCATTTTGTTTTGGTAAATTTCCCATATTCCCAAAAGAAAAGGTAGTAAGCCCATCAGCAAAACTGTTAACACTTTGGCATTGACATCCTGATAGATGACTACCGCCATTAACTGATACTTGAATAATACTAACGCCAGCGCCATCATCGCAGAACCAATAAACAACCATGACTTAATTTTTTCTAGTTTATGGTGATGTTTGGCTAACATTTTGGTTTTGTTATTAAAATACTTAGCCTGATCAGCGATCCAATACTCGCAAACAAAATCGATATTGTATTGGCAATAATGTTTGCTTTGTTGATGATCCAAATAAATCGGAACATTAGCGAGTATCACCTGCTTGATCCAATTAAAACCTTTGAACTGACCTACCCCGCTGTGCGTGATCAGGTGAGTTGGTTTGGTATTACTGCCACGACCAATCAAGGTTAAATAAAACTGAGTTCTGAGGGTTTCAGCAAGCGCACGAGCGGTTAAATGCTTGGTAAAGCGATTCGCTTTTTCTGCATGTTTATAATATCGCCAGCCGATAAAAAAGAGTAATAAATACCCTATCAACAACAACTTACTGGCGACGATTTTTGCATAAACCAAAAAAAGCACCCCCATCAAAGCCGCCATCGAGCTAAATACAGCAAACTGACTATCTGAATATTTTTGGTTATGAACGGCAACAGCGTCAGCCTTTAAGAACTCCTCATCAAGTCGACGTAATAAATCAGGTGGTATAGGCGCTCTCTTTAGATCATAGTTATTTAGTAAACTATAGTCGGTACTAATTTGCTGCTCTGCTAATAACTGTATGACCTTAGCGTTATATTCATCAATATGGTCAATATCTGCTAACAAACATTGCGGTAATTGATCAAACCGTTGAAACGTATATTTACTCTCTTTTCCGGCAAGAAAACTGGTGTCTACGTCACCTGGCACGATATGACCATGGTCAGATTTTTCAACTTTTAGCCAATAGACAAAGCGAGAAACCAAAGGCTGTTGCTGGTTATCGGCGACAATTTTAATTTGATGCGCCTTATTATTGACTCTATCTTGCTTTCGACGAGGTTTTGCTTCCAAGTAATCAAGCAGCACATCAGATGTTCCACCGGTAAAGCCTGTATTCTGCCCGTCCCACACCGCGACAAGTAGATTAACATGATTAATCAAATACTGACCGAGCACCCAATATTGATTATCTCTCTCCTTACCGCTTAAAAACTTATCAGAGCCCAATGAATGAATTTGTTCAACAACATCAACAGAGACATTTTCATGCTGACATAACTGACGAAATTCTTGATAAGACTCATCCGAAAAATCTTGCGAATAGTCTGATTCAGGCATCGGCATTAGTGCTTTCACATTTAAATCAAGCTCTAATGCAACCTTAACAATGATACGATCCGCGCCATCGGCCATACCGCTTAAGATAATAATAGGCGTGTGTTGTAGATGCGTTTTAATACCCGATAAAAAGCTCTTTAGCGTTTGGTAAATCTTTTTAGTTGCACTTTCGTCTAAATCTCTATGTCCAGTAATGCCAATGATAAACGGCGTTGTATCCATATTTTTTCCCATTCACGACGTCAGTAAATAAACAAACTAATTCAATCTATTCTATTGATAATATACTAGTATTTAATAAGTGCACGAATAACGACCAAATAGGTAACGACAAGATGAATCTGGAAAACTCTGCAAACGCTGCAGGTTCACTTCGCCATCGAGTATTTAATTTAATTGAAAATAGCGATCCAAATAATCGCATTTCTCACTTACTAAACATGGCGTTAATTATTTTAATCATCGTAAACGTTGCCGCCGTTATTATTGAATCAGAGCCGAGTATCGGTAAGTCATACGCCGTTTATTTCCACACCTTTGAATTTATCTCCGTATTGATTTTTACCACTGAATATCTCGTTCGTCTGTGGTGCTGTGTTGAAATGGACGCTTATAAGGACTGTTCTCCATTTAAAGCGCGAATGAGCTATGCGATGAGTCCAATTGCATTAATTGATTTACTGGCAATATTGCCATTTTTCATTTCACTCTTTATTACCGTAGATTTGCGTTATTTGAGACTCTTACGGGTGCTGCGGCTAATGAAACTCGGGCACTATTTTAAGGGCTTTAATATATTTTTAACGGTGATCAACAAAGAGCTAAAAAGTATTGCAGCGGCGATGATGGTAATGCTGTTCCTGATTATCATTGCAGCAAGTTTAATGTATACCCTTGAAAGTCAAAAGCAACCTGAAGTATTTGGCAGTATCTTACATTCATTATGGTGGGCTGTGGTGACGATGACCACCGTTGGCTATGGCGATGTAACCCCGGTAACCACTGCTGGTAAAGTAGTAGCAACCTTTATTATGTTAATTGGCGTAGGCCTAGTTGCATTGCCGGCTGGTATGTTAGCTGCGCGCTTTGGTGAAGAATTAAGAGAGCGAAAAAGAAGCTTAACATTACATATTGAGCATGCATTAGCCGATGGTTACATTGATGACGAAGAGTATAAGTTACTTGAAGAGCTAGCTAATAAGCTTGAACTTTCGCCAGAAGAACTAGAGCGAAACATCACCTTGCTTAAAAAAGGTGTTAAGCAAGGGCAATGTCCACTCTGCGGAAAATAGCGTTGCAGTGTTAAACAATGAGTGATTGATATTGCTCTGACGCCATAACAGGCACAAACTCGGTGATCGTATAGTTCACCGCTCCGCTGTTAACAAAAGGGTCTGCTTGTAAAACGTGCTCTAAAGCGTGTCGACTTTCATGTTGAGAAATCAAAATTCCGCCGGTTCTCGGTACTTTACGACCGCCAAACATCAGTTTGTTTTGTTGATATTGTTTGGCCAAGTAATCTCTGTGCGCATTGGTTAACTCCGGGGTAATTTTGTCGACGTCGACAAAGGTCATATTAACTAAAAACATATTTTTCTCGCTTTTAACGTTACTGGGAAGTATGATTGCTACTAAATTCGTAGCAATCATACCGCTACTTTTTTAGTAGCGCAATTAAAAAATGAAAACACCCTTACCAAATAAAACCGTTCGAGGCTCGACATCAGGCGTTGCCATTATGGCAGTTTTCGATTTACTGGGTCGGAAGTGGAATATGAGAATTTTATGGGAACTTAGCCATGAAGCCATGAGTTTTAGGGCGCTTCAAAACAAGTGTGATGACATGTCACCATCTGTCCTGAACACGAGAATTAAGCAATTGAGTGATGCGAAACTACTAACCACTAGCGAAAGCGGTTATCAGTTAACACCGCTTGGTCAATCGTTAATGACAACTTTAGATCCGCTGCGTCATTGGGCATCACAATGGGAAAGCGCATTAAAGTAGCGCCCATTTCTAACAATGACTGTACCGTATTACCCTGATCGTTTAGCGAATCTAAAACGCGTATTGTGACTGCTGAGCAGCAATCTTTTTTTGGTGAGGTGCAAATTTTAGTTATTCTATTACAGTATCAAGAGCTAATTGACCGATCTCGGGTTAACTTGACAAAAGGTCGAACTGATCTGCAATAATCAAACAGGACACTTTGATAATGGAATATAATCCAAATATTGAGGTGTTAAATGACAAAAAGAACAAACAGAAGTTACACAGCAGAATTTAAACAAGAAGCTGTGGCATTAATA
>NZ_JBQRUM010000032.1:0-13006 GCF_053485795.1 Thalassotalea ganghwensis
CAAGAGAAAGTGCTGTTGTTAATTGCAAAAGAAAAGGCTCCTGAATAAATTCAGAAGCCTTTATAAACTAACCAGTTGATCGGTCAATGGATCATTAAATATTTCTTAACTGATCGGCATTAAGCGACTAGCTGGCTTTTTGGCATTTAGAAGACCGATCACAATTACTTATTTTTTTACGGCAACTTTCTTAGTCACCGTGACTGTTGCTTGAATTCTGCGATTAGAACGATGAGCTTGCTCGTTGTCGGCGCTATCTAATAAACGCTCTTCGCCATAGCCAACAGCTTTTAATCTATTACGATCAACATTAAACTCGTCTACTAAAATAGCCACTATTGCATCAGCACGTTTTTGTGACAAGGTTTTGTTGTAGCTGGCTGAACCAACACTTGATGTATGACCTTCAATTGTTAATGTCACATGGGGATAGCGTTTCATAAAGCTGGCAGCTTTGGCGATATCACCATAATATTCGGGCTTAACAATGGCTTTATTGTTGTCAAAATTAACTAGCAAGGTCATCGTTGAGTTTTCTTTGGTAAATACGGTACAGCCTTTGTCATCTACTTTATCGCTTGCTGGCGTATTCGGACAAATGTCATTGCTATTGATAATGCCATCCTGATCAGAATCTTTTGCTTTGCTTGCTTTAGCTTCAGGAGCTTTTTGAACTGGCTTTTGTGGTTTTGTTGCTTTTGCTGGTGGAGTAGGCGCTGCTTTGACTTTATTGGTACTAATGTCGCCGAAATAATAAATGATACCAATTTGTCCTGACATATCGAAATCACTGTTTTTGAAACGTTTATGTCCTTTACCTTCAAGGTAAATGGCAAACTTTTCATTAAAATAGTGGCGATAGCCTGCCCCTAAATCTAACGATAAGGCATTATCATTTAATTTTAGTTTTTCAACACCCGCTAGATAATAGAAACTTTTTTGTGTTGGAAAATACAAAGCATCTACAGCTACACTATTCCCGCTGCTGTCAGCAAAAAGATAGTTATCTTTCATATCGAAGCTAATGTCAGAATAACTTAGGCGAAGCTCTACAGATTCTGTTGCACGATAACCAATCTGTCCACCCCAGCCTTTTGCAGCGTCGAGTTCTGAACCTGTTAGTTCGTTTAATCGACGGTCATCATCAGTATTCATATGAAACCCATGAATGCCTAAATAATGTTTGCCAACTAAATCACTCGCGGAGGGGATATTATCTTGTGCTGCGAATGTTGAAAATGAACTCATTAGCAGTAATGAGGTTAATAAAGGTGTTTTTTTCATTGCTAAAATCCATGCTGAAAATAGTTATTATAAATAAGCATTTATTTTAGCAGCATGTTAAATTAAATACGAAGGTAATTAGGAAATAACTAACAAAGGTAGGCGTTGTGTTTAGCAGAAGCGATGATGAGATTACCATAGTATTAGCAACAGAAAGTGATGCAAAAGATATCGCAGAAATTTATAACCACTATATTGAACATACGGTAGTTACATTTGAAGAAACGCCAATCGATGCTCGTGAGATAGTTAATCGGATAAACAAGGTTAATGCGTCAGGTTTAATATGGGTAGTCGCAAAAAATAAACAGGGTGAAACGCTAGGTTATGCCTACGCGACAAAATGGCGTGAACGTTTTTCTTATCGATACTCTGTCGAAGTTACCGTGTATTTAAATCGTCAATTTCAAGGCAGAGGTATTGGTAGTTTATTGTATCAGACGCTCTTTAATGAATTAAAAGTTAAGGGAATACACGTCGCTATTGCTGGCATTACGCTTCCTAATGAGGCAAGTGTTAAATTACATGAAAAGTTTGGCATGATAAAAGTCGCTCATTTTAACGAAGTCGGGCTTAAATTCGACCAGTGGCAAGATGTCGGTTATTGGCAAGTCACTCTCTAGTCTTATATCACTTACTCCCTAATAAGGCATTAACGTGGAAACATGGGTTGCATTTACGCTATTAGCGGCAGTGATGCAAGCAGTGAGAACTGCTGGTCAAAAACAATTATCGGGTCAACTAAGCGCAATGGCGACAACCGGCGTTCGTTATATTTTTGCCTTGCCGTTTGCTATTGCCTATTTAGTATGGCTATTAGATTATCGCCAGCAGTCTTTGCCTGTGCTCAACGATCAGTTTATTCGCTATGCGCTAATTGCCAGTGTTATGCAAATTGTTGGTACGGTTTGTTTAGTTATTGCTTTTCGATACCGAAATTTTGCTGTCGCAACGAGTTTATCAAAAACCGAAGCCATTTGGGTTGCTATCGTTGGGACACTCGTTTTTGCTTCTTCATTAAGCTATTTAGGTTGGATATCAGTGATCATTGGCGTTGTCGGTGTGATATTACTGACTAAAGTTAGGTTTACCGTTGCTGATTTATTTAGAAACCCTGGTGCTGGTTTTGGTTTGGCTTCGGGCTTAGGGCTAGCAATCACGACGCTACTGATCCGCGAATCAAGTTTAGCGCTAGACACTGATTTAATGGTTAGCGCAGCTGTAACCCTCGTATTTATGATTTCAATGCAATGTACACTATCAATTTCTTATCTAGCTTTTAGTAACCGTCAGCAATTTAAGGCAATGCTAGTTAACTGGCGATTATGTTTATTTGTTGGCATAACCAGTGTAATTGGCTCTATCGGTTGGTTTACTGGTGCTAGTTACCAAAATGCTGCTTATGTGAAAGCATTAGGACAAATTGAATTTTTTATCACCTTAATGCTAACTTACCGTTTATTTAAAGAAAAAATATCACTAAAAGAATATGTCGGGATGGCGTTGGTGCTTGCCAGTGTCATTATTTTGCTGCTTTGGGCATAAAGTGCTTTTCGAGGTTCACGCTTGTTTGCTAGACTTGGCGAAAATTTTAAATACTAGATAAAAAATAATGAAAATTACGCAAAATACTGTTGTTCAGTTTCACTATACGTTAAAAAACGAAGCTGGCGAAGAAATCGAAAATTCATACCAAGGTGATCCTTTGGCTTATCTTCATGGACACAAGAACATGTTGGTAGGTGTTGAAAACGCGTTAGCTGATAAAGAAGCGGGTGATAAATTTTCGGTGACATTGCAGCCAGAAGAAGCTTACGGTGAACGTTTAGATGACGCTGAGCAACGTGTACCGGTAAAACATCTTGTTGGTGCCAGTAAGTGGAAGCCAGGCATGACGGCATTAGTTAATACTGAGCAGGGGCAACGTCAGGTAACGGTGTTAAAAGTCGGTCGCTTTATGGCGACTGTTGATATTAACCCACCGCTAGCTGGTAAAGTGTTGACCTTTGATTTAGACGTTGTCGATGTAAGAGAAGCAACTGAAGAAGAAATAGAACACGGCCATGCTCATGGCGTTGGTGGTCATCAGCACTAAAAGTTTCTACTACTGCCAGCATGCGAGTGTTGGCAGTTCTCTTTAGCTCCTTTCAATTTCCTTCTCAAAAAGCTGTCTATAAACGCTCTACCTGCTAACTTATGCTCGTGTTAGCTTTTTAACCGCAATAAAATAATTTTTACTATCACGCTATTAAGCTAACTAATTGCTTGCTATGGTAAAGACACCATAACAATCTTATCGGAAGAGACAATGACATATTTTAAACGATTATCTAAAGCGGTTTTGACTATCTCAGCACTCACTGCGTTCCCAACGGTAGCAGAAGTTAGTGTGATCCATGCAGGCAAATTGTTAGCAGTTGCTGGTCAGCCAGTGCTCAATAATCAGTCTATTGTTATCGATAATGGTAAAATTACCGAGGTAAAATCAGGCTTTGTATCCCCTAAAGGGGCTAAGATCATTGATTTATCAAAACAGTTCGTTATGGCAGGGCTTATGGACATGCATGTCCACCTGCAAGGTGAATTGGGCCCAGATAACGATAAACAAGCGTTGAGGGAGTCTGATGCCGATAAACTGGTAAAGAGTATCCATAATGCAGAAAAAACATTACAAGCAGGATTTACGACGGTAAGAGATTTAGGCTCTCTCGCTAAAGAAAGCTTTGCGTTAAGAGATGGGGTTGCCAAGGGGTTAATTGATGGTCCTCGTGTTATTGCGGCGGGCAGCAGTGTTGCGGTTACCGGCGGTCATGGTGATGTCGATGGCATGAGCCCAGACATCTTGGAATTAAAAACACCAAAAACAATATGTGATGGCCCTTACGATTGTCGTCGTGCCACTCGACATGCAATTAAGTACGGTGCCGACGTCATAAAGATTACCTCTACTGGCGGTGTGTTATCAGATACTAATACCGGGACAGGTCAACAGATGGCAGACGATGAATTACGAGAAGTGGTTGAAACTGCCCATAGTTTAGGACGAAAGGTAGCCAGTCATGCCCATGCGGCAGCGGGCATAAACGCAGCGTTACGTGCTGGTGTTGATAGTATTGAACATGGCAGCTATGCAAACCAAGAAAGCTTTAAACTGTTCAAGCAATCAGGCGCTTATTTAGTTCCGACGTTAATGGCGGGTGACACGGTTGTTGGTTTGGCCAAAACAACCAACTTTATGTCGCCGGCAATTAGAGATAAAGCGATACGAGTTGGGCGAGATGTCATTATTAATTTTACTGCCGCCCATAAAGCTGGGGTTAAAATAGCCTATGGTACTGACAGTGGCGTTTCAAAACATGGCAATAATGCCTATGAAGCTGAGTTAATGTTTAAGACTGGGATGAGCACGACAGAAATACTAAAATCAGCGACGGTTAACACCGCAGACCTTATTGGTATGTCAGATCAACTTGGCAGTATTGAGCAAGGTAAAATAGCCGATATTATTGCTATGTCAGAAAGTCCAATTGCCAATATAAAAGCATTGCAACAGGTTAGCTTTGTCATGAAAGGCGGTAAGGTTGTCAAACCAAAATAGCCTTAGAATAAACTACTGGACCCTCAATAAGCATCGACAACATCGCAGATCCTTTACGATAATGTTGATGCTTTTTTCATTTTAACAATCCCCGTTGTTAAGGCGACACCGCCAAGCACTAACAGACAACCCACCATCATCCACGGGGTGATAATTTCATTTAAAAATACGACACCCCAAAAAAGACCAAATACAGGAATAAGGTAGGTAACTGAAATGGTTTTAGCAGGCCCAAGAGTGCTTATTAACCGAAAGAAAATTAAGTATGCTATGCCAGTACAAACGATGCCGAGTGCAAGCAAGGCACTGATTGCTGAAATGCTTGGTAAGCTATCAGGTAAAAAGAATAGACTAATAGGCAATAACAGCGCGGTCGCTGCGGTTTGACTACCCGTTGCTAAGGTTAGCGGCTTTAAATCAGACAAGTAGCGTTTGGTATAGTTTGCTGAAATACCATAACAAAGAGAGGCCAGTAAAACGGCTAACGTCGGTAATACCACCGTTTCGGGCGAAACCATGACTTTATCTAACACCAAAAAATACACGCCAATAAACCCGATAATCAAGCCAATAACCCCCGTTACCGGTAACTTGTCTTTTAACCAGACAAAGGCGACGATAGCACCAAACATTGGTGTAG
Source organism: Thalassotalea ganghwensis (assembly GCF_053485795.1). Taxonomy (NCBI): domain Bacteria; kingdom Pseudomonadati; phylum Pseudomonadota; class Gammaproteobacteria; order Alteromonadales; family Colwelliaceae; genus Thalassotalea; species Thalassotalea ganghwensis. The sequence goes on from NZ_JBQRUM010000032.1 coordinate 5,523, forward strand.
TCGCATTTAAGACTGAGGTAATGCCAGCGGTTAAATAAAGGGTTGCCCAGCCAAATAATACAAACGGTATCGCAGTACTGAATGCTCCACCGATAAACAATCTTGGCCAACAACCTTTTAACTGGTGATGTTGACGCTTTATCATCAAAATAGCATATAAAAACAGGCAAGCAATTAATGTTCTCAGCGCCATAAAGAGAAAAGGCCCAAATTCTGGCCCGCCTATTTTCATAAATATAAACGAACCACCCCAAATTGCGGCGAGAAGTGGGAATTCTATTAAAGGTTTAACTGTCATTTGGGCTTCTCAACTTGTTCTAGGGTCTGTTGATCGTTGTTTAAAATAAACAATGGTCAACAGTACCTAGTTAACACATCAATTTGCGTTACTTCAATAACACCTTCAGTTAAAAGCTGCCATTGAATATTAAAATGATAAAGCCTGATACCGTAAATTTTTTCATCTACTTGCTGGTGTCTATATGCAGGCCTTGGATCTTGTGACAACACTTGGCTGATTAAAAGTTTTAGCTCGGGGTAGCGATGATGATGTTTTGAAACCATATTATTCGCTTGATCACTAAATTGTACATCAAATACTTGAGTGGGGGCGTGTTGCGCATAGCCAGCTTGAGCGTCGTTGATAATATCTGAATAAGGCACATAAGGCTTAATGTCGAGCACAGGCGTTTGGTCAAGTAAGTCAAGCCCCGAAATAATTAACTCTGCGTGATTTTTGTCAACAATAACTTGGTCAAGTTTAACCACCGACATGCCAATTGGGTTTGGCCTAAACGTAGAGCGAGTCGCCAATACCCCCAATTTCTTATTACCACCAAGGCGAGGAGGCCTAACTAATGGCTTCCAACCTTGTTCTTGTGTGGCATGAAAAGCAAATAACACCCAAATATGACTAAATTGGCTTAATCCTCGCACGGTTTCTGCACTTCGAAGGTGATCATTTAAAATGATTTTACCCTGTGCCGCACTGACAATGCCGGGTTGCCTAGGTATGGCGAATTTTTCCTTATAGGGGGATTCGACATAGGCTATCGCTTCAAATTGATAAGCGCTTTTCATCAAAATAGCCGTTTAACGTGATTGCACAGGCTTGATAAACATCGCTTGGCCATAACACACTTGCGTCGCGACACAGTGTTTGTTGGCTTCGTTGTGTTCTATCAAGGTACACGATGAAAAGTAAATGGCGTTAGCGCCTATGTTTGCCGCTTTTCGTCGAGCGTCAGTTCGAGCTTCACTGGTAGAAGGTAGTTGATGATGCGCTTTTTGTTGACACGCTTCACCTTCAATAACCCCTAGTATTTTGTACGGTGAAGAGATTTGCTCAAGTGATTCAATTACGTTGACTTGTTGAAATGAAAAGTATGCTTCGATGTTACTAGGATCAAGGTTACTATCAATAGCGATATTGCTAGTGCAGCCCGATAAGGCTGTCATCACAAAAACGGAACCAGTCCAAGAAAAAATTTTATCCATGATTTAGGCGTATTCATTAAAAAAGGCAATGAATTATCATTGCCTTTGTTGGGTTTATATTATTTTACGCGCATACCAGGTTGCGCACCTTCTTCAGGATTTAATATCCACAGATCTTTACCACCAGGGCCAGCAGCTAGCACCATGCCTTCAGACATGCCAAAACGCATCTTACGTGGCGCTAGGTTTGCTACCATCACTGTTAATTTGCCTTCAAGATCTTCTGGTTGATAAGCCGATTTTATCCCTGCAAATACCTGACGAGTCTCACCGCCTAAATCTAGCTCTAAACGCAACAGTTTATCTGCTTTTTCGACATGTTCTGCTTTAACAATTTTAGCAACCCTTAAATCTATCTTAGCAAAATCGTCAAACTGAATTTCCTCACTGATCGGATCGTCAGCGAGTGGGCCTGAGGCTTTTGGCTTTTCAGCAACTAAGCTTTCTTTTGATGCATCTACCATCGCAGTAACCTTGTCCATATCTACACGTTGTAACATTGCTTTAAATTTATTGATTTTGTGATCAGTTAACAGCTGGCGATGGCCTTCCCAGGTTAATTCGTCATTGAGGAAGGTTTCGGTACTTTTCGCCAACTCTGGTAATACTGGCTTTAAGTAAATCATTAATGTTCGGAATAAATTAATGCCCAGAGAACAGATATCGTGAACCTCTTTTTGTTTACTGTCATCTTTAACCAGTTGCCAAGGTTCTTTTACGGCAATGTATTCATTCACTTTGTCAGCGAGCGCCATGATCTCGCGCATCGCACGACCAAAATCTCTATCTTCATAGCATTGCGCAATTTTATCACCTGCACTGGTTACTTCATCAGCAAGCGATTGATTATCGATATCACGCGATAACATGCCATCAAAACGCTTAGTAATAAAGCTTGCGCAACGGGAGGCAATATTGACGACTTTACCAACCAAGTCAGAGTTCACGCGTTGCGCGAAGTCTTCAAGATTAAGGTCCAAATCATCAATGCGGTGGGTTAGTTTAGCGGCATAGTAATAACGCAAATATTCAGGATTTAAGTGATCTAAATAGGTACGGCCTTTAATAAAGGTGCCTTTTGATTTTGACATTTTCGCGCCATTTACCGTGACAAAGCCATGTGCGTAAACTGAAGTTGGTTTTCGGTAACCAGCTCCTTCAAGCATCGCTGGCCAAAATAGACTATGGAAGTAGATAATGTCTTTACCGATAAAGTGGTAAACTTCTGCATCTGAATCTTTTTGCCAAAAGGTGTCAAAGTCGATATTGGTTTTATCACAAAGGTTTTTAAAACTACCCATATAGCCAATAGGAGCGTCCAACCATACATAGAAGAACTTTCCTGGTGCGTTTGGAATTTCAAAACCAAAATAGGGTGCATCACGAGAAATATCCCACTGCTGTAGACCTTGCTCAAACCATTCTGCTAATTTATTGGCCATCTCATCTTGTAATGAACCGCTGCGCGTCCATTCTTTGAGCATGTTTTCAAACGCGGGTAAGTCGAAGAAGTAATGCTCCGAATCTCGTAATACTGGCGTCGCACCAGAGACGACTGAACGCGGATTAATCACTTCAGTTGGCGAATAAGTAGCACCACAGTTATCACAACTATCACCGTTTTCATCTTCACTTTTACATTTAGGGCAGGTACCTTTAACAAAGCGGTCTGGTAAAAACATACCTTTTTCTGGATCGTATAACTGAGAAATAGTGCGTGTTTTAATATGGCCTGCATCGTGAAGGCGCTGATATATCTCACTCGCTAGTGCTTGGTTTTCTTCACTATGCGTTGAGTGGTAGTTATCAAAACTAATAAAAAAGTCGTTAAAATCTTTCATGTGCTCTTCACGAACACCAGCGATCATTTCTTCTGGCGTAATACCAAGTTCTTGCGCTTTAAGCATGATCGGCGTGCCATGGGCATCATCGGCACAAACAAAATAAGTTTCATGACCACGCATGCGTTGAAAGCGTACCCAGATATCTGTTTGAATATGTTCCAATAAATGCCCTAAATGGATTGAACCATTGGCATAAGGTAGGGCACAGGTCACTAAGATTTTACGTTTTTCTACTGGTTGCATATACGTCTCTAACGCTTACTTAAAAATAGGGTGGTAATTATGGTGGGAATGGTACAGAATTTATCATTACTTTTCATTAATAAATGTGTCTTTTATACTTAAATAAAGACTAAGATGTCTGCTCTCACATGTTTTCAAAATTATTTAACGGTAAAAAGCCGCCAGAAAACGAAAAAAAGCTTATCGAAACGTTTTTTAACCATTACCAAAGCGAGATATTTCCAAAGGGTATCGCGTCGGTGTGTCAGTTATTAGCGATAACGTTTGAAAACAATGAATTTGCTATCAAGCTACAAATACCGTTCCCATGTTTTAGCGAGTTAAATCGCTTCGCACAAGCGTTGTTAGCAGCGCATAACATATCAACCTCGGTAAACCCCATTCTCGCCTGTGAGAAAATCGTAACGCATGATATTAGCGGCGTAACCAACATTATTGCTGTCGCTTCTGGTAAAGGGGGGGTTGGTAAATCAACAACCGCGGTAAATTTAGCGTTCGCGTTACAAGAGGAAGGTGCTGCCGTAGGCATACTTGATGCGGACATTTATGGTCCTTCTATACCTAAAATGCTGGGTAAAGCGCAACAAAAGCCCGATTCAGTTGATGGGAAAATGTTATTACCAGTGGAGAGTCATGGCATCGAATCGATGTCGATGGGTTATTTAACTGATAACGATGATGCAACCGTTTGGCGAGGACCGATGGCTAGCCGGGCCTTTAATCAGTTACTCAATGAAACGCAGTGGGGGGAGCTTGATTATTTAATCGTCGATATGCCTCCAGGTACAGGTGATATCCAGTTAACCCTCGCTCAACAGGTACCGGTGGCAGGGGCAGTGGTGGTTACCACTCCGCAAGATATCGCCTTAATTGACGCGCAAAAAGGCATTGCGATGTTTAATAAAGTTAAGGTTCCAGTGATCGGGGTGATTGAAAATATGAGCTATCACGTATGCCAACATTGTCATGAAAAAAGCTACTTGTTTGGTGAAGGTGGCGGTGAGCGAATTGCCAAACAGTTTGATGTTAAATTGTTAGGGCAATTACCACTAGAAATGGCAATCTGCCAAAGTGGTGAGCAGGGGCAATCATTATTGATCGAAAATAGCGCTGGTGATATCGGCCAGCAATATCGTAAAATAGCCGAAAATGTTGTTTCAACATTATATTATCAGTTTGATAAACGTAGTCCGTTTAGCTCAGAAATCATGATTAAAACGATAGACTAGTAATAAATGCCATAAAGGCGAATGATAACTTAAAAGAAGAACGAAAATGAGATTGTGTGATAAAGATATCGAAGCCATGTTAGCGCAAGGGAAAATCGCCATTAACCCTATGCCTGATGCATCGATGATTTCAGGAGTCAGTGTTGATATTCGACTAGGCAATGAGTTTCGTGTGTTTCAAGATCACACGGCGCCTTATATTGATTTAAGTGGACCAAGAGAGCAAGTTGATAAGGCAATGAACTCAGTGATGAGTGATGAAATTGTTATTCCTGATGGCGAAGCTTTTTTCTTACACCCTGGCGAGTTAGCATTGGCGGTAACGTATGAATCAGTTACGTTACCTGACGATATCGTCGGTTGGTTAGATGGGCGTTCATCATTAGCGCGTTTAGGCTTGATGGTGCATGTCACTGCTCATCGAATTGATCCAGGTTGGTCGGGACAAATTGTGTTAGAGTTTTATAACAGTGGTAAATTGCCACTTGCGTTAAGACCTAAAATGAAAATTGCCGCGCTAAACTTTGAAACCATGTCAGCAAGCGCACTACGCCCATACAACAAGCGTGATGATGCGAAATACAAAGGGCAAATGGGTGCGGTTGCTAGCCGCATTAGTCAAGACGATCGTAGTTAGTCATAACGCTAACTGTTGATCACTTCCTGCGTTGGTATTTTTTCTTCAAGATCAAAGCATTGCTCTAATGCTTTGATCAGTTTCTCTCTGTCATGATAGTGCTTTACGTTGCTACTAGCGAGATCGCTGTTAATCACGGGTAATAATTCACTCGTGGTTTCGCTGCCATGACAAATCACCGAATCAAAAGGTAAGCCTTGAATATTATTGGCAATCCATTGTAGTTTTTCATCCAAAGATAACCGACCCGCAGGACTATTTTCAGCAACGATATTGTCGATAAACACACAATGTCCTTTGCTGTGTTTTATGGCTTTAACAATGTCACGAATTAATAACGGCGGAATAATACTGGTTAGAAAGCTTCCTGGGCCGACAATAATTAAATCTGCTGATTCTATCGCTTCAATTGCAATAGGTAATGTTTTAACTAATGGCGCTAACATTAAACGCTCAGGCATCATTGGCATTTCATCAACGGATAATTCGCCGACACGACAGCGTCCTTTCGGATAAAAAGCCATCAGGTCGGTTGGGGTTTCAGACATCGGTAATACCGGTGTTTTAACCCGTAACAGCCTTCTTACTAATTTAATTGAATCAAGAGGGCGTGATTGGATCTGACCAAGACCATAAAGAATGAGGTTACCTAAATTGTGTCCGCCAAGTTCATCGCGACCGTCGAAACGAAAATCAAAGAGTTGGCTGCCTATTGAGTCTTTATCGACGAGCTGGGTGAGGCAATTGCGCAAATCCCCCCATGCAATAGAGCTGCTGCGCTTTCTCAAGCGCCCAGTTGAACCACCGTTGTCGGTAGTGGTGACAATACCTGTTAAATCCTTACCAAGAAAAGACAATGTTGACAGTACTCGACCTAATCCATGTCCGCCGCCTATGGCGACCACTTTTTTACCAGCTAACTGCATAGAGAGTGTTCTTTGTATAGGTTTATGACAGATCTGCAAGTTTACAGATATATTGCGCTATAGGGTAGCATATTTTTTAGTATCTATGTACAAGTTGTTTACATTTAGTCCAGACTAGTAAGTTTATTAATGCAGAGTTTTTGGTTTCGGTGATAGATAGTGCTGATAAAGTAGCAGAGTAGGGTAATTAACCCTATGATTATATAAAAATTAACCAAGTTGACGGTTATCTGAACATTCAGTGCAAATATGACAAAAAAAAGGAAATATTTCCAAATTAACAGTTGACAGTTACAGGGTGGCTGCTTAGAATGCGCCTCGCTTTCAACGAGTGTTTATTCATGACTTGTTAGTAAACTTAGCACTAGGCCGTTAAGTTTTTAGAGGGGCTATAGCTCAGCTGGGAGAGCGCTTCGCTGGCAGCGAAGAGGTCTGCGGTTCGATCCCGCATAGCTCCACCAAATCACCATGACCTTCGGGTAGTGATTAAGACACTGAATTTAGATTAAAGGCGACAGCGTTTAATCATAAGCCAATTGGCTTAAACCAGTTTCAGCGTCCCTATCGTCTAGAGGCCTAGGACACCGCCCTTTCACGGCGGTAACAGGGGTTCGAATCCCCTTAGGGATGCCACTTTTAAAGGGTAATGTAGACTAGGTCCTGCACTTATCCTTGGTTAGCACTTAGTGCTAAACTAAAACTGTTTGACGTCTAGCTGGGTAACCGGTTAGGTAAAAAGAGGGCAGTTAGCTCAATTTTTACAGAAACTCTGCGTCCCTATCGTCTAGAGGCCTAGGACACCGCCCTTTCACGGCGGTAACAGGGGTTCGAATCCCCTTAGGGATGCCACTTTTAAAGGGTAATGTAGACTAGGTCCTGCATTTATCCTTGGTTAGCACTTAGTGCTAAACTAAAACTGTTTGACGTCTAGCTGGGTAACCGGTTAGGTAAAAAGAGGGCAGTTAGCTCAATTTTTACAGAAATTCTGCGTCCCTATCGTCTAGAGGCCTAGGACACCGCCCTTTCACGGCGGTAACAGGGGTTCGAATCCCCTTAGGGATGCCACTTTTAAAGGGTAATGTAGACTAGGTCCTGCACTTATCCTTGG
>NZ_JBQRUM010000033.1:0-12650 GCF_053485795.1 Thalassotalea ganghwensis
GCAAGAGAAAGTGCTGTTGTTAATTGCAAAAGAAAAGGCTCCTGAATAAATTCAGAAGCCTTTATAAACTAACCAGTTGATCGGTCAATGGATCATTAAATATTTCTTAACTGATCGGCATTAAGCGGTAGGCTTGGCTTTAGTTACAGAATAACCTTATGCGCGCAGCGCTTTTTCACCTCTCGCTATACCGACGGTGCCAGAGCGAACCGATTCAATAATTTCTGTTTCGTTAGCTAAGGTTTCTATAAAGGCATTAAGTTTATCAGCATCTCCTGTTAACTCAATGGTGTAGGTTTGTTTACCAATATCAACGACCGCACCTCTAAAAATGTCGGCGATACGTTTTACTTCTGTTCGAGATTTTTCATTCATCGCTAATACTTTAATGAGCAAAATTTCTCTCTCGAGGTGTTTACGTTCAGTGATATCGGATATTTTAATAACATCAATTAATTTATTGACTTGTTTTACGATCTGCTCAAGGACACGATCATCACCAATGGTCGTTATTGTGATCCTTGAAATACTGGCATCTTCTGTCGGTGCGACCGTTAAACTTTCTATATTAAACGCCCGTTGAGAGAAAAGACCGACAATGCGAGAAAGCGAACCTGGCTCGTTTTCTAATAATATGGCTAATATACGACGCATTATGCTTTTTCTCCTTTACTGATCCACATATCATCAACGGCTCCGTGACGAATTTGCATTGGGTAAACGTGCTCTAACTCATCAACTAAAACGTCAACAAAGACTAGGCGATTTTTAATGTTAAATGCTTGACTTAGCTTTTCGTCAAGCTCTTCTAAATGATTGATTTGGATGCCAACATGACCATAGGCTTCTGCAAGTTTGACAAAGTCAGGCAAAGATTCCATGTAAGATGAAGCATGTCGACCATCGTAAATCATGTCCTGCCATTGCCTAACCATACCCAATGAGCGATTGTTTAATGAAATAATGACCACAGGGAGGTTATATTGTAAACATGTTGATAGCTCCTGAATATTCATTTGGATGGAGCCGTCTCCGGTAATACAAATAACATGGCTATCAGGATAAGCGAGTTTAACCCCCATGGCGGCGGGGAGGCCAAAGCCCATTGTCCCTAGTCCACCAGAGTTAATCCATTGTCGAGGTTTGGCAAATGGGTAATATTGTGCAGCGAACATTTGATGCTGGCCAACGTCAGAACAAACGTACGCCTCACCATTGGTAATACGATACATGCTCTCAATAACTCGTTGAGGCTTTATTTTACCGTCACCTTGTTGATATCCTACCGCTTTTGCTTTCCACTGGTTGATTTCTTGCCACCATTGTTCATTGCTTGTGCTATCTACACTAAATTCTCGTTGCGTTAATTCATCTAGTAATTGTTTAATAACGATATCTACTAAACCAACAACAGGGATATGGGCATTAATGGTTTTAGAAATTGATGTAGGATCAACGTCAACATGAATAATGGTGGCATCAGGACAAAACTTTTTGACATTATTGGTAACACGATCGTCAAAACGAGCTCCTAACGCTAGTATAACATCAGCATTGGCCATGGCTTTGTTGGCTGCAACACTGCCGTGCATACCGAGCATGCCGATAAAGTTATCATGTGTACCCGAAATTCCACCTAAGCCCATTAAGGTATTGGTGCACGGTGCATTGAGTATTTCAACTAACTGGGTTAATAAGGTTGAAGCATCTGCCAAGACTATGCCACCACCAGAATAAACCACTAATTTCTTCGCTTTACAAATCGCATTTACTGCTTTTTTGATTTGTTTAGAATGTCCCTTAGTTGTTGGATTGTATGAGCGAAGTTTTATATCCGTGTTTATGTGAAAAGGTGCTTTGTTTTGCGGTACGAGGATATCTTTAGGTAGTTCTATCACAACTGGCCCAGGTCGCCCAGATTTTGCTAAATAGAACGCTTTAGCGATAGTGTTGGGGATATCTTCAATACGTCGACAATTGAAACTATGTTTTACGATAGGGCGTGAACAACCAACGATATCCGTTTCTTGGAAAGCATCATCTCCGATCAAATTTGTTGGAACTTGACCAGATAGTACGACCATTGGTATTGAATCCATATAGGCCGTCGCGATGCCGGTAACGCAGTTGGTAGCACCAGGACCTGAGGTCGCTAAAATAACACCTACTTCTCCTGTAGCTCTTGCGTAACCATCAGCCATGTGTGTTGCAGCTTGTTCATGCCTTACTAAAATATGTTCAAATTCATCTTGGGCGAAAATAGCATCATAAATATCTAGGACCGATCCCCCTGGATAACCGAATATGTATTTTACATCTAGTGCAGCTAAGGCTTTTACTACCATTTCTGCACCGGTGTATGCATTTGTTGTCATGACTTTACCCCTAAGTTTGCTAAATTTTCCCATTAAAAAACCCTCGGTCTTGTTAAGAGCGAGGGTTTAGTTGTTGCTTAATTTTTTTTAATTAGACAAAACGTAATCCTCGCGTTGGTTTAATAACCACCACGACAGAGAGGACGACATTGAGGACTACTTGATTAAACACGTATTTTGAATATTGTCTAAAATTAATAATGTGGCTCTATTGTTAAGTTTTTTAACATACTATGTCAACCTTTTAATACAAAATAATTGGTTTTAGTTATAACTTAATCTTATTAAGCAGGTTGACCTTTATCTATTTGTTAAAGTTAGTCGTATTTCACTTTTATCTAGTCGATACGTTTTTGTTGTTGTGAATTTTTTGTAATTCTCTAATTTAGTTAATTTATTTTGCTAATTTTGTGCAAATTAGCGATAGTAGGTTACACTGAAATTAGTGTTAACGTATTGTAGAGTTAATGTGTTATGTCGATGTTTGTTTTTAAGGAAGAAGATCCAGAAGATAGCAGTGTAAATTCGTCTGTCTGCCAGAAAGTGTGGCGCATTTTAGTGGTAGATGATGATGAGTCAGTTCATCAGATCACGCGTTTAGTGCTTGCCGATTCGATTATTGAAGGGCGTACCCTTGAAATTGTTTCAGCATTTTCTTCTAAAGAGGCACAAGCAATATTAAAAGATGATGACGATTTTTGTATGGCTTTTGTCGATGTGGTGATGGAAACTGATCATGCCGGCTTAGAGTTGGTGGATTGGATACGCAACGACTTAAAAAATAAAGCGATGCGTTTAGTATTAAGAACAGGGCAAGCGGGGACAGCGCCCGAAGCGCAAGTGATTAAAGATTTCGACATTAACGACTATAAAGAAAAGACCGATTTTACCGCCAGTAAAATGACGACTACGGTTTATGCGTCGATTAGAGCGTATCGAGATATAATCACTATTCAAAGAAGCCTAGATTCATTCAAGCAGCTAATTCGTTCTACCCAAGATCTATTGCAAATTAACCAGTTTAAATCGTTTGGTTCGGCAGCACTAAACAGTTTGTTATCCTTGATGAATATTGACAGTTCGGCGCTTTATATCGCGCGAAGTCAACTCGATTTCGATCAACATTATAATAATTTTATCTTAGCTTGTACCGGTAAATATGTTGTTGAATCGGATGATTTGGATTCCTCTGACATTGATAAAGCAATTATTAAGCTGATTAAAGATACCTTTGATAGTAAAAGTCACTATTCAGATGAGCATTGTTATATCGGTTATTACGAAACAGCAAGTAATGTTTCATCGGTATTGTACATTGAGTTTGAAGATGACGTAGAGCATTTTCGGTCGAATCTTATCGAGCTTTTTGCCACTAACGTCGCCTTGATTTTAGAAAGTTTAACCAAACAACATGAGATAGAAAGAACGCAAAATGAATTACTTTATATTGTGGGAGACGCGATAGAAGCGCGTTGCCATGAAACAGGTCAGCATGTACATCGTGTTGCAAAAATTTGTGAATTTTTAGCGGAAAAAATGTCGCTGACTAATGATCATATTCGAGCGATAAGGTTAGCTGCACCGCTGCACGATATCGGCAAAATTATCGTGCCTGAAGCCGTTATTCAAAAAAGTGAATCACTTGATCAACAAGAGTGGCAATTGATGAAGAAACACGCCGAAGTCGGCAGTGATTTGTTGTCACAATCGAAAGCTAATATAGCGAAACTCGGTGCGAAAATGGCAAAGCATCACCATGAAAACTGGGATGGTAGTGGTTATCCTGATGGATTATCGGGAGAAGATATTCCACTTGAAGCGCGAATTTTGGCAATCGCTGATGTTTTTGATGGTTTAAAATCAAAACGCAGTTATAAAGCCCCATGGCCTGATGATAAAATAAAAACTTATTACAAAGAGCAACGAGGCATAAAATTTGATCCTAAACTCGTTGATTTGTTTTTAACTTGTTATGACGAGATCAATCAGATCAACGTCAATTGGTCGAAATAGTCTTCACAAACTATCCAATAAGAGGACATGCCATCAGACAACGCTATTGCCTTGCCAATGACATTGGCCAGTAAATGATTGGTGTGAGTTGCTACGATTTATCCATTTGCTTCTTGATTATTTATGACTTTTGACTTAAGTGATCGACGGTTAATGAGCAGGCTGATAAAAAGGTACTGAGGAAATATTCGACTTCAGGCATATCTACCTTAAGCTCGTCGAGTTTTTTACTCAGTCGCTCTTCTACGTGATCAAATTCGTGGTTTTGATGGGCAAGTTCATCAAGCGCTTTAATATACGCCACTAAAATATCAGCAGCTTTAACGATCTTTTTATACTCTTGCTCAACGTTGTCTTGCACGATCAGATCAGAAAACACCTCTTGAAATTCTTCAGGTAAAGATGCGAGACAATCCTGCTCGGCTAAACTTTCTATTTTTTTAAACTCTCTTGCTATTTCAGGGTTGGCATATTTCGTTGGGCTGACAATATCGCCATAACGCGTCTCAGAAGCTTCATGATATAGAGCGATGGTTGCAGCTCGATCGGCGTTGATCGAACCACCAAACTTTTTGTTTTTAATCACCGCAAGTAGGTGGGTAACGATGGCAACCTGATGAGAGTGTTCGGCGACATTTTCAGGTTTTACACAAAACATCAGTGCCCAGCGTTTAATCAGTGGCATACGAAATAACCAAGCTAAGAACGTGCTTTGTGTTTGCGACATCGTTTGGTTCTCCTATTATTGCTGGTAATGGTCAAAAAATTGTTTTAGCCGTTCAAGAGCGATTTTTAACTCATCGACGTGCGGTAAAAAGACTAAGCGAAAATAATTATGCTCTTTGATATTAAACGCTCTGCCATGGACAAGCAGGATTTTTTCTTGTTTTAGCAAATCTAAGATCATTTGTTCATCATCTTTGATATTAAACTTTTTGCTGTCGACACGAACAAATAAATACAGTGCTCCCATCGCAGGTTTACAAGATAAACCGTCAATATTATTGATCATCTGATAAGCTAAGTTACGTTGCTTAAGTAAACGACCATTTTCACTAATTAACTCATTAATACTCTGATATCCACCCAGAGCGGTTTGAATGGCATGCTGGCAGGGAACGTTTGCGCAAAGACGCATTGAGGAGAGTATATTTAATCCTTCAATATAATCTTGGGCGTGATGTTTAGGGCCGGTTAACACCATCCAACCTGCTCTAAACCCAGCGATGCGATAGTTTTTCGATAGCCCCCCCATGGTGATCACTAAAACATCACTCGTTAATCTTGCGGTAGGAATGTGCTGAGCGCCATCATAAAGGATCTTGTCGTATATCTCGTCGCTGAAAATGATCAGATTATGCTGGCGAGCGAGTTCAATAATCCCTTCAAGCACTTCTTTAGAGTAGACGGCTCCTGTTGGGTTATTTGGGTTAATTAATACGATGGCTTTAGTTTTTTTATTGATTTTCTTTGCCATATCATCAAGATCAGGAAACCAATCATTGTCTTCTTCACAGCGATAATGAATAGGCTTACCACCAGAAAGAGCGACAGCTGCGGTCCATAAGGGGTAGTCTGGAGCTGGAATTAGTACTTCATCATCGTTATTGAGCAAAGCTTGCATTGCCATTACGATTAACTCGCTCACCCCATTGCCGATATAAATATCATCAACATTAACGTTTAACACACCCTGTTGTTGAAAATACTGCATAACGGCGACACGAGCTGAGTAAATTCCCTTTGAATCACTGTAACCCTGTGAGCTAGGCAAGTTATGAATAACATCTTTTAAAATGTCATCTGGTGCCTCAAAGCCAAATGGTGCTGGATTACCAATATTTAGTTTTAATATCTTGTGTCCTTCATCTTCCAAGCGCTTAGCTTCAGCGGCAATTTGGCCTCTAATTTCGTAGCAGACATTGTTTAATTTTGAGGACTTGTTAACGCTTTTCATGATGAAATTCTAACTATAGTAAATAATTGGTGGTAAAGGTATTAAAGCCAATTATTTACTATATTGAAACAGTTACTTGCACTTTTTTTATAGCAAATGTACTAATAAACACTATTCTGGTTATTAGATGTTCTTTTTTGAGGTAAAGATATGCCATTGCCTTTATTTTGGTTAGGTGCTGCGGCACTTTCGGCTTTTGCTGTAAAGGCTGCTGCCGACGACCGTAAAAATCAACAACAAAGTCGCACTCGCTCTCCCTCAGTGCAACGTTTATCACATTTAAAGCCTCATGAGTCACCAATTGCTGTTTATCCGTCGGATTGGTTTTCTACTGAGGTAAGCGTAAAACCAAAAGTTGGTGCACTTGTTTGTTGTGGTATCGGTGGTATTTTAGATCACACCGGCATATGGATAGATGATAATTTAATCGTTGAGCTGGACGGTGAAGGGCTTGTTAAAGCAGTTTCTCCTAGGCGTTTTACTCAAGAACGTTCAGGTAAACATATTTATATAGCGTGTGACTCACACAACCAACCCTTGTGCGATGAACTCGCGGCTCAACGAGCAATCAAACAAATATTTACTTTTCGCGACTATCATTTAATTGAAAACAATTGTCACCAATTTATTTGGCAGTGTATCAACCCTAATGACATATCATTGTCGACCTTTAAAGAGCTTAATTTACGTATGGCAAAACACTTTGATAGGAAAATCTATTGGGATCTATGCGCTTACGATTGATAGCACTTAAATGCCCCAATAATGATTATTTTCTGCTTCACTTTTACCTGCTTAAAAAAGACAATAGTCAAAAATAACGATTACCTTGAGAGTATTCATTGAAGTTGCTGTTAAAATATTGTCTTTATGGCGCTTTATTTTTCATTACCATTGGCTTGTTGATGATCCTATTGGTCACAGACTCTGAACCCTATGTAAATCGTGTTGCTGTATTAGACAGTAATTTGGCAAAGCATAGTCGCTATGCGGTAAAGCGAATAGCCAGAACCTTTAAACACCCGAGCTCATCTCAGCAAGTTTACATTACCCAAACTGAACTAAATGGTATTTCTTCGCTTGTTAATCGAGCTTTACCTGAAGTAAAGAGTGAATTCGCTTTACGGGATAATACTTTTTACTCGGCGTTATCTGCGCAAGTCCCATATCTCAACCGCTACGTTAATGTCACTGGTACTATCAATGATTCGAATCAAGGGTTAGTGTTCGAAAACTTGACGATAGGGCCGATAGTGTTAAGTGGTTCTTTTGCAAAACAACTTGTGCAATTTTGTATCGACTTTTTTATTCAACCTGATTTAGGCAAGCGCATCGTAACGGCAATTAAAAAGGTACAGGTAAGTGATAAGGTATTGAGGCTTTCTTTGGCGTTCCCAAAAGATTTATTTCTTAATAATGATAATGGTGGTTTATTTGGTTTATTTGCGGACAAATTTGTTGATGTTGAAAACCCTGAACAAGTTTATTTTTATATCGGGATAATTGAACGTTATGTTAAAAATAACCCTTTTAATGCAAAATTGACTGATTTTATCCAGCAGTTATTTGTTGAAGTCGCTAAGCGCGCAGAATCATATGATAATTTGAATCTTGTTGCTGAAAATCAAGCGGCACTACTAGCGCTAGTCTTGTACTTTGGCGATGAAAAATTCTCATTATTAACAGGCTTTCGACCAAAATTATCTCAAAGTTCTTTGCAACTAAGAAGGCGATACCAAGCCAGCGCAGCCTTATACGGACGCATAGATTTACAAAAGCATTTTCTTTATTCGGTTGGCATTCAGCTGTTGTCTAATGTAACGACTAGTGATGCAGTCGGGGAGTTTAAAGAACTGCTTGATAGTAACCGTGGCGGAAGTGGCTTTTCTTTTGTTGATTTACTTGCCGATCGCGCCGGAACGCGTTTAGCTCAACAAGCTATTGTTTCTCAGCGATCTGCGTTGAAGATAATCAGTCTCTTAAGTCAGTTAACCGATGAACAAAGTTTGTTACCTTCAATGGAAGATTTGCCTGAAGGTTTGACAGCAAAGCATTTTCAACAGCGGTTTAAAGATATTGACAGTGAATATTATAAAAAGGTGATTACCGATATTGATCAGCGCCTTGATGCACTGCCGCTTTATCAGACCGTAAATTAAAAAATGCCCCTGTAAGAGGGGCATTTATGTTTAAAGGCTAAGATACATTTATTTATCAAACAGTGATAGCACCTTATCAATGGCAATCATTGATTTTTCGCCTGTTATGCGATTTTTTACTTCGATTTCTCGGTTATCAAGGTTTCGTTCACCAACGACTAAAAATAGCGGTGTACCCAAGAGTTCATGATCGGCAAACATCACACCTGGACGCTCTTTTCTGTCATCAAAAACAACATCGATACCTGCATTTTGCAAGGTTTGATATAATGCGGTTGCGGTTTCTTGCACGCGTGCTGATTTATGCATATTCATTGGTACGATAGCAACTTGAAATGGTGCGATTGCACTTGGCCACTTGATGCCATTTTCGTCATGATTTTGCTCAATTGCGGCAGCAACAATTCGTGACACACCAATACCGTAACAACCCATGGTTAAAATTTCATTTTTGCCAGCTTCAGTTAATACTCCGCAGTTCATTGCTTGGGCATATTTCTTACCTAACTGAAAAATATGACCAACTTCGATGCCGCGTTTAATAACGATTTGACCTTTACCGCATGGGCTAGGATCTCCTTCAACGACATTACGAATATCTTCAATAAGGAAGTTGCTAACATCGACATCCCAATTGACGCCAGTGAAATGATGATCATCCTCGTTGGCACCACAGATGAAATCCGCTAAGTGTGCGGCACTTCGATCAACGATCACTGGAATAGTCAATCCGACAGGGCCAATAGAGCCAGCCTGACAGTTAGCGGCAGATAAAATTTGTTCGTCAGTTGCGAAAGTCAATGGAGAAAAAACACCGTCAAGCTTTTCTGCTTTGATGTCATTAAGCTGATGGTCTCCTCTTAGTACAAGCGCTACTACTGGAGCCTCTTCAGTATCCCCTTGAACTAACAATGTTTTAACGGTTTGCTTGACATCAACATTTAGAAAGTTAGCTACTTCTTCTATGGTTCTTACGTTAGGAGTTGGTACCTTTGCAATTGTTTGAGTTGAAGCAGGACGTTCTCCTTGTGGCGCTAACGCTTCGGCTTTTTCAACATTGGCGGCAAAGTCACTTTGATCACTAAACGCGATATCATCTTCACCAGAGTCAGCTAAGACATGAAACTCGTGAGAAGCGTCGCCACCAATAGAGCCCGTATCAGCTATCACTGGGCGATAATCCAGTCCTAGACGTTCAAAAATATTACAGTAAGCGTCATACATTTTTTGATAAGTTTCTTGCAAACATTCAGCGCTTAAATGAAACGAGTATGCATCTTTCATTAAGAATTCACGACCACGCATAACACCGAAGCGTGGTCTAATTTCATCTCTAAACTTGGTTTGAATTTGAAATAGATTCAATGGCAATTGCTTATAACTGCTAACTTCATTACTGATCAGTTTAGTGATCACCTCTTCGTGAGTTGGTCCAAGAACAAACGGACGCTGGTGGCGATCATTTAATCGCAATAGTTCTGGGCCATAGTCATCCCAACGGCCTGACTCTTCCCATAAGTCTGCCGGTTGTACCATAGGCATCAACACTTCAATAGCACCAGCTTTTTCCATCTCTTCACGAACGATGTTTTCAACTTTTTTAAGCACCTTTAACCCTGTGGGTAGCCAAGTGTATAGTCCTGAAGCAACATGACGTACTAAACCAGCACGTAACATGAGTTGATGACTGATCACTTCTGCATTGGCAGGTGTTTCTTTAAGGGTTGAAAGTAAATATTGGCTAGTACGCATGAAGGTAATATTCCATTAGTAACGTCAGTTAAAATTTTTGTGGCGGTTATTCTAGCAGGGCATTGGAAGGTGCAAAAGCATAAAAGTGGTTATCGCGTCATTTTCTTTACAAAAACGACAACAAATAGCGCGATAGTAAAGCTTCCCGTAAATGCTTCTATGGCGGCAATAGCTCTGGATATTCCAACAGGAGTAAAGTCACCGTAACCTAATGTGGTAAAAGTGACCACTGAGTAATAAAGACAAGAAAGAAACAGAGAAAAATTTTCGGTTAAACTTGCCGCTGCATCGTAGCTGAGAACCTTCCCTTGATAGTTTAAGCCAGTATAGGCGTAGAGCAGGGCACATAAAAATATAAACATCAGAGAAATGCCAACGATTCTTAATGGCGCTTCGCCATACCCGCAAAATAGATCGATAATTTTAGAGCCTAAACGACGAAAACTGTATCGAGGCATTTGCTTTCTGCGCACAGTTAACTCTCGTTGAATGAGCTGACCCGATAAAGCAAATAACCCTTCTTGTTCGGAATGCTTGCGTAAATCACGATAAACTTCTTCTGCCTGTTCGAGATAATCCAGTGCTTTTTGCGAATGCCCTTGTTTAAATGCCGTTCTTGCGTCTACCTCTTGCTTTAATTTTTTGCCAAGTTTGATGTTTTCAATTTTACACCCTTGCCATTTAACGCCAAGCAGGTTGGTAGACAATAAACTTGCACAGTTTAATTTCGCGTGACGTAAGTCAGCTTTCATTAAACTGCCATGATCTATTTGAATATTAAAAAGGTGAGCACCAGTTAAATTGGCTCGATAAAAGTCAGCATAACTAAAATCAAAACCGCAATTTTGATGATGATTTACTAAGTCAACTTGTGCTAAGTTTGCATACTTTAATATGATGCCACGCGTTAATCCACCCGCGCGAACATAAAGTTCAAGCCGCTCTTTTACATCTTGACCTTTTTTACTTTGATGAGGATCATGCCAATAGCACAGTCCATTCTGGCCAGCAGGTTCTCTGCATTTTAGCCCTTTAGGATCATGATACTGACAAAGTTGGTTTTGTGTTTCCATACCTAAGAGTATAGACACTAAAAAGTGACAATTAACTTTTAGGTATTTTTTGTTTAAAAATTGATAGGGCGTCGTTTACCAGAGGAAATATTGTTTTGTTGGTCCTTTAGCTTTCTCTTGCTTCGGCTCGGTGCAGGTTTGTTTAGTTTCTTAGCGGATTTTTCTTTTTGAGTAGCGTTATCAAGCTGAGACTTTTCTTTCGACGTCACAGGAGCGTGGCAAATAACTAAAATCGTTTCACCATTAAAGGTGACGATATCATTATGATAAATTTTTTTACGTTTCTGTGTTTCTAATTGACCATTAAGATAAACATAACCTTCGCTGATAACCAGCTTAGCTTCTCCACCACCACTGACTAAATCAACAACTTTTAATAGCTTACACAGTTCGATAGGTTGGGCATCTAGCTCTACTTCAAGCGTAGGAGTTTCCACATTAAAATCCTAGAAGGTCATCGTTAAGTAAATTTTATCATGTTAAGGCGAAGAGTCTAGCGATTGCTCAGTTGATTTAATTGTTAATATAAATAATAATCAGTTAACAATACTTTAACTCAAGTTGTTGAAATTATTGATTTATATTGACAGTATTGTAAATGCCTATATAATCGCGCCAGCTAGAAACGGCAAGGTGCTTTAAAGAGTACTGCGCAAAGCGACCAGTCTAAGGGCTAAAGCCTATGATAGTGGCGCTACCTCAGCTTAATCACTGATAAAAGGCAATGCGCCGCCTATCCGTTTCTCTACAGTTGCATACTAATAAACTATATGGGGTAAAGAAATGAAAGGCTTATTGTCAGTTGTATTAAGTGGCGTTGTATTGGTTTCGCTCGTGCAAGCGCCAGAAGTTAACGCATCCAATATCGCTCAAAACATGTGTGATTACGTCGCTGCAGATGATAAAAACCGCATGCGCTCATTTTTAAAAACTAACCGCATGCAAATACGTAAAATTTTCAGTGGTATTCAGTGCAATGGTAAAAACTTAGTTGCCTTTGCTTCGGATGCTAATGCTAATGCAACCGGTGAGTTTATCATTAATAAGTTACCTAAAAATGAGGTTCAAGATATCTTAGCAACGATAACTTCTCCAGGATTAAAAGCGGCGGCAGAAAAACGAATTAACGGCTAAGTTGTTAATTCAGCTAGTTTGTAAAACTCATCAAAAGATAAAAAGTAAAAAAGCGAGCTTTAGCTTAATGCCAGTCAGTTAACAACTGACTGGCATTTTTTCTTGGGATATTTGCTAGGTTTTGGTTTAACGCATCTTGGATACGCTCGCTCTCGCTTCATCGGTAAGATGTGGTGCTCTACTTGAG
>NZ_JBQRUM010000034.1:0-9673 GCF_053485795.1 Thalassotalea ganghwensis
AAACGAACTACTGTAAAAGAAGGCCTTAGTTGCAGCTAAGGCTTGGGTCTCACTTTACCTGAATATTGTAAATTTGGTGGGTTTATTATCCATACAAGCAATTAAACAGGGACAAAAAACAGTTGGCTTTTGCTCCTTCGTCGCTATTTTAGCCAACAATTTTTTTCCCATTAATGTGGGCGTTATACGAAAAAGGAACTTCAGCATAAATGTTTCGATTTCTAACTTTAATTTTTATTTTGTTGCCTATATCAGCTTATGGGTTGAGTGCTGAGAGGAAGATCCAACAAGTATCTATTGATGTAGGAAAATATAATCTTAGTTTTAACTTTATTTCAGGTACTAAGCCTGCGGTCTTATTTGAATCAGGTTCAGGCGTAGACTCTTCTCACTGGAATTCAATAGTTGAAACACTATCGACTAAAATAGATAACGCTATTATTACCTACGATAGAGCGGGTTATGGGTTAAGTGAGTTACCTAAATTTCCTTATGATATAGATAGTGAAGTTGAAGGGCTGAGAAAAGGGCTAGAAGATCTTGGGTACGCTGACTCTATAGTTTATGTTGGTCATTCTTACGCTTACTATCTATTAAAAATGTACGAAGCTAAATATACGGATTCTATTTACTCAATGGTTTACATTGATCCAATCACAATTACTTTTATTGAATCAATGGGGGGCATAGAAGAAGAATTAAAGCATTTTGATCCATCTTCTCTTCCAGATAACAACTTTGGTAAATCAATAATTAGAGAAACAAAAGGTGTTCCAGATACCTTTAATAAGGTTAAAGAAATTAAAACATCAAAATCAGCTAATTGCTTTGTTATTTCAGCGGAAAGTCCTGAATGGTCTTCTCAAAAAGAAATAAGTGAATGGAAACATGGTCATAAAGAGTTATCAAACCAATGTGGTAATAATATAATTGTTGCCAAAGGGAGTAATCACGATATTCCAACACATTCACCTGAACTTATAATTAATAAATTAGTAAGTATTTTAAAGCGGTGATAAATTTTCGTATAACATTCGTTAGGCTTTCAGTATGCATCGAACCTCAATGGATCTCTTGAATAAAAATATTTTTCTTTTGTGGCAAGGACAGCTAATAAGCCAGTTAGGAATGCAAGCCTATTCTATTGCGATGATGTTTTGGTTTATGGAGAATACCAACTCATCAGCCTTGATGAGTATTATGTTAACATTATCTATATTACCCAGTGTTTTTTTGGGGCCGATCGCTGGTGTGATCGCCGATCAATATTCACGTAAAAACATCATGGTAATCACTGATCTTATTCGAGGGACCGCCGTTCTTGTTCTATCCCTAACTATTTTAGGTGAATATGGTAGCCAGTTTTTTATCATTATGCTGTTTGCTATGGTCTCTTTAATAAACGGAATATCAAGAGCTTTCTTTCAACCAGCTGTAGATGCTTTCATTCCAGATCTTGTTACAACTGAAAAGCTTTCTAAAACAGTTGCATTCTTCCAGTCATCTACCCAATGCACAACAATAGTAGGCCAAGCAATGGGAGGGCTTCTTTATCGTGCCTTAGGTGCGCCAATTTTACTTTTACTTGATGCTATCTCATATTTTATATCTGCTTTTAGTGAATCTTTTATCAAACACGATTTTGAAGAGCATAAAAATAGAATTGGTATTAGCAACAAATACAAACAGCATAAAGCAGATTTAATTGAAGGGTTACGTTATGTCAAAAGCTGTAAAGGGATGCTTCAAACGATGATTTTTGCATCATCTATCAATTTTTTTATCGCTCCAATTATGCTCCTTTTACCCTTTTATGTAACTGGGCAATTATCAGAAGAGGCTCAATGGTACGGTTTTTTACTAGCAGCAATGGCACTTGGTAGTATTTTGGGGTATTGGCTGTCTGCGACTATTAATGTACAAGGTAACCGCAGAACCTTCATAATGTTTGCTTCAATGTTTATATTTTCATGCAGTTTAATGTTACTTAGTCAGACTGAATCACCCATAATTGCATTATTTGGTTTATTCATTGCGGGGTTAAGTCTAGGGGTGTTCAATCTACAGGCGATGACATTATTTCAAAAAAACACACCAACAGAGTTACGTGGGCGAGTTATGAGTTTATTAATGACTATATCTAGTGGATTATTACCATTAGGATTATTAATTGGTGGTGTTTTAGGTACACTAACTAACAATAACACTCAGTTAATTGTTGGGCTTTGCTCATTTAGTATCGGATTACTCACAATATTTACTAGTTTCAATTTAAATATAAGGAACTATATGTTTAACCCTGAAAGTTCTGGATTAAGTAAAGCCTAACACGGGTTTTCAAGTCGGACAAATTACAGTTGCCTTTTGTTCGTGCCTCACTTATTTTAGCCAACTGTAATTTGAAGTTTAAAACGGCGTTAGCAATATCGATAAATTTTTATAAAACAAAGGAGGAGATTAAAAATGGAACCATCAACAATTCTTGAGTGGGCACTCTATGTTGGGTTTGCCATACTAATTTTTAACTCTATAACAGGGTTCGATGAGGTAATTTCTAAAATAGTAAGCAAGTCGCCGACTAAAAAAGATTTAGCGTTAAAGGTTGAGCAACTAGAAGCGCGCGTTAAAAAACTAGAGTCAGGCAAGGTTTAAAATATTGCATACAAGGCATTCAACAGGACACTTTACAGTTGGTTTTTGTTCGTGCCTCATTATTTTAGCCAATTATTACCCCCCCTGAATGGGGAGTTATGTGCAATGGAGTGTATTTTGAAGTTTTTGTTTCCAATTCTGTTAATTTTTCTTTCAATACCTGTAAAAGCAGATGTTGATTTTAGAGTTCCTTCCCGAGATTACATAAACGAAAAAGGGGCTTGGAATATCTATTATGAAGCAGACATGAAAAGCGCCGATCCTGAGTTAGCCAAGGACGCACTTAAGAAACTTAAAAGTACCCTTAAAAAAAATTGAAACCAAGCTACCGGTACATTCAATTGGAAAGCTAAAAAAAGTGAAAATTTTTCTGCTTTGGGGGCAAAAATCTCCTAAAGGAGGTAAAAAAAAGTGGCATGCGGTATGTTAGAAAAGGTGAAACAAATAACAGGCCGCATTACGACCCTCGATGGGAAAATTCAGTCGTAATTTACAGTGCTGAGAATTTAATGTACTTAACCGAAATGTGGGCTAAAAAAGCAATTACTCATGAATTTGCTCATGCGTGGCACATTTTACATTGGCCTGATAAATATACAGAAATGGTTACTTCTTGGAAAAATGCTAAAACTCGAAATTTATATAAAAACGTTAAAGACTGTAAAAATAGGATAAAGCCTGAAGCCTGAAGCATATGCTATTAGGAACAGTTTAGAATACTTTGCTGAATTATCAGCAATGTATTTTGTAGGTGGTGACTACTTTCCTTACGAAAGAGAAATGCTAACCAGTTATGACCCTAATGGGGTCAAAATGGTTAAAAAGTTGTGGCAAGTTAGATAGCTGCACATAAAGGTAATTATGGAACGGACCTATAAAGCTTGGCTGGCGCTTTTTTTTGCTAATTTTAGCCAAGCATTTGTGAGCCCATTAGTAAGGCGTTTATAAACCTAAGGAGAGGAAATGGACTTCATTACACTTACTCACGTTTCGTTAGCGATTACAGGAGTAGTTAGCGGTGCAATAGTTATCACTCGTAGAAAAGGTGACGTTTTTCATACGTTACTGGGAAAGGTCTTTGTTTTAAGTATGGTTCTGGTCAATGTAACCGCGTTTGCTCTATGGCCCAAATACGGCTTTACTTTCTTTCAACCTTTGGCGCTGTGGAATTTAGTTTGGGTGTTACTTGGGTATTACTATGCAGCTAGAAAACCAAATAAAAACTGGTTAGTAAGCCACTATTATTTTATTTCATATGCTTATGTTGGTGTTCTCGCGGCAGCTGTTGCTAGAATTCCATTGAGTTTTGGTTTGGCTCCGGGTGAATCTGCATTTGTTTCAATTGCCGTTGTGTTTGGTATTTCTGTTTTTGTCATTGAAAAATTTAGCAAAAAAATCAGAAAGGTCGGTGTATAAAAAGACGGTCAAGGGCGGGCGTGATCTTGACCGATTTAGTAGACACCTCCTCATTATATTGAGGAGGCTACAATGGGTTAGGTCAGTTGTTATTATTGTTCACACCTTCGTTTGGTGTGATGAGTATTTAAAGTATATTTTATGGCGACGAACTACAAACTTAAAAGGTTACATGCAAGTAGGGACTTTATTGCCGATAATTTTCAAGACAGGCTCTGCTTGCTTGATATGGCTAAACATTCCTATATGTCACCCTATCACTTTTTACGTGCTTTCAAGGATACTTATGGAGAAACGCCGAACGAGTTTTTGATCCGTATTAGAATCGAACAAGCTAAAAATATGCTCATTACGGAAAATTTTAGTGTCTCAGAAGTGTGTGAAAAAGTAGGGTACGCTAGTTTAGGTAGCTTTTCTTCATTGTTTTTAAAACAAACCGGTATGGCACCTAGTTTTTATCGTCGTAAAATTTGGGCGTTGTCTTCCGAAGCATTTTGCTTTCCATTGCAGGCGATACCTGCATGCTATGCCTACCATTTTTTTGGCAAGTTTGTTAAGTGAGCAATATTGGAGAAATAATATTTTAATTGTTTCTGTAGAATAAAGGGCAATCAACAACAGGGAGTATAGAAATGATCACATCCATAGCACATACAACAATTTATGTACTTAATCAGGAGGAGGCACTTGATTTTTACAAAAACAAACTCGAGTTCGAAGTCGGTGAAGATATGAAAGTAGAAGGTGGCTTTCGATGGTTAACGGTGCATCCGAAATCTAAATCAGATCTACAGTTGGTATTAGCGGAACCAAAAGAAGGGCCGATGTTCACTAAAGACGCAGCTGAAAAAATCAGAAGTTTAATCGAAGAGGGCGCATTTGGTGCAGGTGTTTTCGAAACGGACAATTGTCAAAAAACTTATCAAGAGTTGGTCGAAAAAGGAGTGACGTTTATTCAACCGCCGACAGAGCAGCTTTATGGTATCGAAGCGATGGCCTTAGACAACTCGGGAAACTGGTTTAGTTTGGTTCAACGCTCATAAAACCTAACAAGTAAGGCCAGCAAGGTGTTACAAGCATCGTTTAAAATAAGGTCTTAGCTGGCTTTACTATCAATGTCGCATAATAACATAATATGACAAACTTACTGTTGCTCCATAAGTTTTCGGGGCATATATTCTATTTAAACGTAATTGGTTTAATAAGTTTAGTTTATGAAAATATTACATAAATGGATTATTTTAGCGGGCTTATTAATAACTGCCCTAATATGCTATGGTTATGGGGTTTCTCACCAAGCAGTGGCCTTTATCGTTTTAGGTGTCGTAGTGGAGCTAGCATTTTGGTGTGGTGTTTTTGGGAAAAAATGCCCACGTAATGAGGGTTCACTTCATTAGCATATATTGATTTTTTTTGAATATGGTCGCAAGGCTGAGTATACCATCATTCAAAGTTAATATAATTTTGAATACTCATGGAACAACAGCTCTTGAGCTCAGATAAATAGCGCTAATAAAAGGGATGCGTACATGAAACAAAAGGATATTGCTTTAATTTTAGCAACGTTATTATCTGCAAATGCTCAAGCCAATAATGTTGGGTTTTATTTTGGCAGCCAAATTTGGCATAGCAAGACATCCGGTAATATCAGTAAACAAGACACGACAAACGCATTAGGGTTTGACCGTGAATTACAACAAAGCTTGTTTATTGCAATTGAACACCCTTTTCCGTTACTTCCTTATATGCGCATTGCGAGAACTACGTTTAATTCCCTAGGTAAAAACAGCATAACGCAACAATACAGTGCTGATAATGAAACGTCGCATGTTGACGTTCGTACTGATAGGGATATCGAAGCGGATTTAAACCTTAACTTTATCGACTATACCTTGTATTACTCAATCTATGACAATAACGTCGTAGCTTTCGATTTAGGACTAACGGTAAGACGTTTTAACGGTGGTGTAGATGAAAAAGAAACCTCAACCATTGTGACGACAACTCGCGATTATATATGGGATGGCGAGGAACATGACGATCATGACTACCACAATATTATTGACACAAACACAAACGTTAGCACCACAACGATAAATGCAAAAAGCAGTGAAGCAATGTTGCACGTAGCGACAACGTTAAAGCTCCCAGTAAGCGATTTAAGTGTCTATGCCTATGGTGATTTTTCAATAGCCAATGATCGGACGATTTATGATTATCACATTGGTTTTAATTACGATTTAATTGACAGCAGGGTAATAGATTTAGACATGACCTTAGGGTATCGCGCCATGAAACTGGAGTTGATAGACTCAAATAACCTGTCGGCAGAAGTCGATGTTAACGGAGCTTTTGTTGGTTTCATTAGTCGCTTTTAGCACTTCAATAGTGTCTTAGTCTTAAAGCTGACGTTGAGAGTATTTTGTGTCATAGGCTATTAATTTTAATCTCGTTTAATTGTTAGGGAGAGGATATGAAAATTATTAATCTAGTTATCGGAGCCGTTTTTATTTGGATAGGCGGTGAAAAGGTTGCGTCAGAAAGTCCAGCAGTATTGGGGTGGGTCTTATTAGTCATCGGTGTTGTAACACTGCTTTCTGCTTTTGCTAGCACAACGGGTAAAGGGTCTCACTCGAGTGCCGATGGCGGTTCAAGTTGGGGTAGCTCTAGTGGTGGAGATTGCGGTGGCGACAGCGGTGGTTGTGGCGGGGGCGGTGGTGATTAACCGTAATAGTGCCGTAATAGTACCGTAATAAAGTATATAGTGTACTTGTAGTTAGAGCGTGTTACTCTTTGCGGTACAAATTTTGTTCGAGTTAAACGTGATTTAATCGAGGCGTAGCGAATACCGTATAGTTATTCTATACAAATGAGCCACAACAAAGCGTAAATCACGTTTAAACGAATCCGAAGGACAGCGCCCATTTGAAATTTCTACTTCGTTATTGCCTATTTATGGGGAATAACCACATTACATAGGCTCTGTCTTGTATAAACTTCAAATGAGCTGCTGCCAAAATGCACATCAAAGATCAACACGCTCTAGATTATATTTGCGATTAAATATTTTAAGTTTTTATTTAATGAGGGCAAGGTAATAACCTAGTAAGCTTAGGAGAGTGTATGTCACACCAAGGTGATTTAGTGTTGTTTTGCGGTAAGATGGGGGCTGGTAAGTCAACAAACGCTAAATCTGTTGCATTAAACCGCAATGCGGTGCTTATTTCAGAAGATGAATGGCTTGCCATGCTTTACCCAGAGCAAATACATTCGTTCGACGATTACCTTCAATTTTCAGCGCGATTAAAACCGTTAGTAAAGTCACATATTATCAATATATTGGCGACAGGCACCACAGTGGTGATGGACTTTCCTGCTAATACAAAAAAACAGCGAGAATGGTTTAATATGCTAGCTATTCAAGCTAAGGTTAAAGCTGAGCTTATCTACTTAAATGTCAGCAATGAAGTTTGTTTAATGCAACTTGCTAAAAGGCGAATAGCGCAACCACAAAGAGCCAAATTTGATAATGAAGAGATGTTTAACTTTGTTACCAAGTACTTTGAAGCACCTGTTTGTGATGAGTTTGCCAACATACAAGTTATCGAGAAGCGGTTATAGTCTTACATGCGATAAGTAGTAAGCTAACGTTGAAACTAGAGGGTGAATATTGTGGGTATTTTTGAAGTAACATTGGTGTTATCAGGGCTGCTTTGCGCTCTAGTTGCTGGTTTGTTATTTATCTACGCCATTGTGATTATGCCAGGCATAAGAAACTTGGACGACAAGCAATTTATCAAGGTTTTTCAAGTCACCGATAAAATCATCCAAGACAACCACCCATTATTTTTGTTTGTTTGGGTTGGTTCAGCGCTTTCACTTATCGTATGTGCGATAACGAGCTCATCAGTACTTCAAGGTATAGATTTTTACTTACTATTATTATCAACAGGTGTTTATCTAGCAGGTGTTCAAGCTTTAACGGTTATCATTAATTTACCATTGAATAATAGGTTACAAACACTAGACATTAACGCAATGACTGAAACGGAGCTTAGTCAAGAACGCTTGCATTTTGAGCCTCGTTGGAATCGGGCAAATCGGATCAGAGCGATACTCGCATGTGGTGTATCGTTAGTATTAATATCATTGGCATTAAGGTTCTAATGTCTGGCAAATAATATAAGATAACAGTCGTTTACAAAGGAAGGATTAAGATATGATGTTAAAATCGAAGCTAATGTCGCTAACGGTAATGGTGATGTTAATCAATGGATGTAGCGCTTACAGTAAAGATGATTACGGAGCAGCTGATGCGACTAAACCAGAATCTATGTGTGTAAATATGGAACCTGCTCAAGAAATGAAGTGTAAGGAAAGAGAAGACGCCTTGCTAATCGGGCTTGGGGCAGATAAAAACTGTAATCATCCCTATGAATATGAAAGAAACCGTTGTAAAAGCGAGCAAGCTAAGCAACAAAAAACGCTCGATGATTCACTTAAAAAACACACGGATAAATAGTATAAACGGCTATTGCATTGTCCAATACGACCAAGGGATACTTCATGAAAACGATTGGTTTACTCGGTGGTATGAGTTGGGAGAGCACGGTAGGCTATTATCGCTCATTAAATGAAGGTGTTAAACAAGCTTTAGGTGGCTTACATTCTGCAAAAATCGTCATGTATAGTGTTGATTTTCATGATATTGAACAACGACAACACCAAGGTGATTGGCAGGGAACCGCGCAAATACTGTCTCAGGCAGCACAACAGGTTGAAGCCGCAGGTGTTGACTTTTTATTAATATGTACCAATACCATGCATAAAGTTGCGCCGCAAATCCAAGCGGCGATTACTATTCCATTGCTTCATATTGCCGATGCAACCGCTCAAGTACTATCAGAAGCTGGCATCAAGCACGTAGGCTTATTGGGAACAGCATTTACCATGGAGCAAGAATTTTATAAAGGTCGTTTGCATGATAATTATCAAGTAGATGTTTCTGTACCTGAGCAAAAAGATAGGGAAATAGTACATGAAGTTATTTATCAAGAGCTGTGTCTGGGGCAGACAAAAGCGCAATCGAAAGCAGAGTTTTTACGTATTATTGAAGATCTCGCCAGTAAGGGAGCCGAAGCGGTTATCCTAGGCTGTACTGAAATTGGCTTGCTAGTAAAGCAATCTGATACTCAAGTGTTATTATTAGATACCACTGAAATTCATGCTCAAAAAGCACTAGAATTAGCTTTGATAAATTAGCGTGTCTATGAGTGTTAGTTAAATCGGATGAAAAACAATACGAAAAGATATTGGTGAATAACCGTCATTGTTTCGTTATTTGTTTCCGATGGCATAATGGGCACGATCGTTGGCTTAGCGTGGTGGGAAAACCCCAGCCAACTTATGTGGACTCCCTCTCGTCAACAACAAAAATCAAGTACAAAGAAATAAATGCATACTTATGTACGAGCTCTGCATTGAGAAGCTATCTCTGGCTCTTTGATATTTACGCGAACAGGTTGTCAAATCTATTAAGCGAGCGATAAGCTCTTAGTTGGCTACTGACTAAACCTGCTGATTTTTATCTTCGTTAGTGCATTTT
>NZ_JBQRUM010000035.1:0-9229 GCF_053485795.1 Thalassotalea ganghwensis
GCAAGAGAAAGTGCTGTTGTTAATTGCAAAAGAAAAGGCTCCTGAATAAATTCAGAAGCCTTTATAAACTAACCAGTTGATCGGTCAATGGATCATTAAATATTTCTTAACTGATCGGCATTAAGCGTAATGCTGGCTTTTTTGTTTCACATGAACTTCAGATGAGCGTTTGCTAATCTATTTTAGTATAAAGCCCATCAAAAGATGTTTTCCACGTCTGGCCACCATTTTTACTTGTTTGCCAATGCTGTCTAACGGTGCCGTCTTCATTAGCCGTCCAGGTAATACGATTTAATACCGTTATATTATTTTCATCTCGAGTTAGCCCCGATAACACCATGGTATTTGCTGTCGCTTGTCCATTGAGTAACAAGAGTTGCCCCGCATTGTCTGTCCATGTTTGGTGCCATTGCTTTTGCTGATGATCATAAATATTTAAACTTTTACCAACAAAACCTCCGGGTGTTGAGTATTCTTCTAATAAAGTGCAACCATCATTGATCAAAGTGATACTGCTGTTTCGTATGACATCGTCAGATTTTGTCGTTACTTGCCACTGGCCAAGCCAGAAATCAAATTGACGATATTCTTTCTCGCTGCAGGCTGTATTCGCAAAAGCTGAATAGGTGACAGCGTTTAATAAGAAAACGACTAAAAGCGCAAATCGCATGAGGCCTCCATGTTAATTTATTGCGTTTGAATGATGTAAGGTATAGACAAGATAAACTGCTATGCCAATGATTTGTTATTAAAGGCTTAACTGATGGTTTAAAACGACAAAGCATAGAGATTATAGTAGTATGCGCACTCATAGCAGTGGACCCTAAATGACAACGGTGATGATGCAAGGTTGCATCACGACATTCAAAGATATAGTGAATCAATGAAATACAGTGACCTAAGAGACTTTATTGAGCAATTAGAGAAAATTGGCCAGTTAAAGCGGATTTCACATCCGGTTTCAACTGATTTAGCGATGACGGAAATCAGTGATCGAACATTACGAGCTGGCGGTCCGGCGCTTTTGTTTGAAAACCCTGTCGGTCATAACGTACCGGTATTAACCAATCTCTTTGGTACACCTGAACGGGTTGCGTTAGCGATGGGACAGGATAGCGTTGATGCGTTGCGAGATGTCGGTAAGTTACTTGCAATGTTAAAAGAGCCTGAACCACCGAAAGGCTTTCGCGATGCCTTGGGAAAAATTCCCTTATACAAACAAGTATTGAATATGCCAGTGAAGGTAATTAAAAAGCCTTTATGTCAGCAAGTGGTGCTAAGCGGTGAACAAGTAGACTTAACCAAGTTGCCAATACAACGTTGCTGGCCAGGGGACGTTGCGCCGTTGATCACTTGGGGCTTAACTGTTACTCGAGGGCCACACAAAGAGCGACAAAACTTAGGAATTTATCGCCAACAAGTATTGAGTAAAAACAAAGTGATTATGCGCTGGTTGTCTCACCGAGGGGGAGCGCTTGATTTTCAAGAGTTTAAAAAGACTAACCCAGGTGAAAAATACCCAGTATCAGTGGCTTTAGGGGCAGATCCTGCGACGATATTAGGCGCGGTTACGCCAGTACCAGACACCCTCTCTGAATATGCATTTGCTGGCTTATTACGTCAGGCTAAAACTGAAGTTGCCAAGTGTTTAAGTAACGATTTAGAAGTGCCGGCTACCGCTGAAATAATCCTTGAGGGTTATATTGACCCAGAAGAAATGGCTCCAGAAGGACCGTATGGTGACCACACTGGCTATTATAATGAAGTCGATGACTTTCCCGTATTTACGGTTACGCATATTACTCATCGACAAGACCCGATTTACCACAGCACTTATACCGGTCGACCACCAGATGAACCGGCAATTTTAGGTGTGGCGCTAAATGAAGTGTTTGTACCTATCTTACAAAAGCAATTTCCGGAAATACAAGACTTCTATTTACCACCAGAGGGATGCTCTTATCGTTTAGCCGTTGTCACCATTAAGAAGCAATATGCAGGTCATGCAAAACGAGTGATGATGGGGGTATGGTCATTCTTACGACAGTTTATGTACACCAAGTTTGTCATTGTTTGTGATGATGATGTCAATGCACGTGATTGGAAAGATGTTATTTGGGCGATGACCACTCGTATGGATCCGAGTCGAGATACCGTTTTAATTGAAAATACGCCAATCGATTATTTAGATTTTGCCTCGCCCGTGTCAGGTCTAGGTTCAAAAATGGGGCTTGATGCTACCAATAAATGGCCAGGAGAAACTGATCGAGAATGGGGTGTGCCTATTGTCATGGATGAAGCCGTTAAGCAAGAAGTTGATGATATGTGGGAACAACTAAATATTTTAGATTAATCGATAAACGGTGTTGCGCATTAGTACGATATTGGTTGAGCAATGCGAAAAAACAACACACTTTATCTATTCATGATAAAATGCCGGCGAAAATTTGCACCAAAAAATTATTTAAGCGTAAGGTAACCGTAATTAATGAGCATAATTAATTGTCAGATACATTCATTAGAGAAACTGACGGAGTTTGTCTACAAGGTATTATTAAAACCTGAAAAGGTAATCGACTTTTTACCGGGACAATATTTAAATTTTGTCATGAGTGATGATGACAAGCGCCCGTTTTCGATTGCTAGTAAACCAGGAGATGAGCTTATTGAGTTACAAATAGGTGCTTTTGGCGCAGATAGTTATCCAATGCAAGTGATTGATCGTATTAAAGCATCGACGACAGTTCAAATAGAAATGCCTTTTGGTAAGGCTTACCTGCGTGACAATGACAAACCGCTACTATTAATCGCAGGCGGTACCGGTTTTTCTTATATTAAATCAATGTTTGAGCACCTTGCCGCCAAGCAATCATCACGCAAAGTGATTGTTTATTGGGGCGTACGTGAAGAAAGCGCGTGTTTTGAACTTGAGAAATCAACCCAAACAATTGCGTCATTGAAAAATGGCAGTTTTCACCCTGTTATTCAACACCCTACTGAAAGCTGGCAAGGAAAAACGGGTATCGTACATCAGGTAGTGATGGAAGAGATCGAAGACTTAAGCGAATTCGACATCTACTTAGCTGGCCGATTTGATATGGTGGCCACCGTGCGCGATGATTTTGTTGCCCGTGGTGTGACACTAGAGCAAATGCATGCCGACGCTTTTGCGTTTATTTAATTAAAAAATATTAGGTCAGATGATATAAGTTCGTTATCTGACCTGAATCAGTTTTCCAATAAAAACGTTGTCGAGCACAAATCTTCAACAATACTACCTCAAGGTATATTGCTGCCATTAAGCTCCATCGATAGGGCTTAGTGCACCAAATTTATTTTTCCCTAAAACGTGGGTGTAGATTTGGGTAGTTTTTATATCATTGTGACCTAAAAGTTCCTGAACAACACGAATATCATGCCCTGTTTCTAACATTCTGGTTGCAAAGCTATGCCGAAAGGTGTGGCTTGTTACCCGTTTATATATATTCGCTTTTTTACTGGCCACTTTTAATGCTTTTCGGAACGCCGTTTGGTGTAAGTGATGACGACTAATGTAATTATCATAGGGATGCTGACATCGTTTAATTGATGGGAACAAGTAATACCAATAAAAGTTTCTAGCGGCATTTGAGTATTTACGAATCAGTGATGGTGGCAGCGACGTCATGCCATAACCTTCTTCTACGTCTTTTTCATATATCTTTTTGACTCGTGCTATTTGCGCTTTCAATTCGGTTTTAATGTTTAGAGGCAAAAGTGTCATTCGATCTTTTTGGCCTTTCGATTGATAGACAAATATAGTATTTCTTTCAAAATCTAAATCCTTGATCCGCAGCCGCAATACTTCTGATACGCGAAAGCCACTGCCATACATCAACATTGCAATGAGTTTATGAACACCAGACAGGTGAGTGATAACTTCGATGGCTTCAGTATGTGTTAATACTTGAGGAACTCGTTGCGGCGTTTTAGCGAATTGAAATTGTAAATTTGAAAGCTCGGTATTTAAAACGTGCCGATACATAAAAATCAACGCGCATAACGCTTGGTTTTGTGTAAGTGGTGATACCTTCTCGTTGATCGCTAAATGCGTTAAGAAGTATTCAACTTCCGGTTCGCCCATTTCTTGAGGATGCCTTTTAGAATGAAAAAAGATAAAACGTCTTACCCAGTACAAATAAGCTTTTTCAGTTTTTAAACTATATCGTTTCGTCCTTAACGTATTGCGAATAGATTCGATAAATGGTGATTTAGCCATGAAATATTTCCCTATAATTATAACTGTATTTATATACAGTTATAATTCAGATATTCTAAAACGCCAACTTTTGCTTCCTACTAAATAAACTAAACCATGCTCGCTTTGTTTTTTTAACAAATCATAAGCCGCTAATATCAATAATAAAATTCATCTGTAATTTTGATTTAATAGGAAGTAAAGTAAGTCTCGTTAAATAAGGTCTCGCTTTGTTTTTTAATTCGTTTGCAAGGATGACATTAATGTGATGGAATATTTCAATATAAATCAATGTATTATTATCGATGCAGTTAAATTTGATTTTGGTTTAGACAAACTGCAAAAGTGTAGTTCTCGATAATAAGCGTTAGGTTTTCTATGGATAGATTAGCGATAATATTTTTAATTTTCTTTTTAGCTGCTTGTAGCTCTATGCGAGCGAAAGTTGAATATACAGTACCCAGTGAAAATTATATTGATATCGAGGGGGAAATTGTTGACTCTTTGACCTACAAAATTAAAGTTCAATATGTAGCCAGGAGCGAATCTAAAGACTGCAAAAATTATAACTGGTTAGCTGGACTACATGTTTCTCAATCAACTGAATTTGAATATCGACCGACCATTAATGATGGCCATCATAAACTCCATGTGCCTCTTAAAGAGCTAGATCCAAGCACCGAATGCAATTGGGAACCGAATATTGTCTTTTTGTGTGTTGCGAAAGCGGGAAACGATCCAAGTTCGTGTAGCAGTTTATTCTTTTTGAGAGGCGAACATGACAACAATTCAGAAGTAAATATAGAGTGCGCAGAGTCCAACTTTTGTTTCAGAGAGCCTTTCGAACTTCATACTGAAGATATCAACATTTTTAACAAAGTTTACTCAGTCAACATCAAAGAAAAGAAAACCTAACAAGGCCATTATGGCATGGACGCAAAACGCTTGGCTTGTGCTCCTTCGTCGCTAAGTTTAGCCAAGCATTTTTGCGCCCCATATGGCGGCGTTAGCAGTACAAGGTAGTATCGATGATCGAGAGAAAGCGTGGAATTTACGATGGGCGCAATAAGTCATCCACATATAAAGATTTAGTTTGGACAGTTGCAACTTCTTCTGACACGTCAGTAGGAATTGAGCAACAAACCCAATTAACCCTCGAAACCATACAAAATAATTTGCTCGAACTAGGCTCTGACAAAACTCAAATTGTTTCAGCTCAAGTTTATATTGCCAATATGGCTGATAAGCCTATTATGGATTCTGTTTGGAAAAATTGGTTAGGTACTAATCCGGAACATTGGCCGCAAAGAGCATGTTTAGGTGTTGCCCTCGAGGGACAAGTTTTAATCGAAGTAACGGTAACAGCAGTTCGTAGTTAAAGTATTGCTAACAAGCAATTAAACAGGGACAAAAAACAGTTGGCTTTTGCTCCTTCGTCGCTATTTTAGCCAACAATTTTTTTCCCATTAATGTGGGCGTTCTATCCACTCATATTCACCTTGGAAAATAAATGAATTTTAAAAGTTTCGGTTTAATAATACTTCTTGTAGTCAGTGCTTTAGTAATTGCTGAAGAAAAAATGGATCTTTCATCTAATAAATCTCTAGCTTTTATAGAAATTCAAGCACAGTGTTATATGAAAGGGCAACTTAATGATGAAAAGAAATGGCTAATTTCGGAAACATCTGAAGATTATTACACTCAAAAATTTACAAATGAAAACTATCACGAAGCATGTGTTGATAGTTTCAAAATATCAAAATATGAAGTGACCTTAGAGCTATACCAACAATATGCCAGCGAGAATGAAAATATTACAATTGGTGTAAAGGGTTGTTATGTAGTCGGTGACAATGGATGGGAAAATAATCCAAATGCAGATTGGAAAAATCCGACTTTTAAACAAGAAAATACTCACCCAGTCGTATGTATTAGCTACTATGAAGCTAAAAATTTTATTGCTTGGCTTAACAATAAACTTAAACCTAATCATGAGTTTAGGCTACCCACTGAAGTGGAGTGGGAGTTAGCAGCTAGAGGTTCTGAAAAGCAAAGGGGTTCATGGCGTTACTGGGGCAATGATATAAAGGCTTCTGAAGCTTGTAAGTACGGTAATGTTTCAGATTTATCACTTAACGAATACATGCAACAAGATTATTCCTTTAAGTGTCATGATGGGGCTATTCAAACGACTAATGTCCATTCTTATGAGCCGAATGACTACAATCT
The DNA here is from genome assembly GCF_053485795.1 of Thalassotalea ganghwensis. Taxonomy (NCBI): domain Bacteria; kingdom Pseudomonadati; phylum Pseudomonadota; class Gammaproteobacteria; order Alteromonadales; family Colwelliaceae; genus Thalassotalea; species Thalassotalea ganghwensis. The sequence continues at coordinate 6,467 of NZ_JBQRUM010000035.1, forward strand.
TTATAATATGCTAGGAAACGCACAAGAGTTTACCTGTTCAGGTTATAGTGATACTCCTTTAGAGACTGAAAACTCCTGTGAGACCCAAGAGAGAATGGAAAATATTACCGTTAAAGGAGCTTCTTGGTATTACCCTCCAATTTATAATCGTGCGGCATTTCGAGGTGGCTTACCTAGGAACCTAAGATTCTATGGTGTGGGATTTAGGTTAGCTCAGGACGCTGAGTAACCGCATAATAAGCAAATAATGGCATGGACGCAAAACGCTTGGCTTGCGCTCATTCTTCGCTAATTTTAGCCAAGCTTAATACGCCCCATATTGCGGCGCTATACACCTCGAAGAGTAAATTTCTTCGTAAATCTAATAAAATATAAAAAGGGAAATAGAATGAAATTAGTTCGATATTTTTACTTAGCTTGCATACTATTGCTTTCTTTTGATAGCTTGGCGATAGTCATTCGCCATGATGTTCAAGCCAGAAACTATGAATTAGAAAAAACACCGCCGTTTTTTGTCGATATGCCAGATGGTGGCCATGGTGCTTTGATTGCTCCTAATTGGGTTGTGACAGTAGCACACCTTTTACCACCAAATATTGTTGGTAAAAAATTACAAATCGGCGAATACAAAGTTGAGGTTCAAAAGGTAATCATCCACCCAGGTATAAAAAGTATTCCTGAGAGTATGCTGAGTGGAGATGCTGCAGACTTAATGGCCTTTATGATGACTGCGCATGACATTGCTCTAGTTAAGTTAAGCTCTGAATTACCGGATAATGCCCCTATTGAAATATATTCTGAAAACAAAGAGCTCAATCAAGTAATAACAGGGTATGGCCGAGGGACAACAGGGAATGGAAATACTGGCTCAGTTAGAGGCACTCAGGGAGTGTTCAGGCACCTGCAAAATAGAATTGAAGAAATTCATTCTAATTGGATCTCAATTACTTTTGACACTGGTGAAGAAGCCCTTGAACTTGAAGGGATTGATGGCTCAGGTGATAGTGGCGGTCCTTTAATTATGACCTCTAAGGGAAAAAGCTATTTGGTAGGGTTGTTTAGCTGGGATTATATTGAGGGTAATTTAGAAGAATTTGTTGCAGGTCATTATGGAAAAAAATCTTATCAGGTCAGAATTTCAGCTTATAGTGACTGGATCAAAAAAACCATGTCCGAAAACTAAGTAACGGTATATAAGTTACTAAAAAGTAAGAAAAACGCTTGTCTTGCGCTCGTTCGTCGCTAATTTTAGCCAAGCATTTTTCGCCTCTTAGGCGAGCGTTATGTGATTCTGATCTGCATGGAGACATCATGAAAAACTATCTAATATTTTTATTCTTCATTTCATTTATTTCCAATGCAGCTGCTGACGAGAGTAGCTTTATAAAGCATGATGTTGCAATATCTTATGATAAAGAAAATATAGCATATAGTGTATACGGCTCTGGAAATAGAGTATTAATATTCATACATGGTTGGAGTTGTGATGGCCGTTATTGGATAAACCAATTACAATCCTTTGCTAAAAAATATAAGGTAATAACCGTCGACTTGGGGGGACATGGTAATTCATCATCAAGCAGAAACGACTATACAATCAACTCTTTCGCAAAAGATATACAAGCTGTTATTGAACAAGAGGCGATTGATAATGTTATTTTAATTGGTCACTCTATGGGAGGAGCTGTTGTAGCTTCAACAGCGCAACTTTTGCCTAATAGGGTTAAAGGAATTATTGGAGTTGATACCCTCCATGATATTTCATTAAAAATTTCTCAAACAGATTTTAATGCAGCAGTAAAACCATTTGAAAAAAGTTATGACAAAACCATGAGAGCATTTGTTGCTAGTTTATTTATTCAAAATACTGATAAAGATCTGAAAAGGTGGATTAGTTCAGATATGCTTTCAGCTGCTAAACCTGTTGCTATCAGTGCTTACAGTAATTTTATGGCTCAGTATAAAACAGGTGAGTCATCTTCTGTATTTGAAAACATGAATATTCCTGTAATAACCATTAATGCAAAGTTGTGGCCTACAAATGTGAAAGGTAATAAAAATAAAATTAGGTATTATCAATCTATTTTTATAGAAGGTACGGGGCACTTTCCTATGCTTGAAAAGCCTATACAGTTTAATTCACTTCTGGAAAAGGCTATTCAAGGAATCTAATCTTTTAAAGTCGATAAATCACATAACACATATGAGCCGTAACTCTGTCAATAAGTAATAGTGTTTTTTTTGCCCGTTTTTAGTCAGTGACGGGCAAGGTTAAATCAATAAGCAAATTCGTTTACTTCGTCTGTCGATGTGGTCGTTAAGCAAGTTGCTTACGGCAAACACATATAGAGGCTCTCTTATTGTGAGCTCATCACGGCCTGTCTTGTCTCTCGTCCTTTTGATGAAACAGGGGCACTAGACATTTATCGGTTAACCCAATCAAGGCGCTATTCAAGTAGGCTGGTTTCATTTTATGTGTCCAGTTGGTTTCAGGCTCAAGTTAGGTGTAAGCGACTTTGCTTATTGTATTAATGCACGCGTACTGAGTGTCTAATCAAGCTAGGTTAGCTTAGGGCTATCGACATATAATTGGGTAACAGCTTTGTGGCTATGAATACACCCAATTGATTGATGTTTGTTCTGCGCAACTAAATCAGGACACTTTTCTTAAGGAATTTAGCTCATACTCTACTGGTGACAGATCACCGTTAGCAGTATGAAGCCTTTCTAAGTTGTAATAGCGCATATACGCAGCTACATCGT
>NZ_JBQRUM010000036.1:0-6967 GCF_053485795.1 Thalassotalea ganghwensis
TAGGTGCGGCTTTTATCTATAGCCTTATGTATTTCGCAAACTATTTGATTACCATCGAATTGATATAAGTTAGGAATTAATTTCTGATAACCAAATAATTTAACAGAAGCTTTGTCTAGAGTTTTTTTAGGCTTACTTAGCCTTAAAGCAACTCCACCATTATTAGTTACACCAACACCTATTAAATTGTTCCAGTTACACCTAGTTGTGTTAAAAACATTTTTAATAACAATCCCTTGTTCATTGATTTCAATATAACTAAACCAAGGTAACAATAAAGTAAAAAAGATAAATACACAAAATAGACACATGGTTAAAAATACATATCCAAACCAATGCCCCGTTGAGTCTACGATGCTCCATGGCATATAAGAAAAAGCTAAAGAACCACAAAGATAGAGCAGTATTTTTAATTTATTAGTGTAGATTTTGATTATGACTCTCCGTGGCTCCTAACGCCCCACTAAGGGGCTGAAAATAGCTTGCTAAACTGTGTAGCGAAGAGGAACCGAGCAAGCTGTTATCAGTCCCGCTACTTGAGTGGCTTGTTATATTTTTTATAAGATACTCTGAAGTAACCCAACAAGTCCAACTTCGACTCATAAACGCCATAAAATTCAGTAGAGCTATCAGGCAGGACTTGAAAAGGTACCTCGATATAGCCTAAATCTTTAGGAGAATGTGACATAGTTGGCAACGTCTCCCTTAAGTAAATATAAACAAAGCCATTTTTGATAGAAGAGGTATTGTTAGAAAGCGTGAAACTATATTTACATTCTTTAAGATCACAATTTAAAGCTTCTGAATCAATTGTGACATCTTCACCTGACGTGAACATAAAAAGAAGAATGCTTATAAGAAATAAGCCAACAATCCATGTATTCATCAACTTAGAAAAGATAGCGATACCTCAAAAAAATATAACGCCACATTAAGCGGAAAATTATAGTTGGCTAAAATGTTTGAGGAACGAAAAACAGCCAACTGTAAATTTTCCGTTTGAATGCCTTGTTATGTTTTACTTTTCTAACACAGCCTCAACAACAACTGTAGCTACATGACAAGTATTCTTAGTTACTTCTATATTGTATTGAGACCAGTCTAAGTAACCATCCTTGTACACATGAACGTTATAGATCCCACCTCTTTCAAATGCGCCATTTAACATAAGCGTATTATCACAATTATCTGAATCTGGGTTTATTAGCTCTTCAGAGAAGTTAGTATCCTCAATTAATGCTGTGACACCACAATTGATGGATTGACCTGACTCTTTGTCTGTTACTGATATAGTTATTGCTGGGACAGCTTCTGTTGTACAGTTAATTTCATCATTTTCTGAATTATCACACCCAAGTAAAAAAACTAAAGCAAATAAATAAGATTTGTTAACCAATGTAGAATTCATAACACTTCCTTTGTGTAAAACATAACGCCCCATTCAGGGGCTGATAATAGCTCGCTAAAATGTGCAGCGAAGCGGAACTGAGCAAGCTGTTAGCAGTCCCGCTAATGTAATGGCTTGTTAGCAATCAATTTGACTCTATATTTGAAGGTGACAGTATAACTTTATTTACTACTTCTTCAGTTTTAGTTTGAAAATGAATAATAAAATAAACATTACTTTTGGCGAGATCTTTTAAATAATCCAAGCCTATAAATTGAATGGCAAACGCTCTAAGTTCATCTGGATTAGAATCTTTTATTTGGTAAACCACACCGTTATTTAATGTGAAATACATTAAAACCCCTGAACCATTAAGATCTTTAGTAGCTTTCAAGTCTAAAAAGTAATCACTATTAAGTTCAATTTTTGCTGTATTAATATTATTTACAACATTATTGGCAACATCATCGTCTAATTGTGAAACCCATAAATAGCCGAATGCGATAACACCATAAAGAATTACTGAAGCTAATGATATTCCAGCAACTTTCCAACTTGATTCGATTTCAAATTCTTCAGACTCTATTATTTGTTCTTTAGTAAAGTAATGTTTCTTTAGTAGTGCTACGACAGGGATTAAATAAAGGAGAGGAATAACATTGTTTGGCATTTTTTCAGGTAAGAATGGAAGTATTCCGATAATAAGTACACTACCTATTAGACTAAAAATAAAAGATTTAGAAGCTAGATCATGCTTGTCTATAGATTCAAACGAAAATTTTAAAAAATATGCTGCTGCAAATGGGCCTCCAAAAAATGTTGCGGCTTGAATTTGTCTTGGTGAATAGATACTTCTCATGATCATCCTTTGATTGCTAACGCCTCAAACAGGGGCGAGCGTTAGCGAGTCCCTGCCCGAAGAGCACTTGCTGGTTTGATTTGTTAGGCGCTTCACCATGACAAACCCTTCAATTTAATTAGTTTTGCCGATTGGCTTTCTTTATCTAATAGAACGTCGTACGTAACTTTCGAAAAGTAGTCTCTGAGTGATTCTCCTGGCTCAACATGAGAAAGCAACAACTCAACGATTTTAACTTCGTTATTAGTTGCCGCCTCACTCAACGCAGAATCTCCTCCCGGGGTCTTTTTTTTCGGATCCGCACGATTGTTCAGGAGGAATTCACAAAGATTATAGTAACCGAGGCTTGCCGCCTCAGATAACGGTGTATTCCCAAAATCATTGGTGGTGTTTATATCAGCCCCATGTTTAAGCAACCACGAAACTTCAGCTAGTTGATCCTCAACTGCAAGATAATGCAGCACGGTCTCGCCAATGCCGTTTTTTGCATGAACAATCATCGGATCTTCTGATACAAGCCGCTCTGCCATGATTTTATCTTCTACTACTGCCCGAATTAATAAATCAAATCTCTCTCTGCTCATGACTACTTTTACGCCTAACGCCTCAATCAGAGACAATAAAATAGCTGGCTAAAATTAGCGACGAAGGAGCAAAAGCCAGCTGTTTTTTTGTCCTTTGAATTGACTTGTTAGGCATCAGGGCTTAGGTACTGTGCCTACACCAGCAATTTTTACGTCAAACCCTCGTTGTGAAAGACTTTCAAATGCCTTGGAAAGGTTTACTTTACTAAAAAATGGTAAGTTATCCTTCAAAGTTGATGAATCTTCGCCAAGTATTACAAATACAACTTCTACCCCATCACTTTTAAAATTATTTAACGGAACTGTATTCTGTAATCCATCGCACACGCGTTTGAGAACTTTTCTAGTTGCTTTTCTGAACTCTTTATCACCCAACAATATTTCTGCAGACACACTACCTTGAGCAAATAAGTGACTTAAACCAGCCGAGCCACCTTTTCGGTGTTTGACATGAATATACTGCTTGTTTGCAGTCATTAGATCACAAAGCTCAATGGCGGTTGTTGTTCTATTGCTTTTAATTAATTTTTTATCTAAAAGGTGATAAGAATGTGTATTGGCAGCCCTTTCATTGTAGTCACCTTCGGTTTCAATTTTATCCTTTGTCTTACCATCAACAACTTCACTCCATGTATAAACTTCAGGAAATGGTAAGCTAGATATAGGTATTTGTGAAAGCGTGGTGTTTACTCTAGTCATAAAGTCGGTAGCGATTTCGTACCATGCGCCAGCAAACAGCACATATACTTTGTCGCTTGTTTTATGTTCAAAGTAAATAGATTTATATATTTGGTGTTCTGTTTCATTTTCATGGACGTCATATACAAATAGTCGGTCTCTCTTTATTGAATCAACAGATACAGCTGAAACATCAAGATTTGCATAGTAGTCATTAGTTTCAATTGTAGGATTTATAGTGTTTTTGGAGCGCGTAAAGCTAAAGCCCCAAATAGAATCCCAATCAGCTAGTTCAGGAATAGTGACACATACATCAGAGCTTTTGGCTTTTAATGCAGTAACAAGATGATCATCTAGATTTGAAATTTCAGACGATTCCTTAATCTTACGGATGTTATCTACCCATGAAAATTCACCTTTGTAAGAGTCGTTGTCGTAATAGCCCGAAAGCGTTGAGATTAAATCACTGATTTCATCGATGTTTAACTCTATACCAAAAGAAAATACAGAATCACCTCCTGAGATATTCTTTAAATTGACACCTGATTTAGGTGAACCTGTTACTGCTCTCAATACATCTTTCGAAATATCAATCCCAAAGACGCCTACACCTGACTCCCTCGCTGCTTGAGACTTTTTTTGTACAGCTTGATCATCTAAAGTAAAAAGATCAACGCTTCTCAAACTGTCGTGTTTTAAAGTGTTCAGCGCTGTTTTTATTCCAAAGTCATGTACAAAATACTTAGTATCTAAGAGAAAACGGCCATAACCAAAAGTAAAAGCCATTGTATTATCGGGGGTTTTAATAATTAATAACGCGGAGCTAGATCTATTAGACAGTTCATCCAAATCTACACCTGTCACTTCTTCAGTAAAAGTAGTCCATTTAGGCTTTTTCTCCGTTGGGATTTTTACGAAAAGATTCCCCTCTAACTCATGTTGAGTATCAATGTCGTAGGTGTTCACTTGAGCTGAACTCTTTAAGAATTCACTGACATCAAGGTCTTTATACTCATCTTTTACGAGAAATGAATTCAGAAAGAGGTAGGGCTTTTTATCATCACCATCCATTGCAGAATACTCCATATTTGATGCCTAACGCTCGCCTAAACGGCGAGCAACTTGTTGCGAGTCCAGCGCATGAAATGCGCGATGTTTGAGGCGTTTGTTAGGCATTTTTTCTAATGAATAGTGTGTTTTCGCTTTCACTTTTGAAAAGGCCAATTTCGTGGACGGCTAAATCAACAATTTGGTCTAACCGAGAACCCGAATGCCCCCACACAACTCCCTCATATTGAAATGGGAACTCAGAACCGTTTGGGTTTTCACTGTGAATATAGATTGAACTATCCATCGTATCTTCTTTTACTAGGGCGAAACATTGAACTTCGCTGCCACGGTGCTCTGTAATTGACTCAGCTACTTTCAGCATTTCATAGGTTAATTCATCACAGCGTCGACGGTTTTCTGGCCTCGAATTACCTTTTCCATCCCAATCTGGATGGGTATGCCATAAATCAAACCACTCATTCGTATCGAGTCTATCGAAAGCTTCACGACATCTCGCTTCCATTTTTTCCCAATATCGATTAATTCTTTTTTTGTATCTACGATCCATATGACTAGTGATACCTAACGCCTCAATATGGGGCGCACAAATGCTTGGCTAAAATTAGCGAAGAATGAGCGCCAGCCAAGCTTTAGACGTCCCATCCATGATTGCCTTGATACTTATTGAACCTTCTCCCCGAAGTTTAGCCATTGGCTAAACTTCAAGGCGACCAAACCCAAAAGGAGAAAGCTCAATGAAATTCTATACTAAACTACACAATTTTTATTGTGGAATCGACCTGCATGCGCGAATTCTTTATGTGTGCATCTTGGATGAGCATGGTAGCAAGGTGCTTCATCAAAAAATTGCCGCCGACAAAGAAGCGCTGTTAAGCCTTATTTCCCCTTATATCGGCCAAGTGGTGATTGGCGTCGAATGCATGCACTGCTGGTACTGGGTCAGTGACCTGTGTGCTAAATACAACATTGATTTTGTCTTGGGTCATGCCCTGTACATGAAAGCCATTCACGGCGGTAAAGCCAAAAATGATAGAATCGACTCCTATAAAATTGCCTGCCTGCTTAAGGGCGGCAATTTTCCATTAGCTTACAATTACCCGCAAGCGATGCGCTCAACACGAGATTTATTAAGACGAAGAACCAGCTTGGTGCGTCATGGTGCACAGTTAAAAGCACATATTGTCAATACCAACAGCCAATACAACTATCCGCCCCTAGAGCTGCATCTAAAAAACCACTGTGTCAGAGAGGCGTTTCAAACACGGTTTGACGATGAAGCCGTGCAACGCAATGTCAATTTCGACCTCACCATCTTAGATTGTTATGCCAAAGAGCTGAAATACCTTGAATATTACCTTGAACGCAAAGCCCAGAAACATAGGCCGGATTATTACGCCCAACTGAGAACCGTCCCTGGTATCGGCGTTATATTGGCGATGACGATGCTTTATGAAATCGGGGATATTGAGCGATTCACATCAGTCACTAAGTTTGCTTCTTATTGCCGGTTAGTTAAATGCAAAGCCGAATCGGCAGGCAAAACCTATGGCACCAGCGGCAATAAAATTGGCAATGGTCATCTTAAATGGGCTTTTAGCGAAGCAGCGGTGTTATATTTACGCGGTAACGACAAAGCCAAACGCTACCTGAACAAGTTACAAAAACGCATGAGCAAGGCCAAAGCCCTATCAGTATTGGCGCATAAGCTCGGGCGCTGTGTTTATTTCATGTTAAAAAACAAAACGGTCTTTGATGATGAACGGTTTTTAAAAGGCTAAGTCGCACAATGGGGTGAGCTGAACACCTAACTGGATAAGCAAGAACGGCCTTGGATTATTTGCCTTTAAGTCTGCCTTGAGCAAGTAAAAGCAGGTAAGTGTCGTCGCGGTATAAGCCTTGTCGCCTTGATTAGACACCCCATTGGTGCGCATCAACAATGAGCAAAATCGTTTACACCTTAGCTGAGCCTTTAACTAACTGACCCTTATATTATGTAAGTGAGTCATCCGCTTGAGTAGCGCCAGATTAAGGTTAACCGATGAATGTCTAGTGCCCCTGAACGACCTACGGACAGACTGTTTCAGGCAGTGATGAGTTCACATTAAGAGAGCCTCAATATGTGTTTGCCGTAAACGATTGGTTTACTGCCCATATGACAGAGCGAAGTAATAGGTTTTGCTGATTGACTAGATACTTTAGCTGCCTAACGGCAGCTAAAAAAAATACTATTGCCTATTTGACGGGAGAAGGTTCATATGTGTTAGGTGCGGCTTTTATCTATAGCCTTATGTATTTCGCAAACTATTTGATTACCATCGAATTGATATAAGTTAGGAATTAATTTCTGATAACCAAATAATTTAACAGAAGCTTTGTCTAGAGTTTTTT
>NZ_JBQRUM010000037.1:0-6809 GCF_053485795.1 Thalassotalea ganghwensis
AGCGCATTAGTTAACCTGGTGGAAAAAGTCGGACAGTAAACTGACCGAACTTTTACCACAGGTAACTAACACTAATCCGCGCTTTGCTCCGTAGTCGCTTAACAAAATAATAAATATTTCTTTTGTTTTTTGATTAATAAAAAACAGAAAAATATTAGATTGTTTTTAGGTATAACTCACACCTCTTTAAACAAAGAATCAGCCGCGAAGCAGAGGGCAGATTGACCATATCGTCACTACACGATTTAGGGTAGTGACGATATGGGATTATTTAACCTAAAACCAACAAATATAAGCATATCGAAAAATAACTATTGATTACCGAGGGGTGACGAGGTATCATTCAAGCGTATTTTTGAACACGGGGCAATGCCACCGATTAGGAGAAAATGCAGCGCAACGGGCGCTATATAAAAGCTGCTTGAACTGGCAAGTTAACTTGATTGTAAACACTGTTTACGGCGAGTTTAAAAACTAGATAAATGAGAGGGTCGTACCTCACCAACAACACAGAAATGAGCGAAAAATAACGCACCAAAATAGGAGAAAAAAACTAACCCCGTGCTACGCACACAGTAATAACAAACTTTGTTTTGCACCAACAGGAACGCACTCAAAGTCGGGCATGTAGCCCATAAAATGAACATAGCTCTTGCCTAACTTCGGTTAGGATTAATGCGGATAATCCACCCGTATTAATAGCAATAACACTTACCTTTTGGATGTAAATTAGTTCATTTAGTTAGTAATTTTTCGGAGTATATATGACAAATTTTGAATACCAAATTAAAGGATTATTGAACAGGAACAAGGATGGGAGCTATAGCACTCAAGAAGCCCGTTCTAAAATATTATTTCAAATAGCAAAGCAGTTAAATGCTGGTGGCTATAAGCATTTAATTCCAGAAAACCTAAAACCCAAACATGTTCAATTTTTACTGGATAAGTGGAAAGAGGACGGAATTAGCACAGGTACGATTAAAAATCGTATGTCACACGTTCGTTGGTTAGCTGAGAAAGTCGGCAAGCCAAGCATGATTCCCAAGAGCAATACAGGTACAAATAACGCAATCAAGCTTGATATAGAAAAGCGAAGTTACATACCGACACAGAGCAAAGGTAAAGAACTGGACGCTCAAAAGCTCGATAAAGTCACTGATAGACACGTAAAGCTTTCATTAAAAATGCAGCGTGAATTCGGATTAAGACGCGAAGAAGCAATTAAGTTTAGACCTAGTTTTGCTATGCAAGGCGATAAAATATCGCTTAAAGCCTCATGGTGCAAGGGTGGTCGAGCGCGTGAAATACCTGTACTGACTGAATCACAAAAAGCTGTTTTAGCGGAAGTGAAAGCGTTAGCTGGTAACGGTTCGTTAATACCGGCAAATAAAAGCTATGTGCAGCAGCTCAAGGTTTACGAAAATCAAACATCACAAGTCGGCTTGGATAAAAATCACGGGCTTAGACATCGTTACGCACAAGATAGATATGAAACTTTAGCTGGTTGGAAATGCCCTGTGGAGGGTGGCATATCTCGCAAAGATATGTCTCCAGAGCAAAAGGAAATAGACAGAGAAGTCAGGCTTCAAATTACTGAAGAATTGGGGCATGGCAGAGAACAAATAACAACAGCTTACTTAGGGAGGTAAATTGAAATACGGTAAGAAAATTAAGCATGAGGGCATCGAGGGTTATTTTTTTGAGCCGTCAGAATGGACTGAAATAGAAGGTATAATTAAGGGGCTTCAGCTTGAGATAGAAAAGGCTCAAGGCGAAGCAAAATATAAACTTAAAAAGCTTTCCAAAATGATAGAGCGTAAAGACGCGAAGATAGCGAGGTTAACGGAAAGCAAGAAGTAATACGGCTAAAGAATACGAGACTCATGTCATCGATTAGGCGAAGAAAATAAGGTGTTTAACACCGATTTTAGACTGTATTGGTTTTAACGATATAACGCTTAATAGGTATGACATGAGCAGAATTTATTTGAAAATTTTTATGGTGTTGTTTGCCATTTCTTTGGTTATCAGCATAGTAACGAGCAAGAGTGATTTAAGTAACTTTGTAGATACTTTCGCTTACACATCATTTGTCGTGTTCACGGCAATTATCAATTTTACATTCTTTATAAGGTATGAGGTTGCAGACCTTGTATCTGCAAGATTCAATGAACCTGGCATAAAAGAATTTTTTCCAACAGTGATTGCTTTTTTAGCCCTGACTTCAATTTTATCTATACCTGCTTGGAGGTTGTATGTCGGATAAGAAAAAAGCCATCGATTCAGATTCACCAGAGAAAGCTTTTGAGGTTGGCGCTGGCTACGAACAGACGCAGCTAAACGGATTGTTTACAGAAATGACCGTTTTTTCAGCTTTTATGATCATTGGTTTCATCATCATAACTGCTTATGTGTCATGGCGTAATGACAAGCTGTCATTTGCGTCATTGGGTAGTGTGACTATCAAAGGCATCTTCTTAATTGTTTTATTTGTTACGGCTGTAGGTGTCATTAGTACAACTGCAACCTTTAAATAATAGGGGGTGACATGTCACTGGTTAAGTCACTTTTAAAATACACCGCCCTTGCGGTCGTGCTTTTATTGGCGCTTTGGTTGTGGGTTGGTAATACAACTGAAAGCGATGTTGCTGGTCTTGATTATGGTTGGAGCAAGCTTAAATGGTTCTTTAGGTTTTTAACGCTCTCGATGATTGTTTTTGCGTATTTTGCATGGGATGAAATAGGAAAGGTACTAGCGAGACAAACGAACAGGGAAGATGCGCTTGAGATATTACGTGAAATAAAAGCACCTATATTTGCTGTTTTTGGTGTTTTATGGGTTGTGGGGATGATGCTATGACGTTTACGAGCTTATCAGACCTATATTTCATCACGATTGGCTTGTATAGCTATAACGTGATTTTTGGCTTGCTTATCGATACTGGCATTATATTTATTCCGTTCTTAACGGTCCTATGGAGTACCACCAAGGATGCTTTGGAGAAAGGGTATAGTGGTGAAAAGATCATTAATGCCTTGACACTAAAGCTATCTGGAATACTTGCTGCATTTATCTTTGTTATTAACCCCATAAGTCCGTTAAAGGTCAATGATATGACCGAATACACAAGGTCTTGCAAAGCAAGCGATTCATCGATGATTGATTACCCAACCATTCAAAAAGAAATGGCTAAATCAAAAGAAGCTGCTGAAGGTAATAAGAGCGAAGAAATTCTAATTAGGATGACTGAAAGGGATGTTCGAGTGCCTATGCTGATAGAGTTTGTCATTCGAGCTGGTACAGGAGTGAGCCTAAGTGCAACCAAGTCTCTGCCTTGTACTGTTGATTTGGTTGGTGTTAGTCAGAAGTTACTTTCTGACAACATTAAAAACAAACGTCTACTGGTGGAAACTCACGAGTTTATGAAGCAATGCCACGCTAAAGCGAGAAATTGGGCACATTTAAACAATGATCAAAGTTTCCCCTGGTTAAGTGATAATGATAGCGATGCAAGGGATTGGGCTGGTTACTCAGGTTATATGACTAAAGATTACTATGGAAACCAAACGCTTGGGGCATATGCCAATACCATATTGGAAGGATATGACGATTACTATGAAAAAGGTAAAAGACCAACGTGCCAAGAATGGTGGCAAGGTAAAGGCTCTGGTATTAAAGGGGCTGTTGTAAGCGTATCTTCTAAAGAAACGTCACTGAAGCAAAGGTTGCTCGATGAAGTCGACAAAAGCTCTTTAAACATGATGGGGGCTTTGATTGTGTCTATGGCTGGAACATTCAACAAAGATGATTACATATTACAAAATTACTACTTTAACCCTGTTAGGCTTAGAGAAATTACGACGGCTCAAACTAAAGATTATGGCAACGAATCAGAGGGCTTTTGGGGTGCTGCTGCCGACCTGTTCTACCGAGCTATTGGTACTGTTGGCGCTGGTGTAACCATGATCGAAAAACACGCTGTAGCAAGTATGGTACAAGTCGCTGCACCAATAGCGAAGAGCGTAATTGTCATGGTAGTAATTTCAATATTGCCTATCGTTCTTGTTGTAAGCCAGATGAACGCTAAATTCACTATATCAATCGCATTCTTTTTGTTTTCTGTGATGATGTGGCCGTTCTTATGGGATTTGGCGATGTTAACTCAGCAAAGCTATATAGAAGAAACCGTGGGCAATGGCGCGAGTATTTTAGGCAACCCCAATTTAACTATGATGGGGCAGTTTATTACTGATGGTTTGTTTATTCTCTATCCTGTTCTGTTTACCAGTATGTTAACTGCGGCTGGTATGATGGGCGGTCAAGCATTAAGTAGCATGACAAGTGCGGCTGATGGTAAGTCTGCTGCTGGAACTGCTGGAAAAGGTGGTGGTGCTATAAAGAGCGCTACTAAATCAGGGGCAAGTATGGCGAAAGGTAAGTAATGCAAAGAGTAGAGGTTGGTTTTATAACTAACTTCTACTCTATTTTTTCACCGTATTTATCTTTATGAACCCAATCCATAGAGATATTACCATCACCGTAATCTTTAACTTCAAGCTCGGCATTACACTCATTAGCTTCTTCTTTAGATTCATCGAAAGCAGCACCAAAAAGACCGAAGATGAAGCCGAAGATAAATTTAAAAAATGTTTCTAAAAAGTTAGTCATATCTACCTCTTTTATACCTGTTAAATGCTTATTAAGCATACCAAAAAGCACAAAATTCAACCAGCGAAATCACACCCTGAAACGGGTTTATTTTGATGGGTTTTGTGTAAAATATTTCACGTAATTATTTAACCAGGTGTAAGAGGTTTATTGCTCCATTGAGCGGTATATTGTCAGGCTAACAAAGTAATCATCGAGTGCTTGATGCTCTGTATCACCTATACCAGTTAACACCTCTGGTTCGTTAGTTACGCCCACATTGAATAAGTCATAGTCAGCCTTGCTACAGGCACACCAAACCAGCTTACCACCTCTAAAATAACGAAAGGTTTTAGTCATTCGCTTTTATCTTCTTTGGTAGGTTGTCGCATCAACCAAAAGTAACCAAGTAACGCGATTGCCGCAAAGCTTAAACCAATTAAAAAACCATCTAAGGTCATTTGCTTTTACTCCCAAAAGTCAGACTGTCATCGCAATAATTTAATTTTAGTTCATCACGTAGAAAAACGGGTCGCTCAACCTTCTTCTCAGGTACTTTCTCGGCTTCTGCCTTGTGATTGTCTACTCGGTGAGTCAAGTCCTTAACGTGAGCGCTCAAGGCGCTAATTTCATCGAGTAACGGTTGTTGTGCTTCAGTAATTGCTTGGCTAATGATTTGAGCTATCGACTGGTAATCTACTTGCGGCTGATTTGTCAGTGGCACTGTCATTGGTGACACAGGTGACACTTGTCCATGCAAAGCCACTAATTCAGCCCTATTGAAGAGTTTTATTTCTTTACCACCTA
Source organism: Thalassotalea ganghwensis (assembly GCF_053485795.1). Lineage (NCBI taxonomy): Bacteria > Pseudomonadati > Pseudomonadota > Gammaproteobacteria > Alteromonadales > Colwelliaceae > Thalassotalea > Thalassotalea ganghwensis. Next base: position 5,456 of record NZ_JBQRUM010000037.1, read on the forward strand.
TCACTTTGGTAATGTAGGAAAGTCTACCAGAGCTAACGCTACGCTGAATCGTACGCTTGTTTTTGCCTGTTATGGCAACCGCTTGTTGATAGGTGACAAAGTCCATAACGCTACTCTGTTTTTATTGTTCTAATGGGTGTCATTCTGTCATATCTTAAAAACCATCGCCACTAAACTGCATTTGGTCTTTCTTCTTAAATTCAAACCCTAGCGCACCTACAGAACGCCCTTTCTTAATGGCGGTAAAAGTGATCTCCAGATCACTCCGTTGGTTGAGTTCTTTAACGGCAGGATTAATAACAGCTCTCTTTAAAATTTTAAATTCAGGATACTTATCAGAAATACCTAAAGCAGATTTGAAATCTTCAACAAATATCACGCGCTCACCCGTGGCGTTAAACTTCATCAGAAGCTCATACAGACGTATTGAATGCGAAGACTGTAACTTGGCTATGTTTTTCAGTTTGTAGCTCGTAAAACGCGATTTGAGCTGTGTAATGTACTTTAAGACATCATCAGACCAATAAAGTGTTACTGAAGCCTCACCTTTTATTTTTTTAGCTTTCTTTTGTATCCAGTAAAGCTCGATCTCTATATCACCCTCAGTAAGCAAGATGCTTGATTTAAACAAAGCATCAGCAGCCTTGTATAAATCACGCCTAGCATTATGCTCAATCCCCATTAATTCTGCATACTCAATAGCAGTCATAGTTATTTCTTTGGGAACAGTAGCGTTAACTCTAGGGTCTATCTTTCCTAAACAAGCCAGAACTAACTTCTGAGCCTGAACATTTAGCTTATAACTTGCATCAATCAAAGAATTGGATTTTGTCACTTGTAAATTCATTAACCAACCTAAAGGTGAATTCCAAAAAAGATAAGTTCACTATAACAAAAGGTGAAATCGATGCAACACCTATTCACCCATTCCTGTGAATTAGCGTGTCAATTTATTCACCTTTAAACGACTTTAGCGTGTCAATTTGTTCACCTTTAAACGACTTTAGCGTGTCAATTTGTTCACCTTTAAACGCTACAGACCAATAAAAACAATGGCTACAGAGGAGCTAAAAACAGGATATTAAATAAACAAGATTATAAAAAAGGCTTGTATATGTGGATAACTCGCCTTTTTTAGTAAAAAACAAGTGAGATAGGGTTCAAATCCCTATCTCATGAGTTGATTTTAAGAACGCTCAACTACGGGGATTTTTTGCCAAAGGCAAAAGCGCATTAGTTAACCTGGTGGAAAAAGTCGGACAGTAAACTGACCGAACTTTTACCACAGGTAACTAACACTAATCCGCGCTTTGCTCCGTAGTCGCTTAACAAAATAATAAATATTTCTTTTGTT
>NZ_JBQRUM010000038.1:0-4600 GCF_053485795.1 Thalassotalea ganghwensis
CAATAAGAGAGCCTCTATATGTGTTTGCCGTAAGCAACTTGCTTAACGACCACATCGACAGACGAAGTAAACGAATTTGCTTATTGATTTAACCTTGCCCGTCACTGACTAAAAACGGGCAAAAAAACACTATTGCTTATTGACAGAGTTACGGCTCATATGTGTTATGTTTCTTTTGAGAGAGTTATTTCACCAAAATTCATAAACACAAATGTCCCTGGAGAGGCCTCTGCTCGATATGCACAATTAGCGTCAGAGATACGCATTGCTAAAGCAGCATACTCCCAAGCTCTATTTTCGTCGCAAGTTACTTTTTGAGTTAAAAACTCCTTCAGCTTTTTTTCTTTTGCAAATGCTTTAACGGCTAATGCTGATTGTTGTAATTCAGGTGCAACTGAAGGGTGCTCCCAGCCCCACATAAAACTTTGATCTTGAGAGTTGAAGGAACCAACTATTTGAACAGGTGCTGAGGCAATGGAACCATCTGAAAAGTTAAAGATAATAGTGCCTGTATCTTGATCTACATTCCATGTGTCTTCACTACCTAAATTCCACGTCTTAGTATGCGCATCGGTAACCATTCTTAAGGCTTCCATGCTACCTTCAATAAAACCTTCGATATCAAATTTATCTTTCTTAAACAAACCGAACACCAACCCCTCCTAGAAACATAACGCCCCATTCAGGGGCTTTTAATCGTTGGCTAAAATAACGAACTCAGTGAGGTTAAGCCAACTGTTAAAAGTCCTATCACTGCAATGGCTTGTTATATTTTCTTTTTCGCTCAACTCCCCAGCATAATAGAACAATAGACAATAAGAGTGAACCGAACACATCGAAAACATAATACGATACAAAACTAGCTGCTAACGTCTTCTTGGTTTTGCCATTTAAATGTAATTCATAAACTTTATACGCCCCATAATTAGCATTATATTTTCCTTTAACTTTAATTTGATCTCCTATTTTAAGATTACTTGATGGTGCAATAAGCTTTGTCTTATATAGTTTGTTGGATAGTAATACTAAATCAGTCTTATGTTTACCTCCTCCTTCTGCGTCAAAGCCTATCACTTGGCCTTCTCTTACCCTCAACTCATTGGTTTCCGGAAACCCGATAAATACAGCGTTAAGAAAGAAATAAAAAAATAGAAGGCTACCCCCAAAAATCGAATAGGTTTTAAATTTTTGTTTTTCTTCTTTAGTGTGTCTCGATATATGGGTAATGGAGTCATTCACTATAATTTTTACTTTACCATCGTGTACTTCATCGATTATGAGCTTGATAGGAGTTCCATTTGTCAATTTAAAGTCATACACAAGGGAATTACTAGCGACTTCTCTAATCCACTTATCTTCATGGTAAATATTTACATTAGTATCAAATAGAAATGATTCAAAAGAAATTTCAACCTTATCACCATTAAATAATTTGGAGTCTAACTGTTGTTTCATATGGATTTATTCAAGGCTACGTTCATCTCGAGGAAAATATAACGCTTTGCTAAACGGCTAAGCAACGCTTGCTATACTGCGCGAAGCGCCAGCAAGCGTTGCGTGTCCGATTTGCGCAACTTGTTAGCTACTACCTAGCTATTATTACTGATGATTTTGATAAATTCGGTTATGTTTTTTTGTTGTAAGGACATAACTTTTTTAAATTGCTCTTCGTTTGTATATTTTTTCCCGTTTAACTCTTCAACTGAGCGAGTACTTATTTCGGCAACTTTGGTTAGGTTCTTATCATATATAACCCACTCTGTATCAGATAATAAATTCCCAACTAAAATAGCAGCCTGAGACTTTATATGGATAGCATAATCAACATTTTGGTTTTTGTTAAAGTAATCCGTTAACTGTTCACTTTTTACAGAACCCATGCCCCATAATCGATTTGATTTGTAGCGTTTTGTTAGCTCTTCGACACTGAATCTTTCCATTAAATTTGCAGATACGAAATTAGGGTTCACTTTGCTTATTTGAGTGTTTAATGCATTAACAGTTTCATTTTGTAAATTTATGCCGAATGCTTCTTCACTTTTATCAGTTTTACTATCTGCAATAGCGCCAAGAGCTCCGAATAATTGAAGCGCACTACCGCTTCCATTAAGATCATCACCGACCCAAGCATCGAATTGGACTACTCCAAGTTTCTTTTCATTTTGTATCCCTGATGTGAAATTTGAATCAACTTTTTTTGCTTCATAAGAAGGTGTTGTTTTACAACCAGTTATTAACAATGTTGATATTATAGTTGTTATTAATAATTTAAATTTCATTAAAGTTCCTTTAGTTTTTTATAATGTTTTTTTGTATAGATTTGGTAGCTAACGCCAAGCTAAGCGGAAAAATACAGTTAGGCTAAACTGCGCGAAGCGCAAGCCAACTGTATTTTTTCTGTTTAAGCGCCTTGTTATGAATTTTTAAGCAAAAGGTTATTTACAAAAGTAAGTTTGCCATCTTTTTGCATTTCGACTACAAAGTTAAGTAAAACCTGCTCTACAACCGTTCCGAAACCATCAGAGGGAGTTGTTGGTATTGCTCCTTCGAAAGGAGCTTTTTCATTGCCAATAGTAGTGTGCAACGCGTGTTTATAGTTCTTAGTTAAGCTTGTACCGTTTTTGTCAGTATATTCAACAGTAACTTCATAATAATCTGTAACTGTCGTACCAGCTGCACCAAATGTTAATCCAGTCCCGAAACCTTTAGCGGCAGCTTCTCCCATGTCAGCTATATTATTTACAGTCACTTTTATTGAATAATCTGTTTCAACTTGAGAAGGAGTTACAACACTGGTAGCCCGTAATGTTCGCTCTACGTGGTTTAGAACCTCTTGATTCACAGCATCTAACTTTTCCCCATTTCTTTGGAATTCAACAATTATCTGAGCATCATATTTTTTAGCGACATTCTTAACATCATCATAAGTTGCTTTTCCAAAGTTTGGATCAATATAAGTTTTAGGTGAAATACACCCTGTAAGTGCTATTACAGGAAGGGCTAACATTATTATTTTTTTCATTTTTACTCCGTAGTTAGATTATTAATCATAAATTCATAACGCCCCATTCAGGGGCTGATAATAGCTTGCTATAATTGTGAAGCGAAGCGGAACCGAGCAAGCTGTTAGCAGTCCCGTTACTGTAATGGCTTGTTATATGTATTTACTCTTCCATTTGTCTAAAGGCAATTCATATTTAGAACAAAATGTGGCATCAGCGGTTAGTCCAAGTCTATTAAGAGCTCTATAAATAAAGCCATGATTCATATCTTGTTTGGGTTTAGCTTTAATAAAATTGGCCGCCTCTTCAAGAGTTTTAAAATACTTCATATATTTAATTTCGCAGATAGACACCCAAACATAATATTTTTTATAACTTTCACTGTAATTTATAGGGTTATTGTCTAGAAGATCATATTGGCTACCTTCTAAAGTTAAAACCTCAGAAACAACAAAACCTTTGTTTTTTAATTTAGTAATTCGAAAGTTATTAATATTGAATGCAATTAACAACAAAACAATTGAAAGAAGTAACAATGCAGGTGCTGGAGCGGAATTAATCCAATCAGCGGCATTTTTTCCTATGGAGCCAACCGCACCAAAAAAATACAGCCATGAAAGTCCAATAGGCATATCTCTCTCTTCCAAAGTTTCAGGGTTTACCATTTTTATTTTTGCATATGCCATGATTTATAACTGAACCTTGTGATACATATAACGCTCACGATAAGCGGAAAAATCTAGCGATTTGGCGCAGCCAGCTAGTTTTTTCCGCCTTGATTGTTTTGTTAGGTTGCCACACCTCAGAACCAAAGTTGGCATCTTGGAGGTACTTTGACCAAACATCAACTCCAAGCTCTTTTGATAGGTTAGTAATAATATGTTGCGCTCTTTTCTCAACTTTAAGTGCTTCTTTTAGAAATTTCTCATAAGGTAGAGATATATTGACGTGCTCTTCATCATAATCTGGATCTGTTTGTCTAATATGAATGTTTTCCCCAACCCGAACAGCGTCTATTTGCCAGCCTTGATCTGCATCTATGAACGGCTCTACATTGTTATCATTTAGCCATGAAAAAAACTGCTGCATTTCAGATAGGCTGTCGTACCATGGAAAAGAAATATGGACATCTTCTTCTGTATTCCAAAACCATAAACGCAGCCAGAAATACTGTCTTATTTCGTTGAAAGGTTTACTTAATTCAGCAGACTTTTCTACAACATCTTTGTAATAAGAAGCGAGTTTATCAGTGTTTTCAATTGCTTCACTTGTTCGTGCAATTGTTGGAACGACACGTTCAAAAGCAGGCAGTTGAAGAGGTTCTTGATAATTGTCGTCCTGTATCTGTTCTAAGTTATTTGGATCACCAATATAGAAGTGTTCCTGTAATTGAAAACATACTTCAAGATCAAGGCTATCTATATTTTTCGACTTATTTATCCAATCCATTTCTTGCTCGATATTCATTGGCAACCTAACGCCCCAATCAGGGGCTTTTAATTAGTTGGCTCAAATAACGAACGCAGTGAGGAAAGCCAACTGTTAAAAGTCCCGCACTGCATTGGCTTGTTAGGCATACTTAACCCACTGTAATTACA
>NZ_JBQRUM010000039.1:0-4144 GCF_053485795.1 Thalassotalea ganghwensis
GACAAGCCAATAGAGAAGATGGTTGTACGGGGCGCTTTTGGGAAGGTCGCTTTAAGTCGCAAGCGTTGTTAGATGAAGCGGCGCTTGCAGCGTGTATGGCCTATGTTGAGCTCAATCCTATTCGAGCTAATATTGCAGATGTTCCTGAGCGCTCAGACTATACCAGCGTTAAAAAACGCATAGAATACGCACAATTAGGCCAACAACCTAATAGATTACTGCCTTTTGTTGGCAACCCTAAACGCACCATGCCCATTAAAGGCTTGCCATTTGAGCTACAAGATTATTTACAGCTGGTTGAGCTAACAGGGCGCTGTATTAAAGCAGGCAAAACGGGTTATATCAACGAACAACAGCCAGCAATTTTGGTGCGTTTAGCGATTTGCCCTGAAAACTGGCTCACGCTCACCACAACCTTTACCAAAGTATTTAGCGGGGCGGTAGGTAAACGCGATGAACTGACCAAATTTTGCCAACATCAACAAATAAAACGACGGCATAATATTGAGCAGTGTAGTCAATTACTTGCTTAAACCTTTCACCTAAAAAAACAAGCTCTCTATCGCAACAGCGATGCTTTGCGGTGTCAATTGTTTAGTGATTAGGCTAAACGTTGATGTTTTTAGCATTATTTCAAATAAAAATAGAATGAGAAGGTTAATATAAAACTCGACAATTCTATTGAGTCTATGTAAATAGTAGTGTCTTGAATTAACAATGGATGTCTATATAACAATTTGAAAATTAGCAGAATTGGTTTCTAAAGGTATGTTTATAAATACAGGGGTATCTCCTTATGATAAAAACGTAGAAGACCTACTTAAAATCAAACAAAGTTTTCACCTAAGCCGGGGTAGTGTTGGAGAGTTCGCTGAGGTGTATAAAACTCAGTTAAATGAGCAGGGGATAATTATTGTTGCTGCAAGCATGCCATATTTACCTATTTATATACTGCCTTTTGATAACATTGATTCTGTGATTTTCAATCCAAAAAATCAGTCTGATTATTATCTAAATGGAGTTTCTGGTGTGATTGAATTGAAACTATCTTCTGGTGATTTTGTTGCCTTATCTTTTAATGATGAAGCTTTGTCTGTATTAAGAGAGAGATTTAGTTAATGGAATAAGAGAGATCGGAAATAAATTAACGAAGACACCCACTTAAATTAACGAAAAAATTAACAAAGACACCCACTGTTAATTGCAGAACTAATAAGCCGTGGCTATAGTTAATCTACTCGTTCAACGGAGATGAAGACAAATTAACAAAGACACCCACTGTTAATTGCAGAACTAATAAGCCGTGGCTATAGTTAATCTACTCGTTCAACGGAGATGAAGAGGTTAACCATAGCAACAGCAAATTAACAAAGACACCCACTGTTAATTGCAGAACTAACTAGCCGTGACTATAGTTAACCTACTCATTCAACGGAGATGAAGAGGTTAACCATGGCAACGGCTCGCCAACGACAAATTAGTTTAACAGATACCCCTTATTACCATTGTATTTCTCGCTGTGTTCGGCGTGCATTTCTTTGTGGAGAAGATAACGTCTCAGGCAAAAGTTACGAGCATCGTCGGGTGTGGATCGAAGAGAAGCTGCTGTCATTGTCTAAAAGTTTTGCCATTGATGTATGTGCTTATGCGGTAATGAGTAACCATTTTCATGTGGTATTGTATATAGACCAAGAGGCGGCTAAGCGTTGGTCAACAAGTGAAGTACTTGAACGGTGGCACCATATGTTTAAAGGCACGTTATTAACGCGCCGTTATATGAAAGAAGGGCAACTTGAAGAGTATTTAATGCCAAGCTTACTTGAAACGGTAGAAGTTTATCGTAACCGCTTAATGGATATTAGTTGGTTTATGCGACAAGTGAATGAGCCGATAGCAAGACAAGCCAATAGAGAAGATGGTTGTACGGGGCGCTTTTGGGAAGGTCGCTTTAAGTCGCAAGCGTTGTTAGATGAAGCGGCGCTTGCAGCCTGTATGGCCTATGTAGAGCTTAACCCTATTCGAGCAAATATTGCAGATGTTCCTGAGCGCTCAGACTATACCAGCGTTAAAAAACGCATAGAGTCTGCCCAATTAGGTCAACAACCGAATAGATTACTGCCTTTCGTTGGCAACCCTAAACGCACCATGCCCATTAAAGGCTTGCCATTTGAGCTACAAGATTATTTACAGCTGGTCGAGCTAACAGGGCGCTGTATTAAAGCAGGCAAAGCGGGTTATATCAATGAACAACAGCCAGCAATTTTGGTGCGTTTAGCGATTTGCCCTGAAAACTGGCTCACGCTCACCACAACCTTTACCAAAGTATTTAGCGGGGCGGCAGGTAAACGCGATGAACTGACCAAATTTTGCCAACATCAACAAATAAAACGACGGCATAATATTGAGCAGTGTAGTCAATTACTTGCTTAAACCTTTCACCTAAAAAAACAAGCTCTCTATCGCAACAGCGATGCTTTGCGGTGTCAATTGTTTAGTGATTAGGCTAAACGTTGATGTTTTTAGCATTATTTCAAATAAAAATAGAATGAGAAGGTTAATATAAAACTCGACAATTCTATTGAGTCTATGTAAATAGTAGTGTCTTGAATTAACAATGGATGTCGTTATAGCGCTTACCGATAGTGAACATGCATTACTTACTAGTAATGAAAAGTTAGTGTTACCGTTAATGCAGAAAAAGCTGACTAAAGTCATGAATTTAGTCGCACCCATTCAAGGTCATCACTCAATAGGGTGAACCTAAGCGATTAAGTTATGTTATTTAGCCAATAAGGATTTTTACAACAGCATACCATTTATAGTTGAACTGTTTATAATGCCCCTTCGCGCTATAAATTTCTCATGGACAAGGATTTTGATAGATCGACGTAACATCAATTTCCAGTATTTATGCAATAAATGGTTTTTTGTATATTTTAGTTTTTGTCAAAGCAGTGCTTATGTTTTTAACACCATGAGCTATCTGATTTATTACTTGTAATAGCTAAATAGTTGTCACTTGGTTTTTAACGGCAAATAAATTTAATTGAATTTCGTATTTCCAATTAATTCTCCTTTCAATGTCACCTTTGTTAACGCTTATGGGATAAATAAAGCATGCTCGCCAGTCTTTAGTTGACAGTACTACATGCCTCTTCATCCTAACCGTTAATGGTCACGATAAATTCCCAAACCCTCGATAATGGTACTTACCACTTACCACTTGTTAGTTAATGATTTGTTAAAATAATAATACTTTATTGTTGCTATTGTATATTTTATATTGTATTTTTGTCCGATTGCATAAAGGTTAGGCAATCTATGCCTTTTCATTAATCGTGCATAACAAACTCAATGGTCAGTGTTGCAAATAATAAAATAACTCACACAAGCCATTGATAGTGCTAGTCATGTGCTTTTGTCAGAGAGCTATTACTAGTGAAATAAACAAAATAATAATTAGGATTTAGATATGCGCTTTAAATCTATCGCAATGGCAGTGATTGCTGCCTCAACAACAGCGTCGTTCACCACCTCTGCCCATCACGTTACCGACCAACAGCGTTCTTTGACACCTTCTTTGAGTGAAAGTAGTAACGTTCAGGGGGCTAAAGGTTCGACAGGCGCTTTGGGTCAAGTAGGCCTCGCCGGAGAAGCTTTTTGTCATAACAACGAATTAGAGGCCCTATCAGGGCGGGCATTTTATGAATACATTCGTGATGCTGAGTTTGACCGTTGTCTTACAAATATCGCAGCTGATTATCATTACGGAAATAAAGTTGCCACTAAAGGCAATATGCTTATGGTGGCAAATTATATCCGAGATGAAGGGGCAAGTTATGATTTGCTAAATACCGACAGTGTTACTCGGGTGTTTGAATACCTAACCAATGCTTATAAATGGGATCACAACCATCGAAGTGGTGTTTATCAAGACGATGCAGAGTTACGAGCTGCCGTGACAGATGCACTACATGCGGTGATGGATAATCCTAACTTTACAACGGCAAGTGCAAAAACGCATATGAGTTTAAGGCCTTATTTTGAAGTGGTCTGGTATGCACAAACTTATCAAGGCATGATCGCACCGATCACCAAATACCTTAACGGCTTTACTAAAGCGCATGCTCAAGAAGTTATCAAT
>NZ_JBQRUM010000040.1:0-3923 GCF_053485795.1 Thalassotalea ganghwensis
ACAGACGAAGTAAACGAATTTGCTTATTGATTTAACCTTGCCCGTCACTGACTAAAAACGGGCAAAAAAAACACTATTACTTATTGACAGAGTTACGGCGCATATGTGTTAGCGCGAACCCTCTCGATAAGCTTTTTCGCTTCGTTGATAACCAACGAAGGCTCTTCCTGAGGTATTAGGTGGTGGCTATTGGCTGTGAGTACTACTTCTCCTTGGGGAAAAGATTCTGCCCATTCCTTCCAATGTTCTCCCCACATTGCCACACCTTTGTCAGAGTGTAATAGGTGCGCTGGAGATTCATAGCGCTTCACGCTTGCGATCACTGTAATTGGAATGTCTTTTATTTCCGGGTAGTCTGGTAGCGGAAACTTAGCCCAGAAGTCGACAATAAAGTGGTTCTTGCCGTCTTCGATGTCAGCTAGCTTAATGGCCGCGATTTCTTTATTTGCCTGTTCAAGGTTTATCGCCCGCATAATATCTACATCATGTTCCGATGAGGCATCCACTAATAAAATGCCTTCTACTCGATCAGGATATTTAGCCGCAAATACCCTCGCGACAGTGCCCCCATAGGAGTGTGCGACGTGAATGATTTTGTGCACACCTAAGTGATCCAGCAAACTCTTTAAGTGGTTCGCATAATCCTCAACGACAAACATAGTTTCTGGCTTACTTGAGTTACCATTACCGACTCTTGAGTAGCGAATAACCGTACTCACCTCGGAAAGCGACGTCCAAATGTTACCCCAATCGGCTATTCCGCCCCTAGCTCCAGCTTCCAGTAGAACCACCTCACTTCCAGATCCCGAAACGTCATATTCAATCTCATAGTCGCCGATCTCTACTGTTTTAATTGCAGAGTGTGCGATCTGAGAGAACAATAGGCCGATAAGAAAAACCCCAGTTTTCATAAAATTTCCTTGTTGTTAACGCCGTGTTAAACGGCTTAGTAATGCTTACTAAAATGTGAAGCAAAGCCGAACCTAACCAACTGTTTTTTTTATTACGTTTAAGTATTGTTAGGGAAAAATCACATGTGAAATATATGAGAACCATTACTAGTACACTTTTAATTTTTTACGTTCATAAAGAGTTTTTAACTCTTTATCTAAATATACCTCAACCATACTAATTTGAGATTCATACCATAATTCTTTTGGGTAACTAGAATAAGAATGCCTTTTGATGTCTTTTAAACCATCAACACGGAAATAAATTTTCGTAAATATTTCCCTATCTATATAACCTGCATCATCCAAATAGTTTCGTTTTTTTCTCAAAGATTCAATATATTGCTCAGCGTTTTCAGCTGACATTTTTAATTGAGTAGGAACAAATAGTTTATTACTTTGAAAAGCACCGATATGTAGAGGTAATTTAACACCACTTTTTTTCTTTGAGCTGAGCTTCCACATACGATCTACTTTGCTTATAAGGTCATATGTAAACTCCTCTTTATCAAAATCATACTTGCCAAATTTGACAGGTATTTTTACCCAAAAACAACGAGTAGCACCTAAAGCGCTTTCTTTATACTTGTCTCCTTGTTTTTTTACCCATTTATTAAATGTAAATTCATTTTGTCTTTGTTTTTTGTATTCTACTGGCATATAGCCTTTCAAGAGTTGCTGTGTAAATTCTTTTTCGTTGATTTCTTGATCAAATTGGTACCATAGCTTTATTAAACCTGAATACGACACCCCCTCATAATCTGTGCATTTTTCCTTAACTGATACTTCTGTTGCAATTGATGTAAATGATAATAAAGCGGTAAAAAAATATATTGAAAAAAAATTGAATTTCATATGATTCCTTTTACTAAAATTAATGAATAAGAAAAGCGTATTTTAAAATTTGTCATATGCAAATAGATGACAATAAACGCCTCATGAGCCCTAACGAATGAGATGGACTCCCCCTGACTCTGGCAAATTTTGCCAAGCTTAAGGTGCGAAACTTAAAAAAGGAGCCCATCATGAATAACATTAAAACACTTGGTATCGATTTAGCAAAAAATACGTTTAGCCTAGTTGGCATGAATGAGTTTGGAAAAGTTGTCTTAAGGAAAACGTTATCACGTAAAAAATTACTTCCCTATATTGCTCAACTCAATCCTTGTCTCATTGCCATGGAGGCATGTAGTGGCGCACATTATTGGGCGCGTCAGTGTAAAGCTCTCGGACACCAAGTCGCGATTATTGCCGCCAAGTTCATCGAACCTTTTCGCACCGGCGGTAAAAACGATAATAACGATGCCGAGGCCATTTGTGAAGCAGCAATGCGACCTAATATTTGGCATGTGCCGGTTAAAACCGCTGACCAACAAGCCATCATGACGCTACATCGTGTGCGTCAAGGGTTAGTAAAAGAGCGCACCACCATGATTAATCAACTGCGAGGCTTGCTGTGTGAATTTGGTCTTGTTATCGCTAAAGGGCGTTATAGCTTACAACGCGTTATTCAAGATATCCTCGAAGATACTGATAATGGTTTGCCTTATTTAGCTCGGCAAATGATTGATAATCTTTGGCAACGTATCAAACAAGCCAACGAGCAAATTCTCGCTTATGACCGCGCGCTTGCACAACAAGTACGAGAAGATAGTATTGCACAACGCTTGATGACCATTCCCGGTGTTGGTGAGCAAGTGGCCTCGGCCGTATCCGCCAATGTGCCCGACCCACGGCTATTTAACAACAGTCGACAGTTCTGTGCTTGGTTAGGCTTAGTTCCTCGCCAGTTCACCACGGGAGGTAAAATTCGTCTCGGCCGCATTACTAAACGTGGTGATAAATACCTGCGGATGTGTTTAATTCACGGTGCTAGAGCGGTCATAGCCAACCTTCGAGACAAACAAGATAAAGTGAGTTGTTGGGTTAGAGAATTAATCACTCGACGTGGTTACTTAAGAGCCGCCGTCGCGTTGGCGGCAAGAAATGCGCGATTGATTTGGACGCTGATGGTTAAACAAGAAGATTATAAAATCGTTGTGTAAAACACACAGGTACATTACACAAAGGTGTAATAAAAAAACACATAATATTGATAAGAGAGATGTCCAACCGAGTCCTGCGAAGGCATTGATGACAATTAGGTCAGACCGAGGAAGCTAAAGTCTGTTGAATTGGGGGAGCTTAAACAGCTCGTCTAACGAATAAGACACGTTTCCAAGCGAATACTCATCTTGGTCCGAGTAAAACACTCAACGAATAGGCCGAATGTAGAGGTGCAGTCTTATATCTAATCGTCAAAGTGAATTCGTTTGACAATCGGGGGAGTCCATGTAGCCCGCATAAGAGGCGGATAAAGCTTGGCTAATATTAGCGAAGAATGAGCGCCAGCCAAGCTTTAGACGTCCATTTTTTAATGCGCTTGTTAGGTGGGCACTACACTAATAAGCCCAGCAAATTATCTAATTGATAATTAGTTTTAAATGTATTTTCATAGTCAGATGATTGGTCAAAATCGTATGCATGGTCGTAATAAAATACATTCAGCTCTGTAATATCCTGAACTAACAGATAAAAACCACCACCAGGAGAGCTGCCTATAACTATAGAGTTTGGTGGTAAACCCTCTCTAAGCTCTTGATTCCATGTTAGTAGATCAAGTTCTCGTTGTTTATTTAATCCAAATAAAACGTCACACAATACCTCAATCCCATTGGACAAAGTAATAACCTCAGAGCGACAACTTCCACCATTACTTGACTCTAGAAAGCTTTTATAAATTTGTGGAAGACAAAAACCAATAAACTTTTCAAATTCTTGAATATTTATAATGACTCTCCGTGCCACCTAACGCTTGCTTAACTGGCGCGAAATAGCAGGCTAAAGTCAGCGACGATGGAGCGCAAGCCTGCTAGTTTGCGTCCGTGGTTTAGGCACTTGTTAAGCCTCATTTACTTACGAGTTCCTTAATGC
>NZ_JBQRUM010000041.1:0-2642 GCF_053485795.1 Thalassotalea ganghwensis
AAACGTTTTTGTCTAGCGACAATAGCACTGTGGTACCACCTGATCCCATTCCGAACTCAGAAGTGAAACGCAGTCGCGCCGATGGTAGTGTGGGAGTTCCCATGTGAGAGTAGGTCATCGCTAGACTTCTATTAAAAAAGCCCGATACATACGTGTCGGGCTTTTTGCTGTTCAGTCAATTTAGTTTTAACTATTCAGCTTTACCAATAGAGACATTAAGGTTACCAAACGATGATATTTTATCGATAGCTTTAACAACCTTTTCGTGACTAGTCTCTTTGTTTGCAATAATTAACGCGTTAGTGGTCGAGTTTTCAGCAAGAAAGCTCTCAATGCGTGCTTGCAGACGCTCAATATCGACAATACTGCCATTAAAAGAGTATCTGCCACTTTCGTCTATTTTAACAACAATAGACGGGTTATTGTCGTTGGTGTTAGTATTTGCTTTAGGTTTATTGATCAATAAACCTTCCTCTCTGACAAAAGATGTCGTAACGATAAAGAAGATTAATAAGATAAAAACTATATCTAACATAGGTGTCATATCAACATCAGCATCTGTCTGTTCTGTAAATAACTTTCTTCTACTCATACATTTTCCTTCTTTCATTTTACTTAACTATGTACGAAGTCTTACGTATTAACAACTAATCTCAAATAAACATCTGTAACATTTCATTACCAATAATTAATAGGAAATGTTTGGGTGGTTGATAACTGGTTGTTTAAGATAGGGGAATTAACAGTTAAAGGAGTTTTCAGTGAAACAAGTCATCGTAAGTTTAATGTTGTTGGTAATGTCATTCAGTGTCGTATCAAAAGAGCGAGCTAACCAGTGTGATAGCAAATGCCAAACAAAAGAAATTGTTAATTATTTTGCAGCATTAGATAACATCAGTCGAAAAGGCTCGACTGAAAAAGATATAGAAAACCTGCTTAGTAGAATGCATGACGAGGTAAAGTATATTCATGTAGAGTATCAAGCAAATTTTGATAAGGCCACCTGGCGTAAAGCATTTATGCGTAACCTAAATAAAGGTGCTTATCAAAGAGCTGCTAATGAAGAAAAACGAGTTTTAAACACTATATATGGTAAAAACCATGTCGCTATTGAATATGCTAATGGCAAAGTATTAGCTAATGGTGAATGGCAACAAGATGAGCCTTTACTGGTATTATTTGGGTTTAAAGAAGGGAAGATTAGTTTGATAAAAGAATTATGGTAATAATTCGATAGATAATTATAAATGCGTAATGGCTGAAGTCTAAAAGACTTTATTCGCTTTGAGGTAAACATTTGTATAGTCTAGCCCTAAAAAGTTGTTATTAGTCCCATTGTATTCCGATGTTTGATATTTCCGTTAACATAAAAAGCTTATCAATAGTCAGGTAATTTTATGAAACAAGTATTAATTAGTGTGTTGTTACTTTTTCTTCCTTTAAAAAATTTAGCCTCAGAATTAATACCGTTTGAGATTTATGACGGAATTTATAAATTAACTGATGGTCGAAATGTAACGGTTACATCAACTAACGAAGAACTATTATTAGCAATAGATTCAGGTAGTCTTTTAGAGTTCGCTGATATTAGAGCTGATAGCCGGGTGATAGCGATTGAAGAGAAAACCGCACAACTTATGAACTCTACCATATTAAATAATCGTAAGCGAATTGCAGAGCTCTTTGTGAAATCGCCGGGTAATATGGATGATTATATTGATGGGTACTTCGATGTGATAGCACCAGCCTTAGCTTTAAAACCTAAATTAAGTGAATTTGAGGTTATTAATACCACTTATCGAGATGAAGATTCAGATTATGGTTATGGAGACAAAAGTTGGGGGTGGGAAACGTTCACCCAATTTGCTAGAGGCGATAAGGAAGTAATGGTTAGAATCGTTTGGGATGGAGTATCAGGGCACAATGTTCATCGAGGTACGGGCAAGCTTCCTGTAGTGAAAGAAGAATTGAACTTTAAGCCTAGAAAACCTTCTCGTTCATGGGTACGTGTATACTCACCTGATACTCAAAAGATTCAAATGGTCAGAGAGTTGCCTAGAGAGCAAAGAAAGAGCGTCATACCTGCCAGATTTATTGCTTATGACATCGATACCCATAATACCGTTGGCATTAGATTTCGAAAGGAGAATGACGATGCGAACATGGTTATGGAAATTGGTCCTCTTGGCAGTGATATACTAAAATCTGCACATAGAATTTCAATGAAAGAATAATTCTTAACTTGAACAATCAAATATTAACAATGAAATTCAACTGACTGTAATAGTCGAATATGTGCCAACTAGAGCCGTTCGACTTCAAATTAAGACTATAAAACAAAGTAAAATATCGGACGCTCAGTCAAGTCATTTCCGGACGAAAACTTGTTACGATTTCTCGGAGTTGACTAGCTTTCGGATAAGACTAGGTAGGGCAAAAGGAAAGACCTGCCCCCACCTTTCTTGTTTACAGCTTCGGCACGTACGAGGCAATGTTAACCTTGACTTACTGGCTCAGCGTTCACCGAGCTCTTTGGTTGAACTGGTTTCACGATTAAGCCAATACCAATCAGAAACAACACACAAGCAATTATTTGAGCAAGGCTTAGCATTTCGTCATACATGAAGTAGCCTGATATCAGC
>NZ_JBQRUM010000042.1:0-2280 GCF_053485795.1 Thalassotalea ganghwensis
ACCGTGAAAGTGGCCGCTATAAAGGACAAAGAAAAATTCAAGGTGGCAGACACCAGGTGCGAACGGTTTTATATATGGCAATGATGTCAGCAATACAATCAAATCCTGTTTTCAAATCGCAGTATGATAAGTTACTAGCCGCAGGAAAGCCAAAAAAAGTTGCGCTAATTGCCTGTGTCAGAAAGATGATTGTGATCTTAAATTCAATGCTCAGAGATGGTGTGATGTGGGAAGCGCCAAAGGCTTTAAATTAGCTATTGACGCCATAGTCTCTTGTTAGTTTTATAATTCAGTAACGTAGCGTTCTTTAATGCCTGCATCTATTGTATCCACAAACTCTGAACTTTCTCCAATATTATCAGCGATCTCTTGACCGAACGATATTTTGATTTTTTCTGACCAACTATCCGGTTGCCAAGTTTTACTTCTAAGAAATGCCTTGCCACAGTGAAAGTATGCGTTAGTAACTTTAACTTCTAATACAAGCAATGCTTGATGTGATTTAGAAGCCAAGGATTTGCATATTTCATTTCCCTTTAACAGCCGACAAGTACCGTGAACCCTCAAGCTCTCAACAGTTCCGGGAACCAAAAAAATCAGTGCTACTTTGTTTTGTTGGACAATATTTGATAAAGAAAACGCTAACTTATTACCACGTAGTTCTGGAATCAAAAGCGTATTTTTATCTAGTACCTTTACAAAACCAGGCTCATCACCTTTTGGCGATATTGTTGGGAAACCGTCACTATCCACTGTTGATAGCATCATGATTGGAGAAGATGAGATAAATTTATTCATTCTGTCGTTTAAGAATGAATAAATTTTCTTGCTCGCTACAGGATTTGGTTCACCTATAACTTCTCTTACTTCTTTAAAGTTATTTAATGTTTCAATATTCACAGGATTCGACTTATAAAACTAACGCCATGATAAGAGGCGTATTAATGTTGGCTAAAATTTGTGAGGAACGAACATCTAGCCAACGTTTAGACGTCCTTATCCCTAATCATCTTGTTAGGTGAATACACTAACTGCCACATTGTTTTGCTTGAACTTAAACCAAAAGCAAATTAACACTAAAGTTAATAACTTACTAGCATGATCAAATAGAACGCTGACACCTAAAGTATCAATGGAATAATTAGGATAAAAAACAAGCAAACAATAAAAAATAATAGCTAAAAGTGAGTTAATTAAAGTGACTTTAGTTGATAGATGTTTTTTCCAATAACAAAAGAATAATGGAATTAAAAAAATATAAAAAAGAGATAACCAAATAATGTATTCAGTAGCCATAGAAAAAATAAAGTTATTGGGATCGTTTTTATAAGATTGGAACAATAAAAACTCATTACTTATTGAAAGAATCAACAGCGCAATAGCAGGAATTAACCCAACATTTATTCGATATAAAATATTGCTTTTCATGATTAGACTTCGGGGATGAATTATTCACCTAACGCCCTGTTAAGGGACTGATAATGTTTGGCTAAAATGTGAAGCGAAGCGAAACCGAGCCAAACGTTAGCCATCCCGCGCTTAAACAGCTTGTATGGATAATACACCCATCTTACTTATTCTTTTTAAACCTATTTAGGGTAAAGTGAGGCCCAAGCCTTAGCTGCAACTAAGGCCTTCTTTTACAGTAGTTCGATTAAACGATGGCTCCTCAGTTGAGAGACCGATAACAAGAACGAACGCTGTAAAAGACTCCAAGCACTACACTCGAATAGTCTACTGGGCCTCGAGCCCGCATTACGCAAGCAGGAGTTAGCTTATATGAAGTCTAAAACAAATCAAAGCATTAACGTCGGTATTGATACCGGTAAGTTTCAACTTGATATCTACATCCGCCCACTCGATATATATTTCACTGTGACCAACGATGAAAAAGGCATCAAAGAAGCAATAACAACAATCAAAAAATACACACCAGAGCGTATTATTATCGAAGCGACTGGTCGTCTTGAAATGCCATTTATAGTGGCCTGTGCTAAAGCGGGTCTACCTTTTGTGATTGCCAATCCAGTTCACATTAAACGCTTTGCTGGTGCTATTGGACAACGTGCCAAAACTGACAAGCTAGATGCAAAACTCATTGCTTATTATGGTGAAGCCATAAAACCAAAGCTATCGCAGTTAAAGCCAGAAACCATGCAATTGATGAGCGATTTAGTTGCTAGAAGAAATCAACTTCTTGTCATGCAAACCATGGAGAAAAACCGACTGCAAATACTGCCCAAAGAGTTAGCCATGACCATTAAACCAATACTGACGGCA
>NZ_JBQRUM010000043.1:0-2242 GCF_053485795.1 Thalassotalea ganghwensis
CGGTTGCAACTACGGCGGCATTAGGGATGGGCTCATCGGTAACCACACCAGTTAAGGTCAATGTTAAACTGACGTCGACGGTCACTTCTGCTGAAGCTGTGCCGCCATTACCATCACTGATGGAATAGGAGATAGTTTCCGTGCCCAAAAAAGTATCGGCTGAGGTGTACGATAACGCATTGTTTTCAATAGTTACCGTACCACCATCAGAAGCGGTTGCTTCACTAATGGTTAAAGAGTCACCATCACTGTCCGTATCATTAGCTAAAACATCAATGGTGATAGTTTCACTTAATGACGCAGACGCTGTGTCGTTGGCTGCACTAGGGTTATTATTGGTTGGCGTTGGTGGTTGTGGGTTTGAGTCTGAACCTCCACCGCCACAAGCGATTAATGTCGTCGCAAGAACAGACGACATTAGAACGTTGAATACATTCTTCATGATTTATTCCTTGTCTATTATTGTACTTATGTCCACACCACAGCAATTGAACATAATAATGATAGCAGAATTTAATTAGCTTACCTATTTAACAGGTGAAGGTTGTTTTCAGATATGAAGTAGTTGTTTTTTTAGAGGTTCTAATCTCGATAGCGCTTACTAAGCATTTGATATCGTTCACATCCGAACTTAACAACATTTACGTTTAAAATTTGTTGGTTGGTGATAATAAAAATGCTCCGTTAAGGAGCATTTTTTATGCAGAAACAAACATTAAATTTATTGAGCGTTTAAAACTTGCTCTTGTTTTCTATTTAACCAGCTAGCGCTCGGTTTTTGCAATAAAACCGGTGCGGGGTTACTGTTGGCCGTGGTGCGAGGCTTTAGGGTAAAGAAAGTGATAGTATCCGAATAAACACGATCAGTATCAGTGGCCATAGAGCGCATATGAACAAAAAACATATCATCAATTTTGCGTAATGGCTTTATTTCGTACTTCAGATACGGTCCAGCTAGCCCCTCGGTAAACTCCTCTGCTACCAATAGGTTACCCCCGTCACTGAGTTGCCATTCTTGGTAGTAATAGGTTTCGGCTAGGTTGCTTTCAAAGGAGCCTTTATCTTCATTTGGGTAATACTCTATGCCAACACCAGTGTTATAAAACCAAATCGCAAGTGGTTGCTTGGTGCCACCGCTAAAAACGCCATCGGTACCATTCCGTTGCCTGTTGAGATCCCAATAATCACTGTAAAATATCGTATAGTACTCGTAGAGATTAACATCACCGAAGTTAAACCACCAGCTATAGTGAGAGTTTAACAATCCTGCAAAATCTAAATCACCACCAATATCAATGCCTTCATCAAGAAAATGCCAATAATTTGAAGTCAGATCAGATTCTGTAATTGCCACATCCGCTTGTTTGGAAACCATAATATCAGCATAGGCAAAATCTACATCACCGCTCGCATTATAGCGGGTTACTTGCACGCGATTGACACCCTCATAAAGCGTTTGCACTTTCTGGTACTTAATTTTTTCATTGTTCGCTAATGTTAACACTAAGTCACCATTTTCTAGTGACCACATAGCACCAGTGACTTGTGAAGACGTAACGGTTCTATCGCCGTTTAACGTGATAACATCTGCTACTATGATAGAACTGTTGTTATCTTCTGTAATGTAAGGTACCGCAAACGTTGCATTATCGGCGGTTAATTCCTCTTCCGTAAATGTCAGTACAGGATCTTGATGATAAGCTGTTGCTGTTAGGCTAAAGCTGTCACCTGAACGGTTGTATTGGCTATTTTCATATTCCGCTTTATAGGTTGCCTGTACGATATAGCTGCTACTCGTTGCAGACGTATGTACTTGTTGCATTCGCAGTTGCGTTAGCGTTTGCACTCCTAGAACATATACTCGTTCTCCGTCTATCCATTCACGCATCGTAATACTTTGAGTAGGTGGTTCGTCGAAAGTGATGATTTGGCTGCCACTGTCGTCAACAGTCCAGGTAAAGAGTAACTTATTGAGCGGGCTAGTTTTATGAGTGATTAACTGGCCAACGTTATCTTCAGTATTGAGCTCTAGTATCCAGCCATTATCAGGGTTGCCACCATAATAATTGCTAAAATCTTGTTTAGAGAAATTAATTCTTACTTGTTCTGGTATCGCTTCGGCATCTAGCGGTGCGACTAATTCCGGGTCGCTTGCCATTTCTGCAAAAAGGGCTTGTAATTCACTCTCACTCAATGCTTCAATTGCAGCGTTTGCTTGCTCTTCATCAAGTGCTAAGTCTAA
>NZ_JBQRUM010000044.1:0-2233 GCF_053485795.1 Thalassotalea ganghwensis
AGAAAGTAGCAATTATTGCTTGCATCAGAAAGATGGTGGTCATACTAAATTCGATGCTCAGAGATGGTGTGATGTGGGAAGCGCCAAAAGTGTAAAATTAGCTATTGACGCCATAGTCTCTTGTTAGGTACCAATTGCTAATTTGGCACCATAAGTTAGCCCAACTTTTATAATTGAAGATGCGCTCTCTTTACCTATAACCTTAATTCCTGCCGTTAGCTGATCGCCAATCGTTTTTTTAGTTTTAAGTTCAGATGGCACGGCATTCAAAACTTCTAAGCCTTTTGGCGAAAGAGTAACTCCTTCAAATGATATTGGTCTATGAGGATTTTTACACCAAACATAACCAGCCTCAATTAACCAAAGCATCGTTTCTTCTGCAATCTCATATTCAACTTCGTCCAAGTTAAAAATCCCATCCGGATCTTCGCCAAAAGCTTCTTTAATAGTTATACCAATATCCATTTTCGAAATGGAAACTTTAAGAGGAAATGCTTTATAACATTGTCCCAGTATTTCGGCTGTAGCTATATTAAATGCTTCAATATTACTCATGGCTATCCTTGGTACCTAACGCCTTAATAAACGGCGGAAAATAGCAGGCTAAACTAAGCGAAGAATGAGCGCAAGCCTGCTGTTTTACGTCCACGGTTTAATTAACTTGTTAGTTGCCTGCTGCTATGAAGCTTTACCTTTTGAAAACCAAAATCAGACTAAAAAATTGCAGGGTCTGTAACATCCCATATTTTAAGTTTAGTTAGGATTTTCGGTATTTCGTAAGTAAAAACATTTGCATCGAGTGAAGAGCTATTGCACATACCAACAAAGGCTACTTGCTCCTTAGGTCTACGGATATAGCTAGTGCTTGTACCCATCCATCCGCCATTGTGCAGCGTATAATTCGGCTCTATATATTGCCCGTTAGCATAAAAAGTTATTCCGTTGTTCTCGTATGAGTGTTGACTATTTGGCGTATTAAATTGAGCCATTAATTTGTTAGGAGCATCACCTAATTTCGGGGTGTAAAAGTGATTATCCCAAATCAACATATCTTCGAGTGTAGTGTAAAGACCACCATCACCTACTACAAAAATATTTGTTTCATAACGCTTTAATCCAATACCTTTGAATGTTCTATACCCTTCAGCACGGTTAGGTACTACCTCTCGCATATCATCAGCGAAAAAAGTGTCGTGCATACCGAGCGGTTCAAAGATGTATTTTGTAGTGTACTCCCGCATGGACATACCACTGACTTTAGCGACTAACTCCGACAATAAAAAGTAAGCGAAGTTACTATAAGCCTGTTGCGTATCAGGCTGGTGCTCTAAAGGCAGCGATTTTATGACATCGTAGTATTCTTCTTTGGTCAGGTAGTCTTCATCACCAAGTCTGAACGGACCACCAGCGGTCGACAGTAGTGGTTTGGGTAGGAGCGATTGAAGTGTATCGTAATCTGCCATTCCTGAAACGTGACCTAACATTGAGTTGATAGTTACTTTTACACCGTAGTCTTTCAAATCAGTAAGATATTTCCGTATATCATCATCAAGGTTAATTTCCCCTTTTTCTGCTAACAACAATACCGCAAACCCGGTGAATTGTTTGGATACAGATGCCATACGAAATACTGATATTGGACTGAGAGGAACCTGATGTTCGATGTTTGCCAAACCATAGCTTTTCTTAAATAAAAATTGTTGATTCTTAATGATACCTACAGAGCACCCCGGCCCATTAGCTGGAATAAACTCCCCCGCAATTCTATCAATTTCCTTTTCCAGCAGTGTTAGTTGAGTTTCGCTTCCCATAACGGCAAATGAAAATAACAAAAGAACCCCAGCGATTCCTTGAATACTTTTATACATTAATTTTCCCTTTTTTTATTATTAAACACTCTGATAATTGTATAGTTTCATCACTTTTTTAACAGTAATCAGTTAAATAAACTACGCAACCCTTCGTAGGTTTGCTTTTTTTGTTGAAAAAGTCAAAATGTAATTTGGTAGCTAGGCTTTATGCAATTGGCAGTATTAACAGTCGACATTCTCCAAAAAACTCAACATATACCCTTAGGGCTACTAACGCCCCATTCAGGGGCTTTTAATAGATAATTGGACTCCCTCACCCTAAACGAGTGAGGTAATATAAAAGTTACCACACAAATATATTAAGAAGAGTCCTGTTATGTATCGTACTAGAGTTGGCGTTGATTTAGCAAAAAAAGTTATTC
>NZ_JBQRUM010000045.1:0-2173 GCF_053485795.1 Thalassotalea ganghwensis
TGTGACATCCCAAGTTACTCCAATCTTAACAGGCTTGTCCGCTACAGAATCAAATGAGAAGAAAAAAAGACAAAGTACGAATAAAACTTTTTGATGATACATAAACCTTCCTTGTATGCCTAACGCCGCAATATGGGGCGTATTAAGCTTGGCTAAAATTAGTGAAGAATGAGCGCCAGCCAAGCTTTAGGCGTCCCACACATGATTGCCTTGTTAGCTAACTTTAATTCCGAATCTTGACTTTATTAATCTGATTGCCACTACTATCAGTCGTCACTATAATATTATCACCTTGCGACAAAAAGACTGACTTGTGGTCGTTTTTAGATGAAATTAGCACTCTATCCAAGGGAACTTCATCTTTATGGTTAAATTTAAAAACGTCAACCATACAAGGGTACGAATTTTTACAATCATTTGTACTTACGTTGTAATTAACTCGGCCTAAAGAAGCCCACTTTGGGCGTCCATTAAGATAACTTGTCCTCGGCCAAAAAATTGAAATATCCCATTTATTCGAATCAGAACTCCAAACTTCGTTACCTTTTACAAATAGAAATGGTTCTTGTAATTCGACGTTTTTAACAGCTCTAGAATACGTAGGATGTTCATACTTAGTATTACTTCGTTCTATACGTGTAGTTTGATCGATAGTCAGAGTTTCTAAACCTGTGTACTTTTTAAGTTTACTTGCTAGCCATTTTTCCTCATTTATATGAGAGTAACCAACATGGATAATGATTTTGGCGTCGGGGTCTTTATCAAATACTTTCTCTTTGAGGGTTAATGCAGAATTAGTTTCCCGCTCATCAATTGTATTAAGTTTACTTGGCTTATGTTGGTCATATGAAACAATTTCAAATCCAACTTCTTTTGCTGAAAGCACTAAATTTGCGTATAGGGCTTCACGTGTATAATAGCCAACTTGCTTAGTTATAAAGCCTCTATCAATTTGCAGAGTAGCGGAGCTACTTAATGTTTCAGCGGCAAAGTAGCGATAGCCTTGTTTCCATAACCCCTTTAGTAGGCGGTAAGTTAAAACTCTGTGTTGTGCAATATCATGAGCTTCATTGACCATAACGATTTGATGTGTTTTAGCCCGTTCCAAAATTTCGCCTACAGCACTTTTTGCATTATAGTTAGCTAAATCTTCAACACTAGAGCGTTCTATTTCAGCAGTTTTATCTCTAGTAATTAAGGCATTACTATGTGAACCCGCAAAAGAATAATCAACACTAAGCCCTTGCATAATAATATCTAAAGCGACTGGATTGTTAGAAAAATCTTTGGCAAAGTCTTCAGTGAATGAGATTTTCTCAATTAAAGTTTTATCTTTCGTTTGTTCTTGTATTTGGTTGCCGATTTTTACTGCCTGTAAAAGAAATTGTTCGTGATCATGTTCTTCAGAGAAAGCGGAACTAGAAGCAAGTAGGCAAAAGAGTATTATTTTTTTCAAGTTAAATCCTTTTATTCGCAATTTAATGCTCAACGGTATGGCAAGTTAGCTAACGCCGCGTTAAACGGCTTAGTAATGCTTGCTAAAATGTGAAGCGAAGTGGAACCGAGCAAGCATTACGGTGTCCGCTTTTTTAAACGCCTTGTTATATGCAGCTATCATATTTA
The DNA here is from genome assembly GCF_053485795.1 of Thalassotalea ganghwensis. Classification (NCBI taxonomy): domain Bacteria; kingdom Pseudomonadati; phylum Pseudomonadota; class Gammaproteobacteria; order Alteromonadales; family Colwelliaceae; genus Thalassotalea; species Thalassotalea ganghwensis. The sequence continues at coordinate 1,624 of NZ_JBQRUM010000045.1, forward strand.
AGTGTTTGATAGTGGCTAACTTTACCATTAATTAATACTTCCGCAATACAATAAAGTCCATTGTGAGAAATGACATAAATTTTCGAGTGAATTATTTTCCCAGAAGGTAATTTAAACTTGCCATTGGTTGAAGAGGTACTTCCTCGATAAGAGCCACTTGAGCTTTTTTCAATTGCTTCTAGAAGATAAGTACGACCATACTTAACTTCGTCCTGCTTCAAACCAAAATCAATACTCAGAAGAAAGTATAAAGCCCACCCAAAAGCCAAAATAAAAAGCCCAAAACGAACTTTTACTTTAGTTTTGATTCTTACGCGATATGGTTGATTCATAATGGCATATAACGCCCCAATAAGGGGCTGATAAATGCTTGGCTAAACTGTGTAGCGAAGCGGAACTGAGCCAAGCTTTAGCAGTCCCGCACTTAATTGGCTTGTATGGATAATAAACCCACCAAATTTACAATATTCAGGTAAAGTGAGACCCAAGCCTTAGCTGCAACTAAGGCCTTCTTTTACAGTAGTTCGTTTAATTGATGGCTCCTCTTTTG
>NZ_JBQRUM010000046.1:0-2005 GCF_053485795.1 Thalassotalea ganghwensis
AATGCCCCGTTGAGTCTACGATGCTCCATGGCATATAAGAAAAAGCTAAAGAACCACAAAGATAGAGCAGTATTTTTAATTTATTAGTGTAGATTTTGATTATGACTCTCCGTGGCTCCTAACGCCCTGTTAACAGGCAAAAAATAGTTGGTTAAAATTAGCGACAAAGGAGCAAAACCAACTGTTTTTTTGTCCTTGTTTAACAGCTTGTTAGGTGAATTTACCAAACTGTATATTGATAATTTATATAACCAGAAAGTTTACTAACTTTACAAGTTCCGAGAGTATCGCCAACAATAAACCTTTCATAAACACTATACTCATAGTCCAGACGATATTCCTGATTTTGCTCTAAGTTTGAAAGTATTCCAGATGCTTGCTCAGGACTAACTTGTATAGTTCCGGATTCAGAATAACTAAACCCTTGTGGTAAGAATGAATTGATTGGTTCACGTTTTATAATAACGGCTCTTACAGGTAATTCGCTTCCACAAGCTTTTTTGAAAACCGAATCTATTGGTTCATTAGGACTACCAGGCATAAACAAGGCCATCAAAATTAATGCAAAGAATCCAACGGCAATAAATATAATAAAACACGCAAAAATTTTAAATATGACCATAAATGGCTATTCACCTAACGCCCGCATTAGGGGCTGATAATAGCTTGCTAAAATGTGAAGCGGAGCGGAACTGAGCAAGCTGTTAGCAGTCCCGTCGCTACATGCGCTTGTTAGGTATTCTTTAGCCTTTTTAATTGCTTAACGCCTAAGAATGTACCAAGAGGAACAAATAAAAGCCACACATATGCTAAAGATTTACAGCCGATTTTAAACAAGTTTGAGTTGTTGTTTTTGGCAAGTAACCAAATACTCAAAAATAATCCTATTAAGGCAGGAATTATTTGGATGAGTGAGAGAACTAGGCCTGAAGATATATGACCAGCAATCAATTTAGGGTCACCTGAAGAAAGCTCTAAATATGCAGAGTAAACGCCCGAAAAAAAGTTAAAAATGGCTAGTAATAAAAAGCACTGCAATACAATGCTTAAACACTTAAGTAGGTTATACAAACTCGACACTTCCCTGAATACCTAACGCCGCGTTAAACGGCAATTTGCAGTTGGCTATACTTAGTGAGCGAAGCGAACAACAGCCAACTGTAAATTGTCCGATTCAATGCTTTGTTAGGCATTTTTTAATTTACTTAACCTTAAATCTCAATACCGTTTTTAGCTTTTCAGGAACAACTTTTCTCGCATCTGATAGGTAAATTTCACGATGAATTTTTGATAGGCGAGTTAATCCATTTTCACGTGAAAATGCTTCCATTTTTTCAAATGCTTCAGGCTCATCTTCAAACCTCCCTAAGTGAAGCATTTGAACGCACTTTCCATCTGCTATTGATTCAAATTTTACTTGTTCGAGTAAAGGGTTTAGCTTTTTCTTTTTTACGGATTCAAGAATATCCCTAAAAACACTTTCGTCTACAAATTCCGGTTGCCTAATCATTATTTGATAAATCAGGTCTTCCTTTGCAATTGTTCCTTTGAATCGCTTTTTCGCGTCTTCAGTTATATCCCATACCCCTTCCAGTGGGTAAACTGTGTAATCAAAGTATCCAGAAGGTTGGTATTCTTCCTTTTTTGACAGCATCTTAATACCGTATGCTACTGAATATAAAGCACCGATACATTCATTGAATATACTCTCGGCAGGACTCCCTTCACCTTTTATTGTTATAAATTTAAATTCCGGTACTTCTACTATTTCTGGCTTTTGTTTGGGAATGTATAACTTCTTTTCTTTCTTACGCCACTCGTATTTTTCTGACACTTAACTTCCTTTCTTGTCAACTATGTTTGGGTATGCGATTAATGCCTAACGCTTGCTTAACTGGCGCGAAATAGCAGGCTAAAGTCAGCGACGATGGAGCGCAAGCCTGCTAGTTTGCGTCCGTGGTTTAGGCACTTGTTAAGCCTCATTTACTTACGAGTTCCTTAATGC
>NZ_JBQRUM010000047.1:0-1897 GCF_053485795.1 Thalassotalea ganghwensis
TAGTAAAGCCGTTAAGGTATTTGGTGATCGGTGCGATCATGCCTTGATAAGTTTGTGCATACCAGACCACTTCAAAATAAGGCCTTAAACTCATATGCGTTTTTGCACTTGCCGTTGTAAAGTTAGGGTTATCCATCACCGCATGTAGTGCATCTGTCACGGCAGCACGTAACTCTGCATCGTCTTGATAAACACCACTTCGATGGTTGTGATCCCACTTATAAGCATTGGTTAGGTATTCAAACACCCGAGTAACACTGTCGGTATTTAGCAAATCATAACTTGCCCCTTCATCTCGGATATAATTTGCCACCATAAGCATATTGCCTTTAGTGGCAACATTATTTCCGTAATGATAATCACTTTTGATGTTTTCAAGACAACTATCTGATTCGGCATCACGAATGTATTCATAAAATGCTCGCCCTGATAGGGCCTCTAATTCGTTGTTATGACAAAAAGCTTCTCCGGCGAGGCCTACTTGACCCAAAGCGCCTGTCGAACCTTTAGCACCCTGAACGTTACTACTTTCACTCAAAGAAGGTGTCAAAGAACGCTGTTGCTCGGTAACGTGATGGGCAGAGGTGGTGAACGACGCTGTTGTTGAGGCAGCAATCACTGCCATTGCGATAGATTTAAAGCGCATATCTAAATCCTTAATTATTATTATTTAGTTTATTTCACTAGTAATAGCTCTCTGACAAAGCACATGACTAGCACTATCAATGGCTTGTGTGAGTTATTTTATTATTTGCAACACTGACCATTGAGTTTGTTATGCACGATTAATGAAAAGGTATAGATTGCCTAACTTTCATGCTATCGAACAAACAACAACCAAAATACAATATAAAATATACAATATCAACGAAAGTGTATCGTTTTTTTAACAATTTATTAACCAGAGGTAATAAGTGTCGTTATCGAGGCGATGAGAATCTATTGTGATCATTTACGGTTAGGGGAGCAGTGATGTCAAATAATGGCCTGCTAGCGGGCTTTATTTAAGCTATAGAAAAGTTATATTGAAAAGTGCATAAATCGAAAAAGTGAAATTGAATTAAGTTCACTTGCCATTTAAAGGCAAGTGACAACCATTTAGCTTTAGCATCTCACAAGGGTAATAGCCGTTTGGCTGTATTACCCTTGTCTAGTACTCCCTAATCCGCAATCGCACAGCGTGGTAGATCACACAAGCGCATCATCGCCCTTACGTCTTTCTGATTGACCATTCCATCACCGCTAAAGTCGTATTCTAGGCCCAGTTCATCATTTCTTAGCATTTGCTGAAACAATTGAATATCACGTTTGTCAACAGCGCCGTTATTATCAATGTCGGCTGGAGATTCCTCTGTTAACCCTCCATCCCACGATACTGAGACATTAACATCATGGAAGGTACTGTTGTTATACCCTTTAACGATGAAATACCATTTACCAGCATTTGGATTAGCAATAGAAACGCTTTCATCATTGCCGTAAATATATCCTCTGCCATCATAGTCATTATCGGTCGGGGTTGCTTGATACTTAACAAACAAATCTGCTTCACCACTTCCACCATAAATACTGAACACCAAATTGGTAGCTTCATTGGGTACATCAGCAAAGAAGTTGGTTGGTTCTTGATCTGAAGATGATAATACAGTTTCCCCATTTGTTAATTCAACCGCTGATGTTACAGGACCTGTTTCTTCACCGGTGTTATTAACAATCCCATCAACAGTGACAATATTACTTGGCGTGGTGTCACAACTTTCGTGGTTGTAATAAACAACGATCGATAACCCTTCTTGTTTACCTTTAACATTGACATGATGATTATCCTCTGTACTGACATTGTTAACCACAATACATTCATCATTTTCAGCCTTATTAAACGTCTCTGAAACCGTAT
>NZ_JBQRUM010000048.1:0-1572 GCF_053485795.1 Thalassotalea ganghwensis
TTTACATTCAAGATAAGGAGGTGATCCAACCCCAGGTTCCCCTAGGGTTACCTTGTTACGACTTCACCCCAGTCATGAATCACAAAGTGGTGACCGTCCTCCCGAAGGTTAAACTAGCCACTTCTTTTGCAACCCACTCCCATGGTGTGACGGGCGGTGTGTACAAGGCCCGGGAACGTATTCACCGTGACATTCTGATTCACGATTACTAGCGATTCCGACTTCATGGAGTCGAGTTGCAGACTCCAATCCGGACTACGACGTACTTTATGGGATTCGCTCCACCTCGCGGTATTGCAGCCCTCTGTATACGCCATTGTAGCACGTGTGTAGCCCATCCCGTAAGGGCCATGATGACTTGACGTCGTCCCCACCTTCCTCCGGTTTATCACCGGCAGTCTCCTTAGAGTTCCCGACACTACTCGCTGGCAAATAAGGATAGGGGTTGCGCTCGTTGCGGGACTTAACCCAACATTTCACAACACGAGCTGACGACAGCCATGCAGCACCTGTCTCAGAGTTCCCGAAGGCACTAATCTATCTCTAGAAAATTCTCTGGATGTCAAGGGATGGTAAGGTTCTTCGCGTTGCATCGAATTAAACCACATGCTCCACCGCTTGTGCGGGCCCCCGTCAATTCATTTGAGTTTTAACCTTGCGGCCGTACTCCCCAGGCGGTCAACTTAGCGCGTTAGCTACGCTACCCACGTTTCAAGAACACAGACAGCTAGTTGACATCGTTTACGGCGTGGACTACCAGGGTATCTAATCCTGTTTGCTCCCCACGCTTTCGTGCCTCAGCGTCAGTATCTGTCCAGGTGGCCGCCTTCGCCACTGATGTTCCTTCCAATCTCTACGCATTTCACCGCTACACTGGAAATTCCACCACCCTCTACAGTACTCTAGTCACCCAGTTCGAAATGCAGTTCCGAGGTTAAGCCCCGGGATTTCACATCTCGCTTAAGAAACCGCCTACGCACGCTTTACGCCCAGTAATTCCGATTAACGCTCGCACCCTCCGTATTACCGCGGCTGCTGGCACGGAGTTAGCCGGTGCTTCTTCTGTCGCTAACGTCACAGATGCAAGGTATTAACTTACACCCTTTCCTCACGACTGAAAGTGCTTTACAACCCGAAGGCCTTCTTCACACACGCGGCATGGCTGCATCAGGCTTTCGCCCATTGTGCAATATTCCCCACTGCTGCCTCCCGTAGGAGTCTGGGCCGTGTCTCAGTCCCAGTGTGGCTGATCATCCTCTCAAACCAGCTAGAGATCGTCGCCTAGGTAAGCCTTTACCTTACCTACTAGCTAATCTCACTTGGGCCAATCTATAGGCATGAGGCCCGAAGGTCCCCCACTTTGGTCCGTAGACGTTATGCGGTATTAGCAGTCGTTTCCAACTGTTGTCCCCCACCTAAAGGCATGTTCCCAAGCATTACTCACCCGTCCGCCGCTCGACGCCGAATAGCAAGCTATTCTCGTTTCCGCTCGACTTGCATGTGTTAAGCCTGCCGCCAGCGTTCAATCTGAGCCATGATCAAACTCTTCAATTAAAATCGTTTGTGAGAAAT
>NZ_JBQRUM010000049.1:0-1409 GCF_053485795.1 Thalassotalea ganghwensis
CTTAAGGCTGAGATACGAGACGAGTCACCAAGGTGACGAAGCTGTTGATGCTCTGCTTCCAGGAAAAGCTTCTAAGCTCTAGATTATTAGGAACCGTACCCCAAACCGACACAGGTGGTTAGGTAGAGAATACTAAGGCGCTTGAGAGAACTCGGGTGAAGGAACTAGGCAAAATAGTACCGTAACTTCGGGAGAAGGTACGCTGTTGATGGTGATGGGACTTGCTCCCTAAGCTGTTGACAGTCGAAGTAACCAGGTGGCTGGAACTGTTTATTAAAAACACAGCACTGTGCAAAATCGAAAGATGACGTATACGGTGTGACGCCTGCCCGGTGCCGGAAGGTTAATTGATTGGGTTAGCTCTGCGAAGCTCATGATCGAAGCCCCGGTAAACGGCGGCCGTAACTATAACGGTCCTAAGGTAGCGAAATTCCTTGTCGGGTAAGTTCCGACCTGCACGAATGGCGTAATCATGGCCACACTGTCTCCACCCGAGACTCAGTGAAATTGAAATTGCGGTTAAGATGCCGTATACCCGCGGCTAGACGGAAAGACCCCGTGAACCTTTACTATAGCTTGACAGTGAACATTGCTCCTACATGTGTAGGATAGGTGGGAGGCTTTGAAGCAGGTACGCCAGTATCTGTGGAGCCAACCTTGAAATACCACCCTTGTATGCGTGATGTTCTAACCTAGGGCCCTTATCGGGCTTGGGGACACTGTCTGGTGGGTAGTTTGACTGGGGCGGTCTCCTCCCAAAGAGTAACGGAGGAGCACGAAGGTTGGCTAAGTACGGTCGGACATCGTACGGTTAGTGCAATGGCATAAGCCAGCTTAACTGCGAGACAGACACGTCGAGCAGGTGCGAAAGCAGGTCATAGTGATCCGGTGGTTCTGTATGGAAGGGCCATCGCTCAACGGATAAAAGGTACTCCGGGGATAACAGGCTGATACCGCCCAAGAGTTCATATCGACGGCGGTGTTTGGCACCTCGATGTCGGCTCATCACATCCTGGGGCTGAAGTCGGTCCCAAGGGTATGGCTGTTCGCCATTTAAAGTGGTACGCGAGCTGGGTTTAGAACGTCGTGAGACAGTTCGGTCCCTATCTGCCGTGGGCGTTTGAGAATTGAAGAGGGCTGCTCCTAGTACGAGAGGACCGGAGTGGACGAACCTCTGGTGTTCGGGTTGTCATGCCAATGGCATTGCCCGGTAGCTACGTTCGGAACTGATAACCGCTGAAAGCATCTAAGCGGGAAGCAGGCTTTGAGATGAGTTCTCACTGGAGCTTTAAGCTCCCTAAAGGGTCGTTGGAGACTACAACGTTGATAGGTCAGGTGTGGAAGTGCTGTGAGGCATTGAGCTAACTGATACTAATTGCCCGTGAGGCTTAACCATACAACACCCAAGT
>NZ_JBQRUM010000050.1:0-1366 GCF_053485795.1 Thalassotalea ganghwensis
AAAGAAGTGGCTAGTTTAACCTTCGGGAGGACGGTCACCACTTTGTGATTCATGACTGGGGTGAAGTCGTAACAAGGTAACCCTAGGGGAACCTGGGGTTGGATCACCTCCTTATCTTGAATGTAAAATAAACGCTTTGTTGAGTGTTCACACAAATTGCACTGATAACGAAAATGAAGAAGACGAAGCCTTATGGGGCTATAGCTCAGCTGGGAGAGCGCCTGCCTTGCACGCAGGAGGTCAGCAGTTCGATCCTGCTTAGCTCCACCACTTTAACCGAGCGTAGTTCAGATGATTAACGCCGGACATTGCTTTGAGTTCGAGGCGCTTTGGAAAAACACGCAGGAGTTATCGCCTGATAATGACAAGTGTTTTGAGAAAGCAACGAAGAAATCGAAACAATGAACAAGTTAAAGGTCTGTAGCTCAGCTGGTTAGAGCGCACCCCTGATAAGGGTGAGGTCGGCAGTTCAAGTCTGCCCAGACCTACCAAATTCTTCGTTATGCTACGTTGCTTAATTGCTCATGTGCTCAATGCACACTACGCAATAAGCGCCTTGCCTAACTTGAATTACTCTTCGCTCGAACTATTGAGTAGAAGAAAAAGCTTCGTAAAGAAACCAAACTTAAGGTATTTGAAAGGATAATTTACGTTTGGTTTTTTAAACCACGATTTAGGCGAATGTGTCCTAAAACGAACTCTTTAACAATTTGGAAAGCTGATATATATCCCGAGATACTTTACTTTATAAAAAGTATTTTATCTCAACCGATTGCTTTTTGTAAGTAACGAGTGTCGCGCTCATTACTTAATAACAAAAGTAATCAAACCTGATGTGTGATTTTCCTTATCACATATCAATCTAATTCAAGTAACTCATTAGAGTGCGTGAAAATGTCAGACATACATTTGGTTATGGTTTTGTCACCATAACACTCAAACTATTTGGGGTTGTATGGTTAAGTGACTAAGCGTATATGGTGGATGCCTTGGCAGTTAGAGGCGATGAAGGACGTGTTAATCTGCGATAAGCCGTGTTAAGCCGATAAAAGGCGTTATAGGCACGGATTTCCGAATGGGGAAACCCACTTACATAAGTAAGTATCTTTATCTGAATACATAGGATAAAGAGGCGAACCGGGAGAACTGAAACATCTAAGTACCCCGAGGAAAAGAAATCAACCGAGATTTCCTTAGTAGCGGCGAGCGAACGGGAATTAGCCCTTAAGCGTTGTGGAATTAGTGGAACAAGCTGGAAAGCTTGGCGATACAGGGTGATAGCCCCGTACACGAAAATGAAACAATTGTGAAATCGAGTAGGTCGGCACACGTGAAATGTTGACTGAACATGGGGGGACCATCCTCC
>NZ_JBQRUM010000051.1:0-1340 GCF_053485795.1 Thalassotalea ganghwensis
TAAATTATTTGGTTATCAGAAATTAATTCCTAACTTATATCAATTCGATGGTAATCAAATAGTTTGCGAAATACATAAGGCTATAGATAAAAGCCGCACCTAACAAGGCAATTATAAATGGGACGTCTAAAGCTTGGCTGGCGCTCATTCTTCGCTAATTTTAGCCAAGCTTAATACGCCCCATATTGCGGCGTTAGAAGCCCTTAAATCTACACCGGAGTAAAATAAGTGTTTCATGGATTAAATAACGAATACCTTTATTCAGCATTCAAAATTGAAGTTGAATTCGCAGATGATATTGGAAATGTAAAAAGTGCAAGTGGTACAGGTTTCTTCGTAAAAAATTCAAAAGATGAATTGTGCTTAGTAACGAATAGGCATGTTTTAGATATTAATTACAAAAATATTAGCGGGAAAGATTATAGTAAATACACTCTTTACACTGTAGTCGTAAAAGGCAAAGGAAGGGATGCAACTACAGGAAATCCCGATATTGACGTGGCTCTTCATATTGCGATGCCAAACTTAAAATTTGATTCAAATATAAACAATGATATAGCTTGCCTTATTTCTCCGCAGATTTGCGCCCAAAACTCTATTAACCCAACAATTGACTATTTCTTACCCAAATCAATTCTTGCCACAACTCAGCAGTTTCAATCAAACCTCCATGTATGTGATTTTTTAGCTTTTCCTGGGTATCCGCCATGGCATGATGTCGCAAAAATTAGACCAATATTACGTACTGGTACAATATCTAGCGATCCTCGATATAATTATCAATACAAGCAAAGTGTCTTAGGCGATTGTACAGCTTATGAAGCATTTTCATTTGGTGGTTCTTCTGGAAGCCCTGTATTTGCAATTCAAAAAGGACCCAAACCAGGCCCCGGCATTAGCTTTCCTGGATATAGGGAGCTTCTGCTTGTAGGTATCAATGCTGGCCACTTGAGAACAAATAAAGATGAACATTCAGGTATTTCATACTTTTATAAATCATATGCAATTTTGTCTTTAATTGGCTAATGGGCTTCTAACAAGAGACTATGGCGTCAATAGCTAATTTAAAGCCTTTGGCGCTTCCCACATCACACCATCTCTGAGCATTGAATTTAAGATCACAATCATCTTTCTGACACAGGCAATTAGCGCTACTTTTTTTGGCTTTCCTGCTGCTAGTAACTTGTCATACTGCGATTTGAAAACAGGATTGGATTGTATTGCTGACATCATTGCCATATATAAAACCGTTCGCACCTGGTGTCTGCCACCTTGAATTTTTCTTTGTCCTTTATAGCGGCCACTTTCACGGTTAATTGGTGCAACACCAACTAATGCAG
>NZ_JBQRUM010000052.1:0-1259 GCF_053485795.1 Thalassotalea ganghwensis
TAGATAATTGGACTCCCTCACCCTAAACGAGTGAGGTAATATAAAAGTTACCACACAAATATATTAAGAAGAGTCCTGTTATGTATCGTACTAGAGTTGGCGTTGATTTAGCAAAAAAAGTTATTCAAATTTGTATTTACAGAAACAAAAAGGTGCAATCAAACATTGAAGTGACACCGGAAGAATTTCTTTCTTGGCTTTTTAATAACAAACCTGCAACGATAATATTTGAAGCGTGTAGTAGCTCTAACTACTGGAAACAAAAAGCAACTGAAGCGGGCCATGATGCACGTTTAATTTCAGCCAAATTAGTCTCCGTTGTTAGGCAAAATCAAAAAACAGATAAAAATGATGCCCTAGCGATTGTACAAGCCACCTTTATGCCTGATGTCACTTATATTGGTGGAAAAACACTTGAGCAACAACAATTACAGTCCATCAAGCGCTTAAGAGAGTTAGCCGTAAAACAACGCGATGCGTCTCAAAAGCAGCTCATTGCCTTGCTAGCTGAGTTGAATATCAAAATAGCTAATCGTCGAGGTGGAATAATCTCATCCATTGAAGGGGTTTTAGAAGATGCAACCAATGAGCTATCTACGGAATGTCGTCGTGCAATTTATCTAGCAAAAGAGCATTTGAAAGTATTGTTTGAAGCCATTCACCATTATGATCACTGCATGGAAAACTCGGTTAAATCTCACCCAGAGTGCAAGAAGCTCATGCGCCTGGAAGGTGTTGGTGCGATGAATGCTATCAATCTTTATATTGCGCTAGGTTGTGCTGAAATTGGCGTATTTAGCAAAGGAAAAGATGCTGCTGCATGTATTGGGGTAACACCTATTCAACATTCCTCTGTTGGCACAGTAACATTGGGTACCATAGGTAAGACAAAAAATAGTGTCCTAAGAAGTCAACTCATCTGTGGCGCCACGGCTGCCGTTCAGCATGCAGTAAAACGAAAAGCAAAGACCAAGAAAGACCTGTGGATACAAGGACTGGTTGAACGTCGAGGGAAAAAGTGTGCCGCGGTAGCGCTTGCTAACAAAACCGTCAGAACAGCCTTCGCCATGCTGACACAAGGTACCGAATATAAAGCTGAATTACTCGCAGCTTAAATCGAGTTCACACAACAAAAATGCACTAACGAAGATAAAAATCAGCAGGTTTAGTCAGTAGCCAACTAAGAGCTTATCGCTCGCTTAATAGATTTGACAACCTGTTCGCGTAAATATCAAAGAGCCAGAGATAGCTTCTCAATG
>NZ_JBQRUM010000053.1:0-1232 GCF_053485795.1 Thalassotalea ganghwensis
TGATCTGCAATAATCAAACAGGACACTTTGATAATGGAATATAATCCAAATATTGAGGTGTTAAATGACAAAAAGAACAAACAGAAGTTACACAGCAGAATTTAAACAAGAAGCTGTGGCATTAATAACCGAACAAGGTTATTCAGTCCCTAAAGCGGCTGCCTCTTTAGGTATCACAGATAAATTACTTTATAACTGGAAAGCCAAGTTCGAGTCGGAGCAATCTGGTAATACTTTAAATGCTGATGAACGAGCTGAGCTAGTAAAGTTACGTAAGGAAGTTAAAGAGCTAAGGATGGAAAAAGAAATATTAAAAAAGGCCAGCTCCCTCCTGCTAAGGGAAACGAAATAACGTTTCAAACAATTAAACAGCTAGCTCCAACTTTTCCTGTTGTGAAGCTTTGCAAGATAATGAAAGTTAGTCGTTCAGCCTATTACGCTTGGCTAAATCGACCAGCCAAAATCATTACTGCTGAGCAGCTTCATCTATATCGAAGAGCTAAAGCAATATTCAAGCAAAGTCGAAATAGCTTGGGTTATCGAGAGCTGAGAAAACGGTTATGCAAGGAGGGATTTAATGTTAGCGAATATGGCGTGCAAAAACTGATGGCGAAACTTGGCTTGGTTGTGACTCAACGCATAGCTTACAAGGTAACAACGAAACGCAAACACAGTGATGCCGTTGCCGATAATTTGTTAAACCAGAACTTTAATCCTGTTGCGCCTAACCAAGTTTGGGCTGGTGATGTCACTTACCTAAAAACAGGCGAAGGCTGGATGTATCTGGCCATTGTTATGGATTTATATTCCAGACGCATAGTCGGTTGGCATATTGATAAACGTATGACCACTGACTTAGTGAGCAAGGCGATGATTAAAGCCTATAACTTACGTCAGCCTAATAAAGGCTTAGTGTTCCACTCAGATAGAGGCTCACAGTATACCAGCAAGCGTTATCGTAAGCTGCTGGCTAATTATGGAATCAGAGCTAGCATGGGTGACGTTGGAGCTTGTTGGGATAACGCTGTTGTTGAAAGGTTCTTCGGTAGTTTAAAACATGATTGGCTGCTAAAAGTACCACAGGCAACTCGTGAGCATATGAAAAACGATGTAGCTGCGTATATGCGCTATTACAACTTAGAAAGGCTTCATACTGCTAACGGTGATCTGTCACCAGTAGAGTATGAGCTAAATTCCTTAAGAAAAGTGTCCTGATTTAGTTGCGCAGAACA
>NZ_JBQRUM010000054.1:0-1214 GCF_053485795.1 Thalassotalea ganghwensis
CTAACAAGAGACTATGGCGTCAATAGCTAATTTTACACTTTTGGCGCTTCCCACATCACACCATCTCTGAGCATCGAATTTAGTATGACCACCATCTTTCTGATGCAAGCAATAATTGCTACTTTCTTAGGTTTTCCAGCCGTCACTAACCGTTGATAAGTTTCTTTAAATACCCTGTTACTTTGAATTGCTGACATCATCGCCATGTACAACACTGTGCGTACTTGATGTCGGCCTCCTTGGATTTTACGTTGGCCTTTATAGCGGCCACTTTCTTTGGTTATCGGTGCAACGCCTACGAGGCTACTCGCTTGCTTATTGGTCATGTATCCCAGCTCAGGTAAGTAACTGATAAGGGTTGCCGAAGCGATTTTACCAATGCCATTCATGCTTTGGAGTATGGTATTTTTGGCCTGATATTCAGGGCAAGACTCGATGAGTTCGATTAGCTTTTTTTCAATTTTAATTATCTGATTTTTAAAGGCTGTAAGGATGGGTTTGATGGTCATCGCTAAACTTTTAGGGAGAGACTGTAGGCGATTTTTCTCCATAGTTTGCATCACTAATAATTGATTTCTTCTCGCGACTAAGTCGCTCATTGTTTGCATGGTGTCAGGCTTTAACTGAGAGAGTCTGGGCTTTATCACATCGGCGTAGTGCGCAATAAGCTGAGCATCAAGCTTATCTGTTTTAGCACGTTGTCCAATGGCACCAGCAAAGCGTTTAATGTGAACTGGATTGGCTATAACAAACGGTAATTTGGCTTTTGCACAAGCCATAATAAAAAGCATTTCCAAACGGCCTGTTGCTTCAATCACGATGCGCTCAACGTTGTACTGTTTGATGATGGCAATGGCCTCATTGACTCCCTTTTCATCATTCGATACCGTAAAATAGTTATCAAGAGGACGAAGGTAGATATCTAATTGAAATTTACCGGTATCAACACCGACATTAATACTTTGATTCGTTGTGTTTTTCATAATAAGCTAACCCTTGCTTGCGTAATGCGGGTTCGAGACCCAGTAGACTATTCGAGTATATTGCTTGGAGTCTTTTACAGCGTTCTTTCTTGTTATCGGTCTCTCAAAAGAGGAGCCATCAATTAAACGAACTACTGTAAAAGAAGGCCTTAGTTGCAGCTAAGGCTTGGGTCTCACTTTACCTGAATATTGTAAATTTGGTGGGTTTATTATCCATACAAGCCAATTAAG
>NZ_JBQRUM010000055.1:0-1179 GCF_053485795.1 Thalassotalea ganghwensis
TTAGTGGAACAAGCTGGAAAGCTTGGCGATACAGGGTGATAGCCCCGTACACGAAAATGAAACAATTGTGAAATCGAGTAGGTCGGCACACGTGAAATGTTGACTGAACATGGGGGGACCATCCTCCAAGGCTAAATACTCCTAACTGACCGATAGTGAACCAGTACCGTGAGGGAAAGGCGAAAAGAACCCCTGTGAGGGGAGTGAAATAGAACCTGAAACCGTATACGTACAAGCAGTGGAAGCCTTCGGGTGACTGCGTACCTTTTGTATAATGGGTCAGCGACTTATATTTTGTAGCAAGGTTAACCGAATAGGGGAGCCGTAGCGAAAGCGAGTGTTAACTGCGCGTTTAGTTGCAAGGTATAGACCCGAAACCCGGCGATCTACCCATGGGCAGGTTGAAGGTTGAGTAACATCAACTGGAGGACCGAACACACGTATGTTGAAAAATGCGGTGATGACTTGTGGGTCGGAGTGAAAGGCTAATCAAGCCGGGAGATAGCTGGTTCTCCCCGAAATCTATTTAGGTAGAGCCTCGGACGAATACCATTGGGGGTAGAGCACTGTTAAGGCTAGGGGGTCATCCCGACTTACCAACCCTTTGCAAACTCCGAATACCAATGAGTACTATCCGGGAGACACACTGCGGGTGCTAACGTCCGTTGTGAAGAGGGAAACAACCCAGACCGCCAGCTAAGGTCCCAAAGTCATAGTTAAGTGGGAAACGATGTGGAAAGGCATAGACAGCTAGGAGGTTGGCTTAGAAGCAGCCACCCTTTAAAGAAAGCGTAATAGCTCACTAGTCGAGTCGGTCTGCGCGGAAGATGTAACGGGGCTAAACTATGCACCGAAGCTGCGGATTTGAACTTAGGTTCAAGTGGTAGGGGAGCGTTCTGTAAGCCGTTGAAGGTGTGTTGTAAAGCATGCTGGAGGTATCAGAAGTGCGAATGCTGACATGAGTAACGATAAGGGGAGTGAAAAACTCCCCCGCCGAAAGACCAAGGTTTCCTGTCCCATGTTAATCAGGGCAGGGTAAGTCGGCCCCTAAGGCGAGACCGAAAGGTGTAGTCGATGGGAAACAGATTAATATTTCTGTACTTCTAATAATTGCGAAGGAGGGACGGAGAAAGCTAGGCAGGCATGGCGTTGGTTGTCCATGTGAAAGTATGTAGGCTG
>NZ_JBQRUM010000056.1:0-1098 GCF_053485795.1 Thalassotalea ganghwensis
CTGCATTAGTTGGTGTTGCACCAATTAACCGTGAAAGTGGCCGCTATAAAGGACAAAGAAAAATTCAAGGTGGCAGACACCAGGTGCGAACGGTTTTATATATGGCAATGATGTCAGCAATACAATCAAATCCTGTTTTCAAATCGCAGTATGACAAGTTACTAGCCGCAGGAAAGCCAAAAAAAGTTGCGCTAATTGCCTGTGTCAGAAAGATGATTGTGAACTTAAATTCAATGCTCAGAGATGGTGTGATGTGGGAAGCGCCAAAGGCTTGAAATTAGCTATTGACGCCATAGTCTCTTGTTAGCAATTAGATACTCCCAAGTACACGCATTACGACAAAAATCATACCCTTGATCCCGTTTTCTTAATAGAGATTTGTAATCTCTATTTTCTATTTCGACTTTCAATATAGTTTGATCGTTTTCAGTAAACGTTAACCTTACATTTAGGTCATCCATTAGGTTAACTTCTGGAAATGGTCTCTCAAAGTAGCCGCCATTTCCGGTATATTTATTAGAAGTTTCAAATCTCAACGATACGTTTCCTGCATATACTAAAAATGTTGAACGCCCTCTACGACTACTAATATATTCATGATTTTTAATGACGCCTGAAAGAATCTCCACCTTTTCTGTCTGCAACATGTTTCTAATCAAGAACGTATTTACGATTGATGCAACGACAATCGAAATAGCTACTAAGATACCTATTACTCCAAAAAACATCGCCGAATCATCTACCTCTAGACCTGCCTTTTTTTTGTTCCATTGATAGACGAACATAAAAGCGGGCAAAACTAAAAACACCAATCCAAAAATTAAGGAATGATTAATAAATGAATAATTTGTAGATTCATAAATGGTGGTGTAATTCATAATATTGCTAACGCCGCAATATGGGGCGTATAAATGCTTGGCTATAATTAGCGAAGAATGAGCGCCAGCCAAGCTTTAGACGTCCCATTTATAATTGCCTTGATACTTATTGAACCTTCTCCCCGAAGTTTAGCCATTGGCTAAACTTCAAGGCGACCAAACCCAAAAGGAGAAAGCTCAATGAAATTCTATACTAAACTACACAATTTTTATTGTGGAA
>NZ_JBQRUM010000057.1:0-1049 GCF_053485795.1 Thalassotalea ganghwensis
TCTAGCACAGACATAGATGAACAAGCGTTAAGTGAATTAAAGCGCAGCTTTCGTCGAACTAGTAAGCGTTTAGGAAATAGCCGACTCAATCAATACCCCAATGCTCAAGGTGAGCCGTTTTTACGAGATGCACTGAGTGTTCATTTTGCTAAGCTTGGACTGCATATTAACCCAGCTGAATTGGTCATCACTTCTGGTTGCATGCCTGCGATTAAGTCTGCGTTAGAATCGTGTACCCAAATGGGGGATGCAATAGCAATTAGCTCGCCGTGTTTTAGCGGTATTTTGGACCTACTGGGTCAAATGGGTCGCAAGATTGTTGAGATCCCATCACTGGAAGACGGTATCGACTTGGTTCAGCTTGAATCTCACCTCAAGCAAGGTAGTGTCAAAGCAGGCATTTTTTGTACCTCTCACATGAACCCACAAGGGATCACTATGTCAACCCAGCAAAAGCAAACGTTGGCTGAGCTTGCCAATCAATACCAAGTGCCAATGATCGAAGATGACGTCTATCTAGAGCTCTCTTACGCCGAGCATACGCCACTGCCAGCCAAGTATTATGACAATGATGGCTACATCTTGTGGTGTGGTTCAGTATCAAAAAGTTTATCGCCTAGCTACCGTTTAGGCTGGTGTCAACCAGGGCGCTATATTGAACGTTATCGTCAACAACATATCGCTTCGAGCTTTGGTGTGTCTCTGCCAACTCAACTCGGTATTGCAGACTTTATCGAATCAGGGCACTACGCTAAACAGCTAAAACGTCGCCGCACTAAATTGCTTAATTTAAAGCAGGCTTATCTTGGTTTTCTTACCGAGCATTTGCCTGAGAAAGTCAACATTAGTAACCCTCAAGGGGGAATGGTGCTTTGGTTACAAGTACCCGATCTGGACTCGGAAAAGTTCGAGTCCTTGATGGCAAAGAATCAAATTGATATTCGCTTGGGAAGACTGTTCAGCACGCTATCGCTATATAATGACTGCTTAAGAATCAACATGGGCTTTGAACTAACCAATGAAGTCAAAACAGAGTTAGGGAAGTTGGT
>NZ_JBQRUM010000058.1:0-1003 GCF_053485795.1 Thalassotalea ganghwensis
TCAAGTAGGCTGGTTTCATTTTATGTGTCCAGTTAGTTTCAGGCTCAAGTTAGGTGTAAGCGACTTTGCTTATTGTATTAATGCACGCGTACTGAGTGTCTAATCAAGCTAGGTTAGCTTAGGGCTATCGACATATAATTGGCTAATAGCTTTGTGGCTATTAATACACCCAATTGATTGATGTTCGACCTTTTGTCTAGTTAGACGTGCAGCTCACTCAGTACCGTGACTAACTCTTTAAGAACCTGGCTTCATCGAATACGGTCTCTTTTTTCAACATAAAATAAACACAGCGCCCGAGTTTATGCGCAAGTGCAGAGAGTGCTTTTGCTTTACTCATTCGCTTTTGTAACTTTTCAATATATTGGTTGGCATTGGCGTTATGGCGCAACAGGAGAACAGCAGCTTCAGAGAATGCCCACTTGAGATGGGCGTTGCCGATTTTATTTCCTTGAGTACCGTAGGTTTTGCCAGCAGATTCCGCCTTGCACTTCACAAGGCGTGCGTATGACGCAAACTTTTGTACAGAAGGAAATCGGTCGATATGGCCAATTTCATAGATAATCGTTAATGCGAGAATGCGACCAATACCATTAATCGTTTGTAGAATACGTAAATGAACGGGGTTATGTTGCTTTGCCATTTGTTCAATATAGTGCTCAAGAGGCTTGAGTTCTTTCTGGTAATAGTCGAGTAGCGCCATATCTAAATTAATCGAGCGTTGGACCACAGGATCAGGGAAGTAATGTCGCATTTTTTCTCTGTCACAGACATTTTTTAAATTAACATTGTGAGCAGGGAGATTGTATTGACTTGTGGTATTAGCAACATGGGCTTTTACGTCGGCACCATGGCGAACGATTTTGGTTCGTCGTCTAAGTAAATCGCGAGTGGCGCGCATTTCCTTATCGTAAACGTAGGCCATAGGAAAGTTGCCTCCACGGATAAGTTTAGCGATTTTATACGAGTCAATTTTATCGTTTTTTGCTTTACCGCCATGAAT
>NZ_JBQRUM010000059.1:0-782 GCF_053485795.1 Thalassotalea ganghwensis
CAAAGAATCAAATTGATATTCGCTTGGGAAGACTGTTCAGCACGCTATCGCTATATAATGACTGCTTAAGAATCAACATGGGCTTTGAACTAACCAATGAAGTCAAAACAGAGTTAGGGAAGTTGGTTGGGGCGATCAAGCAAGCATGCTGACCCAGTTCCGAATGAAAAGAAGCAAGTCTTACTTTTCCCTAAAAAGCTTTAGTACTCAAAAACCATCATTCTGTTATTTGATTTGATACTGCTTGAAACTCATTTTGGGGCACAAACAGTTAGCTGAACGTGCGCTTTGTAGAATTCAGCCAATAGCACCAAATTAATACGACAGTCTCCTGCTCGCTCGTTGCCGAATCTCGCAAATGTGCCAGAAGCGGACATTGAGCACCATAGTCTCTTGTTATATATCAATTGCTACGCGCCAAAATGCTATCAATGCAACTATTGAATAAATAACGACTTTTAGAAAGCTTCCACTTTCCTTTTTTAGTTCTCGGTAAACTAGGAAAACTAAAATGACAAGAAGTACGAAAGAAAATAAAACGGGATAGTTTGAAGCCATGTTTCCTAAGCTATCTGTTCGTTCCTTGATTCCCGGATGACTGATATCTTGCACTTATCTTCCTTGATATATAACGCCCCAATCAGGGGCTTTTAATTAGATAATTGGACTCCCTCACCCTAAACGAGTGAGGTAATATAAAAGTTACCACACAAATATATTAAGAAGAGTCCTGTTATGTATCGTACTAGAGTTGGCGTTGATTTAGCAAAAAAAGTTATTCA
>NZ_JBQRUM010000060.1:0-767 GCF_053485795.1 Thalassotalea ganghwensis
AAAGAAGTGGCTAGTTTAACCTTCGGGAGGACGGTCACCACTTTGTGATTCATGACTGGGGTGAAGTCGTAACAAGGTAACCCTAGGGGAACCTGGGGTTGGATCACCTCCTTATCTTGAATGTAAAGCAAACGCTTTGTTGAGTGTTCACACAAATTGCACTGATAACGAATATGAAGAAGACGAAGCCTTATGGGGCTATAGCTCAGCTGGGAGAGCGCCTGCCTTGCACGCAGGAGGTCAGCAGTTCGATCCTGCTTAGCTCCACCACTTTGTTTGCTCACCTGAGCAGCATGATTTAGGTCTGTAGCTCAGCTGGTTAGAGCGCACCCCTGATAAGGGTGAGGTCGGCAGTTCAAGTCTGCCCAGACCTACCAAGCTTCGTAGAAAAACCAAATTAAAGGTTGCTGTTTAGTGAATTTTAATTTGGTTTTTTTTACCACGATTTAGGCGAATGCGTCCTAAAACGAACTCTTTAACAATTTGGAAAGCTGATATATATCCCGAGATAAATTTATTTTTATCTCAACCGATGATTACAGTGTCGCGCTGTATGAATCAAACCTGATAAATGATTTTCCTTATCATTTATCAATCTAATTCAAGTAACTCATTAGAGTGCGTGAAAATGTCAGACATGCATTTGGTTATGGTTTTGTCACCATAACACTCAAACTATTTGGGGTTGTATGGTTAAGTGACTAAGCGTATATGGTGGATGCCTTGGCAGTTAGAGGCGATGAAGGACGTGTTAATCTGCGATAAGC
>NZ_JBQRUM010000061.1:0-590 GCF_053485795.1 Thalassotalea ganghwensis
GATTCATACAGCGCGACACTGTAATCATCGGTTGAGATAAAAATAAATTTATCTCGGGATATATATCAGCTTTCCAAATTGTTAAAGAGTTCGTTTTAGGACACATTCGCCTAAATCGTGGTTTAAAAAACCAAATTAAAATTTACTGAGGAGTAACCTTTAATTTGGTTTTTTTCTTTACTGAAGAAGTGGTGGAGCTAAGCAGGATCGAACTGCTGACCTCCTGCGTGCAAGGCAGGCGCTCTCCCAGCTGAGCTATAGCCCCATATCTGGGTCAACACGTTAGCTAGAACATTTAAGTGATTTATCTAGGCGCTTTTTTGTCGACGTTTAGTAAACCAAACGAGATAAAAAGCAACAAAGCATACCGCTTAAATTGGTAGGTCTGGGCAGACTTGAACTGCCGACCTCACCCTTATCAGGGGTGCGCTCTAACCAGCTGAGCTACAGACCTATGTTACGCCCGAAGCTACATGTTAGGACTTCTTCTTCATATTCGTTATCAGTGCAATTTGTGTGAACACTCAACAAAGCGTTTGCTTTACATTCAAGATAAGGAGGTGATCCAACCCCAGGTTCCCCTAGGGTTA
>NZ_JBQRUM010000062.1:0-543 GCF_053485795.1 Thalassotalea ganghwensis
CAAACGGTTTATAATTGGCAATACTGGTTTCACCAGCATCTTCGTTAACCGGTCTAACGCCCGTGCCTTCTTTCGCCACCAACTTACCGCCTAAAAAGACATAGTTAATACCGCCTTGGTCGGTTTCACGATACAGCAGTTGCCCTGATTGGCTGTACATGCTGTAGCTTGTACCTTTGCTGTCTTTAGTTTTTACGCGGCGGTTATAACCGTCATAAGTGTAATGATTTGAGCCCGAGGCAATCATTTGGTTGGCTAGGTTATAGATAAACTCGCGCTCACCGTTTTTCATAACATTACCACGGCTGTCGTAACTATTAGGTTGGCTAAAATCTCTGACGTTAGCATTACCCGCGTTGGTGACACGGGTCAGGAGATGGTTGCTCTCATTATAGTGATAAGTTAAATCGTGAGGGTTTATTGCACTGGTGTTGCTGTACGCGGTGATATTACCCAAACCATCGTAACGCAGTGATGAGCTACCGATATGTGACCCTTGCTCCCCTGTCGTTGACGTTAAGCGATTTAAACCATCATAGGTTA
>NZ_JBQRUM010000063.1:0-541 GCF_053485795.1 Thalassotalea ganghwensis
TAACCCTAGGGGAACCTGGGGTTGGATCACCTCCTTATCTTGAATGTAAAGCAAACGCTTTGTTGAGTGTTCACACAAATTGCACTGATAACGAATATGAAGAAGAAGTCCTAACATGTAGCTTCGGACAATGCCGCTTAGATAGTGTTTAAGCGAAGTAATTCGAAATGAGTTCAAGGCACTTGAGGTTAATGCGCAGGAGTTATCGCCTGATAATGACAAGCATTTACCGAAAGTAACGATGAAATCATAAGAAGAGCAAGCATAAAATAGGTCTGTAGCTCAGCTGGTTAGAGCGCACCCCTGATAAGGGTGAGGTCGGCAGTTCAAGTCTGCCCAGACCTACCAATTTAAGCGCTTGACGTTGTTGTTGATTAGCTCATTTGCACAAGCAAACGTCGCTAAACAACGCCTAGTCAAATCACTTAAATGTTCTAGCTAACGTGTTGACCCAGATATGGGGCTATAGCTCAGCTGGGAGAGCGCCTGCCTTGCACGCAGGAGGTCAGCAGTTCGATCCTGCTTAGCTCCACCACTTCTT
>NZ_JBQRUM010000064.1:0-528 GCF_053485795.1 Thalassotalea ganghwensis
AGTAATTATTCATACAAGCATCAGTGCGATAATCCACATTTGGATCCCAGCGGTAACGATCTTCCCCTAACGTTCCATCCGCTACTGGGGTATTCGGGTCAAAACCAAATAAACGCGCCTTGTTATTATCGACCGTTTCTAACCATGTCGTAAATTCCGCGTCATATCGATCCCCTATTGTCTCATTAATATAATGTTTATACGCTAGCACATCACCATCGCGTGAAAGCTCTAACAAAGCATCTATATCACTGCGATGCTTTTCAAACATAAATCGAACACCTAAATATCCCCATGGATAGGCACGACCATTCCAGTCACTCATATTCGCGTTATGCTGAAAAATAGTGGATAACGTATAGGTTTTATTTCGAGCGACGTTTATTGCTGCAGGGTAATGGTTTTCTAAATAAAGGTATTGCGCCAACCCTTCTGTCCACCACGTCGTCGGTAAATAACGACCATCAGAGCCTTTGACATTATAACTATAGTCACCATAAAAGTTCATGCGTCCATCAAGGTAATGGA
>NZ_JBQRUM010000065.1:0-525 GCF_053485795.1 Thalassotalea ganghwensis
AATCAATGTTGTGCTGCTGACAAAAGTCACAGACCCAATACCAGCAGTGCATACATTCTACGCCAATGACAATATTACCAAGGTACGGATTCAACAGCTGCAGTAAAGCAGCGGGGCTATCTTTAATCTTTTGATGTACGAGGATGACGCCTGTATCATCAATAATACAGACATAAAGTAATCTGGCATGTAAATCGATACCACAATAGTACGGATGCACGTTATTGTAGAAATTCATTGAGCTTTCTCCTATTGGTTTGGTTACCTTGAAGCTTAGTCAATGGCTAGCTTCAAGGAGGAGGCTCAATGAGTATCAAGTTACTCAAAAGGACGCAAAACGCTTGGCTTGTGCTCCTTCGTCGCGAATTTTAGCCAAGCATTTATGCGCCCATTAGTAAGGCGTTAGCAGTACAAGGTAGTATCGATGATCGAGAGAAAGCGTGGAATTTACGATGGGCGCAATAAGTCATCCACATATAAAGATTTAGTTTGGACAGTTGCAACTTCTTCTGACACGTCAGTAGG
>NZ_JBQRUM010000066.1:0-510 GCF_053485795.1 Thalassotalea ganghwensis
TTGGTCACAAAAACGATTAAGGGAAAAGAGGTGAGCATCCTCACTTCACTGACCGACCCAATGCGTTTTCCTAAAGCTGAAATAGTAGACTTATACAGTGATAGATGGGAAATCGAACTTGGCTATAGAGAAATGAAGCAAACCTTATTGAATAGCCACTTCACGTTACGTAGCAAAAAGCCAGACATGATAGCGCAAGAGCTTTGGGGTGTATTACTTAGCTATAACTTGCTCAGATATCAGATGGTGAAAATGGCACAAACAAAGCCCGGGATATATGCAAAACATCTTAGCTTTACAACTTGCGCAATAAGTATTATCAACTTAATTCAAACGATGTTTATAGAGAATGCTGGGCGGATCCCAAAGTCAATAGAGCAATTGCAAGCTCAAGTAGAGCACCACATCTTACCGATGAAGCGAGAGCGAGCGTATCCAAGATGCGTTAAACCAAAACCTAGCAAATATCCCAAGAAAAAATGCCAGTCAGTTGTTAACTGACTGGCATTA
>NZ_JBQRUM010000067.1:0-506 GCF_053485795.1 Thalassotalea ganghwensis
AAGTTGTCGCCTGGCATTACCATTTCTACACCTTCTGGTAACTCTACTGCACCAGTGATGTCCGTTGTACGGAAGTAGAATTGTGGACGGTAGCCTTTGAAGAATGGTGTATGACGACCACCTTCATCTTTTGACAATACGTATACTTCTGATTCGAATTTCGTGTGAGGTGAAATTGAACCAGGCTTACATAATACTTGACCACGCTCTACGTCTTCACGCTTAGTACCACGTAATAAGATACCACAGTTCTCACCAGCACGACCTTCGTCTAGAAGCTTACGGAACATCTCTACACCTGTACATGTAGTTTTTTGTGTTTCGCGAATACCTACGATTTCTACTTCTTCACCTACTTTGATGATACCGCGCTCTACACGACCTGTTACTACTGTACCACGACCTGAGATTGAGAATACGTCTTCGATTGGCATGATGAATGCACCGTCAATCGCAC
Source organism: Thalassotalea ganghwensis (assembly GCF_053485795.1). Lineage (NCBI taxonomy): Bacteria > Pseudomonadati > Pseudomonadota > Gammaproteobacteria > Alteromonadales > Colwelliaceae > Thalassotalea > Thalassotalea ganghwensis. The sequence continues at coordinate 458 of NZ_JBQRUM010000067.1, forward strand.
GCTCTGGCTCTGGAATGTAAGTATCTAAAGCTTCCGCTAATTCTAATAC
>NZ_JBQRUM010000068.1:0-500 GCF_053485795.1 Thalassotalea ganghwensis
GTCAGTATTGGTTTAATGGTCATGGCTAACTCTTTGGGCAGTATTTGCAGTCGGTTTTTCTCCATGGTTTGCATGACAAGAAGTTGATTTCTTCTAGCAGCTAAATCGCTCATCAATTGCATGGTTTCTGGCTTTAACTGCGATAGCTTTGGTTTTATGGCTTCACCATAATGAGCAATGAGTTTTGCATCTAGCTTGTCAGTTTTGGCACGTTGTCCAATAGCACCAGCAAAGCGTTTAATGTGAACTGGATTGGCAATCACAAAAGGTAGACCCGCTTTAGCACAGGCCATTATAAATGGCATTTCAAGACGACCAGTTGCTTCGATAATAATACGCTCTGGTGTGTATTTTTTGATTGTTGTTATTGCTCCTTTGATGCCTTTTTCATCGTTGGTCACAGTGAAATATATATCGAGTGGGCGGATGTAGATATCAAGTTGAAACTTACCGGTATCAATACCGACGTTAATGCTTTGATTTGTTTTAGACTTCATATA
>NZ_JBQRUM010000069.1:0-491 GCF_053485795.1 Thalassotalea ganghwensis
TATTCCATCAGTGATGGTAATGGCGGCACAGCTTCAGCAGAAGTGACCGTCGACGTCAGTTTAACATTGACCTTAACTGGTGTGGTTACCGATGAGCCCATCCCTAATGCCGCCGTAGTTGCAACCGTTGGCGATGAAACCGTTGAAGCACAAGCGGATGCTTCAGGGCACTACTCAATCACAATAACAACCTCAAGCTGGGACGATTTTGTCAGCCTATCGGCGACTGGACAAGATACCCAACAGCATGTAGAGCTGATTAGTCAAGTTGGCGATATCGAAGGTATCTATTCAGCGGGTGGTGATGATATGACCGTTGAACGCAGCGAATTGCATCGCCTTAATGTGACCAACATCACTACCGCTGCTTATGCCCTTGCCACGCGAGCTAACGAAGGCCAGCCCGCCACAAATCAAGCTGAACTTAACCAACTTGAAGCTAACCTTGACGGTCAAGCGTTATTAGAACTGGCTGCTGCGATCAAAAGCAT
>NZ_JBQRUM010000070.1:0-488 GCF_053485795.1 Thalassotalea ganghwensis
CACACAAGCAATTATTTGAGCAAGGCTTAGCATTTCGTCATACATGAAGTAGCCTGATATCAGCGCAAATACAGGAACAAGTAAAGTCAGTGGTGCTGTCATGCTAAGAGGGTAGCGGATCAGCATAAGGTTCCATACCCAGTAACCAAACAGCGTGGTTGGGTATGCTTGAAAGACAACGGCGATGGTTGTGCTGGTATCCCAAACTTCAAAGGCATGGGTTACAATACTCGGACCATGCAGACTGACCGCAAACAGTACCAACGGAATTGGCGCAAATAACATGCCCCAAACATTAAAGGCAAAAGCTTGAATAGTTTTGGATGCTTTCACGATCATACCCATGATCGTCCAACACATAGCGGCAATCATAATGAAAACTAGGCCTTGAAGAGTTATATTGCCATTGGTGGCGGAAACCAAAATCAATAGCGCTGCCAGTGCTGTAATTGCACCTGTGACCTTACGTTTTGATGCCATCTCTTTCT
>NZ_JBQRUM010000071.1:0-477 GCF_053485795.1 Thalassotalea ganghwensis
GTGTCCAAACGATATGATATTGACAACGCCAAAATACATGCGATGCTTGCTCATATCTACTCATGTTTTTTCTCCTTCTGACTTCTGCTAAAAATCAAAAGCGATTAAACATGAGTAGATATTTCAGGTATAGCCTTTTTAATAATAACCACCTACTAAAGTAGGTGGTTTAAGAATGAGCAACAAAAAAGGCCGCTTGCGCGACCTTTTCTTAAGCACTTTGGCTAATCAAAAATTAGTCAATAATTTTTGATACAACACCAGCACCTACTGTACGACCACCTTCACGAATCGCGAAGCGTAAACCTTCGTCCATCGCTACTGGGTTGATTAGCTCAACAACAAACTTTAAGTTGTCGCCTGGCATTACCATTTCTACACCTTCTGGTAACTCTACTGCACCAGTGATGTCCGTTGTACGGAAGTAGAATTGTGGACGGTAGCCTTTGAAGAATGGTGTATGACGACCACCTTCAT
>NZ_JBQRUM010000072.1:0-476 GCF_053485795.1 Thalassotalea ganghwensis
TCAGCAAACTTCTTTCTCGCTTGTGCTGTTGTTTTTAGTTTGATGAGTTTGTCTTGACGACCCAAAGAGCGAACGACTTCATACTGAGTTCCTTTTCTCATAGGTTGGAGCCAATGACGATTTTTTCCTGCATGATGCCAGCGATTGAGCAACCCCAGAGAATAAAAGCCTCTATCAAATAACGTCAGTGAATTATCGGGAGTTACATCGATTAAGTCTTCTGCCAATACCATCTCACTTGAACGGCAGCTATCAAAGGCGCTTCCCATTAATAAATGGCTGGTTAGCTCCATTAAGCAAACCATACGTACTTGAGGATAAGCCGTGTCGCCGTGCTGGTTCTTCCATGCAGAGAATTCCTGATGATTTTCAGTCGTATCTGGTGTACGCCAAATAACACCATCAACACCTAGTAGTGATAAGCCACACCATGTGGGGTGATTGGCATCTGCATTCCACATTTTCTGACTTTGATG
>NZ_JBQRUM010000073.1:0-469 GCF_053485795.1 Thalassotalea ganghwensis
TGTATTCAGAATGAATCGCAAAGCTCTGTTCAACGCTCGAAACCTTACTGATAAATTGCACAATTTGTGGCGTTCGATGTTGGCTTTTATGAACCGAAACGTAATACCCCGCTTGAGGGCGAGCATGGATCCATCCTTGTGATTCCAGCTCTTGGTAACAGCTGACTGCCGTAGACATGCTCACTGACTGCTGTTTTGAAAGCTGTCTAAGTGAGGGCATACGACTACCTTGTGGCAACTTACCCGACTCTATTTCATGAACAAATTGGCTTGCCATCATTCTGTACATACTCATAAGCGAAACTGTACTTCTCTTTTTATCAAAAATTGTATCTGTACCGGTGACTGTACACGAGTAATACTATTTTGCAACAATTAAGGAGTACAGTTATGAAACGAAACGATTTATTTATAGTGGTGCTAGTGATGGCCATCTGGGGTTTCAACTTCTCGATGATTAAGATGGGCA
>NZ_JBQRUM010000074.1:0-447 GCF_053485795.1 Thalassotalea ganghwensis
TAGATATGAGCAAGCATCGCATGTATTTTGGCGTTGTCAATATCATATCGTTTGGACACCTAAGTATCGTTTTAAAATCTTAAAAAATAACATAGGTAAAGATGTTTATAGGTTTATTCATATTTATTGTGAAAAACTAGGTGTAGTTGTAATGGAGCTGAATGTACAGATAGACCATGTTCATTTAGTAGTGAAAGTACCCCCCAAATTGTCGATATCTAAGTTAATGGGGTGTCTCAAAGGTAGAGTAGCTTTAAAGCTTTTTAGTAAATATCCTCACCTAAGGAAAAACAAAGCCTGGGGCGGTCGCTTTTGGCAATGAGGTTACTTTGTTGATTCGGTAGGTGTAAACGAAGAAATAATAAGGCGATATGTACGACACCAAGATAAACAAGAAAAGCTGGAAGAACGAAGGCAGATGAACCTGCTAGGGTAAAATGGCCCCCT
>NZ_JBQRUM010000075.1:0-445 GCF_053485795.1 Thalassotalea ganghwensis
AATTCTAATAACTCTTCGTCATCTACCATGTCACACTTGTTCATGAATACGATGATGAATGGTACACCAACCTGACGTGATAATAAGATGTGCTCACGTGTTTGTGGCATTGGACCGTCTGTCGCCGCTACTACTAAGATCGCGCCGTCCATTTGTGCAGCACCTGTGATCATGTTTTTGATGTAGTCAGCGTGACCTGGACAGTCTACGTGTGCGTAGTGACGTGTCGCTGTGTCATACTCAATGTGTGATGTATTGATAGTAATACCACGCTCACGCTCTTCTGGTGCATTATCGATTTGTGCGAAATCTTTAACTTCACCACCGTGAGTTTTTGTTAATACTGCTGAGATAGCAGCTGTTAACGTAGTTTTACCGTGGTCAACGTGTCCGATTGTACCAACGTTTACATGCGGTTTCGAACGTTCAAATTTTTCTTTAGCCA
>NZ_JBQRUM010000076.1:0-429 GCF_053485795.1 Thalassotalea ganghwensis
GATTGTATTGCTGACATCATTGCCATATATAAAACCGTTCGCACCTGGTGTCTGCCACCTTGAATTTTTCTTTGTCCTTTATAGCGGCCACTTTCACGGTTAATTGGTGCAACACCAACTAATGCAGAAGCTTGTTTATTGGTCATATAGCCAAGCTCTGGCAGGTTACTGATGAGTGAGGCAGCAGCAATTTTACCGATACCTTTCATGCTCTGAAGTATGCTGTTTTTAGCTGAATATTCAGGACATGATTCTATTATTGCTATGATTTTATGTTCGATTTTAGCGATCTGATTTTTGAATGCCGTCAGTATTGGTTTAATGGTCATGGCTAACTCTTTGGGCAGTATTTGCAGTCGGTTTTTCTCCATGGTTTGCATGACAAGAAGTTGATTTCTTCTAGCAACTAAATCGCTCATCAATTGCATG
>NZ_JBQRUM010000077.1:0-372 GCF_053485795.1 Thalassotalea ganghwensis
GACCTGTTACTACTGTACCACGACCTGAGATTGAGAATACGTCTTCGATTGGCATGATGAATGCACCGTCAATCGCACGCTCTGGCTCTGGAATGTAAGTATCTAAAGCTTCCGCTAATTCTAATACTTTCTCTTCCCACTTCGCTTCGCCGTTCAATGCACCTAATGCTGAACCTTGAATTACTGGTAAGTCATCACCTGGGAATTCGTACTCAGAAAGAAGTTCACGAACTTCCATCTCTACCAATTCTAATAACTCTTCGTCATCTACCATGTCACACTTGTTCATGAATACGATGATGAATGGTACACCAACCTGACGTGATAATAAGATGTGCTCACGTGTTTGTGGCATTGGACCGTCTGTCGCCG
>NZ_JBQRUM010000078.1:0-372 GCF_053485795.1 Thalassotalea ganghwensis
CGGCGACAGACGGTCCAATGCCACAAACACGTGAGCACATCTTATTATCACGTCAGGTTGGTGTACCATTCATCATCGTATTCATGAACAAGTGTGACATGGTAGATGACGAAGAGTTATTAGAATTAGTAGAGATGGAAGTTCGTGAACTTCTTTCTGAGTACGAATTCCCAGGTGATGACTTACCAGTAATTCAAGGTTCAGCATTAGGTGCATTGAACGGCGAAGCGAAGTGGGAAGAGAAGGTATTAGAATTAGCGGAAGCTTTAGATACTTACATTCCAGAGCCAGAGCGTGCGATTGACGGTGCATTCATCATGCCAATCGAAGACGTATTCTCAATCTCAGGTCGTGGTACAGTAGTAACAGGTC
>NZ_JBQRUM010000079.1:0-361 GCF_053485795.1 Thalassotalea ganghwensis
CAGATACCCCTTATTACCATTGTATTTCTCGCTGTGTTCGGCGAGCATTTCTTTGTGGAGAAGATAACGTCTCAGGCAAAAGTTACGAGCATCGTCGGGTGTGGATTGAAGAGAAGCTGCTGTCACTGTCTAAAATTTTTGCCATTGATGTATGTGCTTATGCGGTAATGAGTAACCATTTTCATGTGGTATTGTATATAGACCAAGAGGCGGCTAAGCGTTGGTCAATAAGTGAAGTTCTTGAACGGTGGCACCATATGTTTAAAGGCACGTTATTAACGCGCCGTTATATGAAAGAAGGGCAACTCGAAGAGTATTTAATGCCAAGCTTACTTGAAACGGTAGAAGTTTATCGTAACCG
>NZ_JBQRUM010000080.1:0-359 GCF_053485795.1 Thalassotalea ganghwensis
TTCAGTCGTATCTGGTGTACGCCAAATAACACCATCAACACCTAGTAGTGATAAGCCACACCATGTGGGGTGATTGGCATCTGCATTCCACATTTTCTGACTTTGATGGAAAACCTCTTTAACGGCACCCGCACCAAGGCGCTGCCTTGCTTGCACAACAGCGCTTGGCGCAACGAGTTCTTTTTTTCCGGGTAATGCTAAGCCGAGTTTACTGACGATGCTCCATAGCGGATCTTCACGGTAAAGCGACATACAAATAACCGTCCAAACCGCCATTTCCACAGGAAGTCTTCTACGTCTTATCGTAGCGACACCCGCAGTTTCAGCACATTGTTTTATGAGATCTGGGCATAAAAAAT
>NZ_JBQRUM010000081.1:0-324 GCF_053485795.1 Thalassotalea ganghwensis
TAGCCCTAAGCTAACCTAGCTTGATTAGACACTCAGTACGCGTGCATTAATACAATAAGCAAAGTCGCTTACACCTAACTTGAGCCTGAAACTAACTGGACACATAAAATGAAACCAGCCTACTTGAATAGCGCCTTGATTGGGTTAACCGATAAATGTCTAGTGCCCCCTGTTTCATCAAAAGGACGAGAGACAAGACAGGCCGTGATGAGCTCACAATAAGAGAGCCTCTATATGTGTTTGCCGTAAGCAACTTGCTTAACGACCACATCGACAGACGAAGTAAACGAATTTGCTTATTGATTTAACCTTGCCCGTCACTGA
>NZ_JBQRUM010000082.1:0-308 GCF_053485795.1 Thalassotalea ganghwensis
AGTGAGGAAAGCCAACTGTTAAAAGTCCCGCACTGCATTGGCTTGTTAGGCATACTTAACCCACTGTAATTACAATGTTTTCAATTTCACCATCTTGGTTTTCTATGACAAAATGCAGCCTAGAACCTGAGTCAGATTTTAAATACGCCTTGGCCTTTGAAGCAGCACAACCTGGAATAATACAATCCTCAATAGATAATACTTTGTCTCCAACTTTTAAGCCTGCCTTTTCTGCTGGAGAATTAGCCAGTACCTTCTTAACTGTTATTTCATCAATCTCAGGAGAAAAGAAGCCACTTGCTGTGACA
>NZ_JBQRUM010000083.1:0-306 GCF_053485795.1 Thalassotalea ganghwensis
TCTATTTTGTGTATTTATCTTTTTTACTTTATTGTTACCTTGGTTTAGTTATATTGAAATCAATGAACAAGGGATTGTTATTAAAAATGTTTTTAACACAACTAGGTGTAACTGGAACAATTTAATAAGTGTTGGTGTAACTAATAATGGTGGAGTTGCTTTAAGGCTAAGTAAGCCTCAAAAAACTCTAGACAAAGCTTCTGTTAAATTATTTGGTTATCAGAAATTAATTCCTAACTTATATCAATTCGATGGTAATCAAATAGTTTGCGAAATACATAAGGCTATAGATAAAAGCCGCACCTA
>NZ_JBQRUM010000084.1:0-292 GCF_053485795.1 Thalassotalea ganghwensis
TAGCCCTAAGCTAACCTAGCTTGATTAGACACTCAGTACGCGTGCATTAATACAATAAGCAAAGTCGCTTACACCTAACTTGAGCCTGAAACTAACTGGACACATAAAATGAAACCAGCCTACTTGAGTAGCGCCTTGATTGGGTTAACCGATAAATGTCTAGTGCCCCTGTTTCATCAAAAGGACGAGAGACAAGACAGGCCGTGATGAGCTCACAATAAGAGAGCCTCTATATGTGTTTGCCGTAAGCAACTTGCTTAACGACCACATCGACAGACGAAGTAAACGAATT
>NZ_JBQRUM010000085.1:0-290 GCF_053485795.1 Thalassotalea ganghwensis
AGGCATTGAGCTAACTGATACTAATTGCCCGTGAGGCTTAACCATACAACACCCAAGTAGTTTTATAAGTGTTGTCTGACAAATTGGTCGAACCCACCATCCGTGGTTATGTTCGACACTAGTGCATTCTTGCACGTCGCGTACTTAATGAATTGAATTAGAAATATCGCTTTCCGAATTACTACTTACCTTGAAGTTTCAAGTTAAGTAAACGTTTTTGTCTAGCGACAATAGCACTGTGGTACCACCTGATCCCATTCCGAACTCAGAAGTGAAACGCAGTCGCGCCG
>NZ_JBQRUM010000086.1:0-288 GCF_053485795.1 Thalassotalea ganghwensis
TATTTGGTTTTGACCCGAATACCCCAGTAGCGGATGGAACGTTAGGGGAAGATCGTTACCGCTGGGATCCAAATGTGGATTATCGCACTGATGCTTGTATGAATAATTACTTTTCAGATGATTACAGAAACTTGGTAGGCGGTCAGTTTATTTGTGTCGACACCGGAGAGCATGGTCAAGATGAAAAGCACTACAATATTCCAGTGGATGAGACGATCTATTCGTTTACGGTGAAGATTTTTGGTGGCAAGTACGATGCTTCGTTATTGCATAATCGTGATGGTTATG
>NZ_JBQRUM010000087.1:0-287 GCF_053485795.1 Thalassotalea ganghwensis
TTCCTGTGGAAATGGCGGTTTGGACGGTTATTTGTATGTCGCTTTACCGTGAAGACCCGCTATGGAGCATCGTCAGTAAACTCGGCTTAGCATTACCCGGAAAAAAAGAACTCGTTGCGCCAAGCGCTGTTGTGCAAGCAAGGCAGCGCCTTGGTGCGGATGCCGTTAAAGAGGTTTTCCATCAAAGTCAGAAAATGTGGAATGCAGATGCCAATCACCCCACATGGTGTGGCTTATCACTACTAGGTGTTGATGGTGTTATTTGGCGTACACCAGATACGACTGAA
>NZ_JBQRUM010000088.1:0-279 GCF_053485795.1 Thalassotalea ganghwensis
GAAAAAATCGTCATTGGCTCCAACCTATGAGAAAAGGAACTCGGTATGAAGTCGTTCGCTCTTTGGGTCGTCAAGACAAACTCATCAAACTAAAAACAACAGCACAAGCGAGAAAGAAGTTTGCTGAATTACCCGATGGTATTGAAGTGAGATTGGTCACAAAAACGATTAAGGGAAAAGAGGTGAGCATCCTCACTTCACTGACCGACCCAATGCGTTTTCCTAAAGCTGAAATAGTAGACTTATACAGTGATAGATGGGAAATCGAACTTGGCTATA
>NZ_JBQRUM010000089.1:0-278 GCF_053485795.1 Thalassotalea ganghwensis
GCGAGACCGAAAGGTGTAGTCGATGGGAAACAGATTAATATTTCTGTACTTCTAATAATTGCGAAGGAGGGACGGAGAAAGCTAGGCAGGCATGGCGTTGGTTGTCCATGTGAAAGTATGTAGGCTGGGAGTTTAGGTAAATCCGGACACCCTTAAGGCTGAGATACGAGACGAGTCACCAAGGTGACGAAGCTGTTGATGCTCTGCTTCCAGGAAAAGCTTCTAAGCTCTAGATTATTAGGAACCGTACCCCAAACCGACACAGGTGGTTAGGTAGA
>NZ_JBQRUM010000090.1:0-276 GCF_053485795.1 Thalassotalea ganghwensis
TCTACCTAACCACCTGTGTCGGTTTGGGGTACGGTTCCTAATAATCTAGAGCTTAGAAGATTTTCCTGGAAGCAGAGCATCAACAGCTTCGACGCCTTAGCGTCTCGTCTCGTATCTCAGCCTTAAGAACCCGGATTTGCCTAAGTTCTCAGCCTACATACTTTCACATGGACAACCAACGCCATGCCTGCCTAGCTTTCTCCGTCCCTCCTTCGCAATTATTAGAAGTACAGAAATATTAATCTGTTTCCCATCGACTACACCTTTCGGTCTCGC
>NZ_JBQRUM010000091.1:0-268 GCF_053485795.1 Thalassotalea ganghwensis
GCTTAACCATACAACACCCAAGTAGTTTTATAAGTGTTGTCTGACAAATTGGTCGAACCCACCATCCGTGGTTATGTTCGACAGTAGTGCATCCTTGCACGTCGCGTACTTAATGAATTGAATTAGATATATCGCTTTCCAAATTACTACTTACCTTGAAGTTTCAAGTTAAGTAAACGTTTTTGTCTAGCGACAATAGCACTGTGGTACCACCTGATCCCATTCCGAACTCAGAAGTGAAACGCAGTCGCGCCGATGGTAGTGTGGG
>NZ_JBQRUM010000092.1:0-265 GCF_053485795.1 Thalassotalea ganghwensis
GTATCTTTATCTGAATACATAGGATAAAGAGGCGAACCGGGAGAACTGAAACATCTAAGTACCCCGAGGAAAAGAAATCAACCGAGATTTCCTTAGTAGCGGCGAGCGAACGGGAATTAGCCCTTAAACGTTGTGGAGTTAGTGGAACAAGCTGGAAAGCTTGGCGATACAGGGTGATAGCCCCGTACACGAAAATGAAACAATTGTGAAATCGAGTAGGTCGGCACACGTGAAATGTTGACTGAACATGGGGGGACCATCCTCC
>NZ_JBQRUM010000093.1:0-258 GCF_053485795.1 Thalassotalea ganghwensis
CTCGTAAAAACGGCTCACCTTGAGCATTGGGGTATTGATTGAGTCGGCTATTTCCTAAACGCTTACTAGTTCGACGAAAGCTGCGCTTTAATTCACTTAACGCTTGTTCATCTATGTCTGTGCTAGAGACACCAAGCGGTCCGTTGTATTCAGAATGAATCGCAAAGCTCTGTTCAACGCTCGAAACCTTACTGATAAATTGCACAATTTGTGGCGTTCGATGTTGGCTTTTATGAACCGAAACGTAATACCCCGCTT
>NZ_JBQRUM010000094.1:0-258 GCF_053485795.1 Thalassotalea ganghwensis
TCACCGAGGTTCACCCACTATTAGCAACGGCAGCAAGGTTCTCACTCGCTGTATTACCAGCGATCTTCTTTATTCGCAGACCAAACGTGGATTGGCGCTACCTCATTAGCTATGGCATAGTATTTGGAGTGGGGCATTTGGGGCATGGCTTCTTGGTCAATAACAGCTGGCCTTTCATCAGGTATGTCATCGGTTTTGCTTTCATCCAATGCCTTAATCAGCATGGCGGTAGGGGTTTTCATTCAGAAAGAGATGGCA
>NZ_JBQRUM010000095.1:0-257 GCF_053485795.1 Thalassotalea ganghwensis
AGAAAGTAGCAATTATTGCTTGCATCAGAAAGATGGTGGTCATACTAAATTCGATGCTCAGAGATGGTGTGATGTGGGAAGCGCCAAAAGTGTAAAATTAGCTATTGACGCCATAGTCTCTTGTTAGCAGTACTTTAACTACGAACTGCTGTTACCGTTACTTCGATTAAAACTTGTCCCTCGAGGGCAACACCTAAACATGCTCTTTGCGGCCAATGTTCCGGATTAGTACCTAACCAATTTTTCCAAACAGAATC
>NZ_JBQRUM010000096.1:0-255 GCF_053485795.1 Thalassotalea ganghwensis
TATCACTGTATAAGTCTACTATTTCAGCTTTAGGAAAACGCATTGGGTCGGTCAGTGAAGTGAGGATGCTCACCTCTTTTCCCTTAATCGTTTTTGTGACCAATCTCACTTCAATACCATCGGGTAAATCAGCAAACTTCTTTCTCGCTTGTGCTGTTGTTTTTAGTTTGATGAGTTTGTCTTGACGACCCAAAGAGCGAACGACTTCATACTGAGTTCCTTTTCTCATAGGTTGGAGCCAATGACGATTTTTTC
>NZ_JBQRUM010000097.1:0-255 GCF_053485795.1 Thalassotalea ganghwensis
CGGCTCAATGAATCTGTACATATAAAACTTGCATTACTTAAAAAGTAAATTTTGTCTTGTGTGTCATCATCATTAAGTTTAGTTTTTGCTACCTAAGTAGCTGGTAAAACCAACATCAATGTGAGTGTCCACACAAATTGCATGATAACTACTTGTTAAAGAAATGATTCTTGCGAATCTCACCCAACATCGCATTCGTGTTAGGCGTGTGCTCTACCGTTGAGAGCGGATGCGCATTCTACGCACCTGAGTTTT
>NZ_JBQRUM010000098.1:0-255 GCF_053485795.1 Thalassotalea ganghwensis
CTGCTTATGCCCTTGCCACGCGAGCTAACGAAGGCCAGCCCGCCACAAATCAAGCTGAACTTAACCAACTTGAAGCTAACCTTGACGGTCAAGCGTTATTAGAACTGGCTGCTGCGATCAAAAGCATTGTTGATGATGAAAATGCGACACTCCCTGACGGTGTTGACAGTGTTTTAGACTTAGCACTTGATGAAGAGCAAGCAAACGCTGCAATTGAAGCATTGAGTGAGAGTGAATTACAAGCCCTTTTTGCAG
>NZ_JBQRUM010000099.1:0-255 GCF_053485795.1 Thalassotalea ganghwensis
TGTTGAATCCGTACCTTGGTAATATTGTCATTGGCGTAGAATGTATGCACTGCTGGTATTGGGTCTGTGACTTTTGTCAGCAGCACAACATTGATTTTATTCTCGGCCATGCGTTGTATATGAAGGCCATTCATGGCGGTAAAGCAAAAAACGATAAAATTGACTCGTATAAAATCGCTAAACTTATCCGTGGAGGCAACTTTCCTATGGCCTACGTTTACGATAAGGAAATGCGCGCCACTCGCGATTTACTTA
>NZ_JBQRUM010000100.1:0-255 GCF_053485795.1 Thalassotalea ganghwensis
CGGTTGCAACTACGGCGGCATTAGGGATGGGCTCATCGGTAACCACACCAGTTAAGGTCAATGTTAAACTGACGTCGACGGTCACTTCTGCTGAAGCTGTGCCGCCATTACCATCACTGATGGAATAAGAGATAGTTTCCGTGCCCAAAAAAGTATCGGCTGAGGTGTACGATAACGCATTGTTTTCAATAGTTACCGTACCACCATCAGAAGCGGTTGCTTCACTAATGGTTAAAGAGTCACCATCACTGTCCG
>NZ_JBQRUM010000101.1:0-246 GCF_053485795.1 Thalassotalea ganghwensis
AGGCATTGAGCTAACTGATACTAATTGCCCGTGAGGCTTAACCATACAACACCCAAGTAGTTTTATAAGTGTTGTCTGACAAATTGGTCGAACCCACCATCCGTGGTTATGTTCGACACTAGTGCATCCTTGCACGTCGCGTACTTAATGAATTGAATTAGAGCGTCGCTCATTGACATCCTTGTCACTGCGACATTAGTGCATCCGTGCACGTCATATATCGCTTTCCGAATTACTACTTACCTT
>NZ_JBQRUM010000102.1:0-231 GCF_053485795.1 Thalassotalea ganghwensis
CTATGAGAAAAGGAACTCAGTATGAAGTCGTTCGCTCTTTGGGTCGTCAAGACAAACTCATCAAACTAAAAACAACAGCACAAGCGAGAAAGAAGTTTGCTGACTTACCCGATGGTATTGAAGTGAGGTTGGTCACAAAAACGATTAAGGGAAAAGAGGTGAGCATCCTCACTTCACTGACCGACCCAATGCGTTTTCCTAAAGCTGAAATAGTAGACTTATACAGTGATA
>NZ_JBQRUM010000103.1:0-231 GCF_053485795.1 Thalassotalea ganghwensis
TATCACTGTATAAGTCTACTATTTCAGCTTTAGGAAAACGCATTGGGTCGGTCAGTGAAGTGAGGATGCTCACCTCTTTTCCCTTAATCGTTTTTGTGACCAATCTCACTTCAATACCATCGGGTAAGTCAGCAAACTTCTTTCTCGCTTGTGCTGTTGTTTTTAGCTTGATGAGTTTGTCTTGACGACCCAAAGAGCGAACGACTTCATACTGAGTTCCTTTTCTCATAG
>NZ_JBQRUM010000104.1:0-231 GCF_053485795.1 Thalassotalea ganghwensis
CTATGAGAAAAGGAACTCAGTATGAAGTCGTTCGCTCTTTGGGTCGTCAAGACAAACTCATCAAACTAAAAACAACAGCACAAGCGAGAAAGAAGTTTGCTGAATTACCCGATGGTATTGAAGTGAGGTTGGTCACAAAAACGATTAAGGGAAAAGAGGTGAGCATCCTCACTTCACTGACCGACCCAATGCGTTTTCCTAAAGCTGAAATAGTAGACTTATACAGTGATA
>NZ_JBQRUM010000105.1:0-226 GCF_053485795.1 Thalassotalea ganghwensis
GGGTTTAGTATTATGATTGTTTATGGAGTTGCACATTGTTTTGGCATACCAATGCCTATGTTAAGACTACCTGCTAGTTAATTATTTCATAACTTATTGAAATCATTATGTATTTTAATAAGTAATAATTGTGAGGAAATGTCGTATGTTTAGCAACCCTATGGTTTATAAGGCCTATGAATGAATCTGAGTTAGACAATATGTCGTTTTACCAATTATGTAAAGC
>NZ_JBQRUM010000106.1:0-225 GCF_053485795.1 Thalassotalea ganghwensis
TAGTGCATCCTTGCACGTCGCGTACTTAATGAATTGAATTAGAGCGTCGCTCATTGACATCCTTGTCACTGCGACATTAGTGCATCCGTGCACGTCATATATCGCTTTCCGAATTACTACTTACCTTGAAGTTTCAAGTTAAGTAAACGTTTTTGTCTAGCGACAATAGCACTGTGGTACCACCTGATCCCATTCCGAACTCAGAAGTGAAACGCAGTCGCGCCG
>NZ_JBQRUM010000107.1:0-220 GCF_053485795.1 Thalassotalea ganghwensis
CGTCCGCCGCTCGACGCCGAATAGCAAGCTATTCTCGTTTCCGCTCGACTTGCATGTGTTAAGCCTGCCGCCAGCGTTCAATCTGAGCCATGATCAAACTCTTCAATTAAAATCGTTTGTGAGAAATAAATTCTCGGCTCAATGAATCTGTACATATAAAACTTGCATTACTTAAAAAGTAAATTTTGTCTTGTGTGTCATCATCATTAAGTTTAGTTTT
>NZ_JBQRUM010000108.1:0-211 GCF_053485795.1 Thalassotalea ganghwensis
AAGGTAAGTAGTAATTCGGAAAGCGATATATGACGTGCACGGATGCACTAATGTCGCAGTGACAAGGATGTCAATGAGCGACGCTCTAATTCAATTCATTAAGTACGCGACGTGCAAGGATGCACTACTGTCGAACATAACCACGGATGGTGGGTTCGACCAATTTGTCAGACAACACTTATAAAACTACTTGGGTGTTGTATGGTTAAGC